>JANOTG010000443.1:0-20240 GCA_031416215.1 Betaproteobacteria bacterium
GCGGCGCTGGCGGCGGGTTTGTTTGACGCCGAGATTGCGCCCATCACGGTCACCATGGGTGTGGCTGACAAGGTGATGGGCCTGACGACCAAACAGGTCACCGTGGCCAAGGACGAGGGCATCCGCGAAGGCACGACCAAGGAAGGCATCAGCGGCATCAAGCCGGCGATTCCCGGTGGCGTGATTTCGGCTGGCAATGCCAGCCAGTTTTCCGATGGCGGCGGCGCCGTGGTGGTGATGAACGAGACCCTCGCTGAAAAGCGCGGCCTGAAGCCACTTGGCCGTTTCCTGGGTTTTGCGGTGGCAGGTTGTGAGCCCGACGAGATGGGCATAGGCCCGGTGTACGCCATTCCCAAGGTGCTGGCGCGTCTGGGCCTGGGCGTCGGCGACATCGACCTGTGGGAGCTCAACGAGGCATTCGCCGTGCAGGTGCTGTATTGCCGCGACAAGCTGGGCATTCCGGCCGATCGGCTCAATGTCAACGGTGGTGCGATTGCGGTCGGACACCCTTATGGGGTCAGCGGCCAGCGCCTGACCGGGCATGCCCTGATCGAAGGCAAACGCCGCGGCGCCAAGCGCGTCATGGTGACCATGTGTATCGGTGGCGGCATGGGCGCAGCGGGCGTGTTCGAAGTGCTGTGAGCCTCCGACCGACGCTGGATTTCCTGCTCTACCAGTGGCTCGACGTCGAGTCACTGTGCAGGCGTGCACGTTTTGCCGACCACTCGCGCGAGACCTTCGACGCCGTGTTCGATACTTGCGAGCGCATCGCGCGCGACAAATTTGCGCCATTCAACCGCCTTGTCGATACCGAGGAGCCGCGTTTCGATGGCGACAAGGTCATCCTGCCGCAGGCCACACACGACGCCCACCACGCGTATGTGGAATCGGGGATGCTGGGGGCGGCGCAGGACTACAACATGGGCGGCATGCAACTGCCGTACACCGTCAATGCCAGCGCCAATGCATTTTTCTCCCTGGCCTCGGTGAGTATCGGTAGCAGCCTGCTGACCGTGGGCAACGCCAACCTGTTGTTGGTGCACGGCACAGCAACCCAGAAATCGGTGTTTGCGGCGAATGAATTTTCAGGTCGCTGGGCTGGAACCATGTGCCTGAGCGAGCCGCAGGCGGGCTCCAGCCTGTCCGACATCAGCACCCGCGCAGTCGCCGATGGCCCAGGCTCCGAGGGTGATCCGTTGGGGCCGCGTTACCGCCTGACCGGCAACAAGATGTGGATCTCCGCTGGTGACCATGAGTTGACCGAGAACATCGTGCATCTGGTGTTGGCCAAGATCCCGGGGCCCGACGGCCGGCTGATACCCGGTACGCGTGGCATCTCCTTGTTCATCGTGCCGAAGAAGATGGTGAACCCCGAGGGGCAGTTGACCGGTGAGCGCAACGACGTGGCATTGGCCGGTCTGAACCACAAACTGGGCTGGCGCGGTACCACCAATACATTGCTCAATTTTGGCGAGGGCAAATACCCGGTTCGCGGACAAGCAGGCGCCGTGGGTTACCTGGTCGGACGACCCCATGAAGGACTGCGCTGCATGTTCCACATGATGAACGAGGCGCGCATCGGCATCGGAACGGCTGCCACCATGCTCGGTCTGGCGGGGTACTACGCCTCGCTGGCCTACGCACGCAACCGGCCACAGGGGCGTCCCACGGGATCAGGCGGCAAGGACGCGGCACAGCCGCAGATACACATCATCGGACACGCCGACATCCGGCGCATGTTGCTGGCGCAAAAATCGTATTGTGAAGGCGCCCTGGCGCTGCAGTTGTACTGCGCCCGCTTGGTGGATGAAACCCATACCGGCGAGTCTGCAGCCGCCGACGAAGCACGCCTGCTGCTGGAAGTGCTGACGCCAATTGCCAAGAGCTGGCCCAGTGAATGGTGCCTGGAGGCCAATTCGCTGGCGATTCAGATCCATGGTGGTTACGGCTACACACGGGACTTCCCCGTGGAGCAGTATTGGCGCGACAACCGACTCAACATGATCCATGAGGGCACCCATGGCATACAGGCGATGGATTTGCTGGGCCGCAAAGTGCTGATGGAAGGTGGGCGTGCTCTTGATTTGCTGACGCAGCGCCTGCGGGCGACCGTGGCCCGAGCGCTGATGCAGGATCAACTTGCGGCCCACGCCCAGGCCTTGTCAGACGCCTGGAGCAGGGTTTTGCTCGCCACGCAGGCGGCATGGAGCGACGCCGACCCGCAGCCGGCATTGGCCAATGCGGTGGCCTACATGCAGGCCTTCGGCCACGTAGTGCTGGCCTGGACCTGGCTTGACGTAGCGCTGGCGGCATTGACAGCGGACCGGGCTGCGGCACAATCACAGACTGTGGGTTGCTTGGGTGCCACCCGCTATTTCTTTCATTTCGAACTCCCCAAGATCGATGCCTGGCTGCACGTGGTACAAACCCGTGACATGACTTGCGCCAACCTGCCCGAAGAGGCTTTCTGATGTCATTTTTCAAGAAGTACAACGGCACCACCAACCTGCGTCTGGCACGTGTCGAAACAGCGATATGGGTGTTGATCTACGGCGGGTTGCTGTGTCTGGTGGTGGGTCTTTCCATGTCGCAACAGCACAGTGGGACCGGCTTCGGGATGGTCGTGGGTGGCGCGATTGTTGCGGCATGCGGCGTGGCGCTGGTGTATCTGCGCTCCCGATTGCGTGAAGAAGACTGACCCTCGCCAGCCGCAACTTCAACCACACCATGACCCGGACCATCCAGCAACTTTTCGACCTGCGCGGCAAGACCGCGCTGGTGACCGGTGGATCTCGTGGCCTGGGCTTGCAGATGGCACATGCCCTGGGCGAAGCCGGGGCCCGCATCATGCTCAGCTCGCGCAAGGCCGCCGACCTGGAACTGGCCACGGCCGAGTTGCAGGCCGCCGGCATCGACACACGCTGGGTCGCGGCGGACTGCTCGTCCGAGGCCGACATGGGCGTGCTGGTGGACGAAACGCTGCAGCGGATCGGTCGTGTGGACATTCTGGTCAACAACGCCGGCGCTACCTGGGGCGCACCAGCAGAGGACTATCCGCTGGATGCCTGGGACAAGGTGATGAACCTCAATATCCGCGGTTACTTCATCCTGTGTCAGCTGGTGGCCAAGCGATGCATGATCGCGCAAGGCGGTGGGCGCATCATCAACCTGGCGTCCATCTGCGGCCTCGGCGGCAACCCGCCCGACATGCAGATGATTGCCTACAACACGTCCAAGGGCGCGGTGGTCAATTTCACCCGGGCGCTGGCGGCGGAATGGGGCAGACACAACATCACGGTGAATGCCATCTGCCCCGGCTTCTTTCCCAGCAAGATGACTGCCAATACGCTCAAGACCTTTGGTGAGGACACGCTGGCGTCCCATGCGCCCTTGCTGCGCCTGGGCGACGACGAAGACCTCAAGGGCATCACCCTGCTGTATGCATCGGACGCCGGCAAACACATCACCGGCCAATGGTTGGCGGTGGATGGCGGCGTATCGATCGTCACCGGTGGCTGAGCCCGGCTCGCCCCTGGACTGGGGCGTTGAAGTGCCGTTCATCACGCATCTCGGCTTTGTCTTGCACAAGTACGACTCGGGCATGTCCGAGATCAGCTTCGAGGCCCGGCCCGAGCACCTCAATTCGCTCGGCATCACGCATGGCGGCGCCTGCATGACGCTGCTCGATGTGGCGATGGCGCGGGCTGCGCGCAGCAATGACCACGGAACCAGCGTGGTGACGGTGGAAATGAAAACCACCTTCATGCGCCCGGCCAAAGGGCCGTTGACGGCGCGCGGGCGGCTGCTGCACCACACCCAAGCCATGGCCTTCACCGAGGCCAGCGTGTTTGATGACAACCAGCGGCTGTGCGCGCACGCCACCGGGACCTTCCGCTACGTGCGCCGTGCATCGACGGCGGCTGCTCCACAGGCGTCGGCGAGCCCGGATTGACCGAAATACCCGGCGCAATCACGTCACTACACAGGACCAACAATGCCAACCAACCGACAAATTCTGCTGGACAACCGCCCGGTGGGTGAAGCCCGCGAATCCAACTTCAAACTCGTCAGCACGGTGACGCCGGCACTGGAGGAAGGCCAGGTCCTTGTGCGGCACCACTACCTCAGCCTGGACCCGTATATGCGTGGCCGCATGAACGACGGCAAAAGTTATGCGATGCCGCAGGCGCTGGGTCAGGTCATGGGCGGCGGTACGGTGGGCGAGGTCGTCGAGTCACGCTCGCTGCGTTTTGCGGCCGGTGACAAGGTGGTTGGCATGGGCGGCTGGCAGGAGTACAGCGTGGTCGATGGCCAGCAGGGCGGCGTCATGCGCAAGGTCGATACCAGCCAGGTACCACTGAGCCACTACCTCGGTGCCGTCGGGATGCCAGGGGTGACCGCGTGGTACGGTCTGGAAAAGATCTGCGCACCCAAAGTGGGGGAGACCATGGTGGTGAGTGCGGCCACCGGGGCGGTGGGCAGCGCATTCGGGGCCTTGTCGAAAACACGCGGCTGCCATACGGTGGGTATTGCCGGTGGAGCGGACAAATGCCACTACGCCACCAGCGAACTGGGTTTTGACGCCTGTATCGACTACAAGCAACATACCGATGCCGCATCGCTGTCACGGGCCATCAAGGCGGCCTGCCCGAAAGGCGTCGACGGCTATTTTGAGAACGTCGGCGGCATGGTGCTGGATGCAGTTCTGCCGCGCATGAATGCCTTTGGCCGCATCGCGGTGTGTGGGATGATCGCCGGCTACGACGGCGCGCCACTGCCCATGGCAGCTCCGCAACTGATCCTGGTGAGTCGCCTGACGGTGCGTGGTTTCATCGTGGGTGAACACATGGAAGTGTGGCCGCAGGCGCTGGCCGAACTCGGCGCACTGGTCGGATCGGGCAAGTTCCGACCGCGCGAGTCTGTCGCCGAAGGTATTGCCGCCGCGCCGCAGGCCTTCCTCGGCTTGCTCAAGGGTCGCAACTTCGGAAAGCAGGTGGTCAAGCTGGTTTGATCACGGCAAGGACCCCACCCGGGTCAACGCAGCACCTCCTTGAGCGTGGCGAGGCTGATGTTGGCGCCACACAAAACGACCACCACCCTGGCACCGGCCCACGCTGCCTTCTGCCGCTCAAAAGCCGCCACCGCAACCGCCGCCGCACCTTCGATCATCATGTGATGTGTTTCCATGACGTTGCGCATGGCGGCGGCGATTTCGCTCTCGGTCACGGTCGAGAACTCGTCGACCAGGTCACGCACCAGTGGCAACGTGATGCTGCCAGCCTCGACTCCACCGGCCGTGCCGTCCGAGAGAGTCGGCAGTGACGGCAGGTCCAGTACCCGGCCGGCCTTGACCGACTGGATCATGACCTGCGAGTTCTCCGGCGAGCAACCGATGATGCGTATGGCGGGCCGCTCGGCCTTGAGGTGGGCGGCAATCCCACCAATCAAGCCACCACCGCCAACAGATACGAATACGGCATCGAAGTGGTCGAGCTGGCGCAGCAACTCCACCGCGATGGTCCCCTGGCCGCCGGCGACCTGGACATCGTTGTAGGGCGAAATATAGGTGGCGCCGGTCCGCAGCGCGTAGTCGCGTGCAAACGCCTCGGTGTCGCTGGAATCGAGGCCGTGCACGCGTATCGTGCCGCCCTGGCGCTCGATTGCTGCGAGCTTGGTCGACGAGGCGCCCTGCGGAACAAACACGGTGCCGGTGGCTCCGATCCGGCGCAATGCGAAGGCAACTGCCGCACCATGGTTGCCGGTCGAGGCCGTCACCACACCGCGCGCGACCTCTTCGCTCGACAGCGACAACACCTTGTTCAGTGCGCCACGGACCTTGAATGAGCCGGTATGCTGCAGGTTCTCGCATTTGAGGAAAATCCGTGCACCACTGCTGTATGGCAGCGCAGTCGACGCCTCGAGTGGTGTTTCCCGGACAAAGGCGCGGATCCGGCGCTCCGCCAGCGCCACTTCCTGGACGATGTCGGTCATCCCTCGAACTCCTCACACAGGGGGGTGACCAGATAACCACCACGTTCGCCATGATCGATCTGCACCAAGTCTTCCTCTTTTTTCAACCAGCGTTCGATCAAGATCGGTTCAAATCGGTGTGCCATGGGGCATCATAGAGCCATGGGTTCCCGCGCCCGCCAGTCTGTCGTCCGTTTGCCGGCCAAGCGCGAATCGGCTCCTGCCGTTCTGGAGCGTGCCGACATGGGCTACGGCAGGTGAAGCACCGGTGTTATCCATTCCCATCCACATTTTCCTGCGCCAACCTGGCGCAGATCTGGAGTAATCGTGCTGAATCTGCAGGATATTCGTGCCCAGTTTCCGGCCCTCGGTCTGAGCGACGAAGGCGTGCCGCGCATCTACCTGGACAACCCGGGAGGCACCCAGGTGGCGCAGCAGGTTTTGCAGCGCATGCATCACTACCTGGTGCACGACAACGCCAACACAGGCGGCCCATTTCGCACCTCGCGTGCGACCGACGACTGCCTCGCGCAGGCGCACCAGGCCATGGCCGACCTGCTCAACGCCGCGTCGCCCGATGAAATCGTGTTCGGACAGAACATGACCAGTCTCACATTCGCTGTATCGCGCTCCCTGGCGCAAGGATGGCACAGTGGTGATGAACTGATCGTGTCGCGGCTGGACCACGACGGCAACATCGCGCCCTGGCTGGCCGTGGCGGCAGAGCGGGGGATGACGGTGAAATGGCTGGATGTGGATGTGGCCGATTGCACCTTGAGGATGGACCAGCTGGCGCAGCTCCTGACGCCGCGGACCCGTCTTGTGGCGGTGGGTTTTGCCTCCAATGCGGTGGGCACGGTCAATCCAATATCCGATATCGCCGCCCAGGTACACGCCACCGGAGCGTTGTTGTTCGTCGACGCAGTGCAATGGGTGGCGCACGGCCCCACCGATGTGCAAAAACTCGGCGCCGACTTTCTGGCATGCAGCGCCTACAAGTTCTTCGGGCCGCATCAGGGCATTCTGTGGGGCCGCCAGGAACTGCTCGAACGCTTGCCAGCGTACAAGGTGCGGCCGGCTTCCAACAGGGCGCCCGGCAAATTCGAGACCGGAACACAGAGCCACGAGGGTGCAGCGGGTGTGTTGGGCGCAGTGGAGTATTTCGAATGGCTCGGCAAGCAGGCAGGTGCTGCGCATGTATCCCGATTTGCACACCTGCATGGGCGGCGCCACAGCTTGTCGTGTGCCTTGGCAGCGGTGCAGGACTACGAGCGCACGCTCAGCGAGCGGCTGATTGCCGGCCTGCAGCGGATCGCCGGGGTGCGCGTCTACGGCATCACCGATCCAGGCAGATTCGCCGAGCGTGTGGCAACCGTGGCGTTTACCCTGCAGGGATTTACACCGGCACAGGTCTCGGACGAACTGGGCCGACGCAACATATTCGTCTGGGATGGAAACTACTACGCGGTCGAACTGGTCGAGCGACTCGGCCTCGCCCCACTCGGTGGCATGGTCCGGGTTGGCGCAGTGCACTACAACACAGCACAGGAAGTGGATCGAACCTTGCTGGTGATTGCTGAACTGGCCCGGCGGGCCGGGAACTGAGGCCAGCCGATCCGAGGTAAGCTTGGATCAAATCCTTCTGCAATTCAACATCGGACGCGTACATGACAAGTGACTTTAGAAACAAGACTGCGGTATTGACCGGCGCCGGCTCGGGATTCGGCCTTGAATGCGCGCGTATTGGCGCGCGCCTGGGCATGAACCTGGTGTTGGTCGATGTCCAGCAAGACGCGCTGGATCGGGCCGAAACGGAAATGCGCGAGGCCGGTGCCCAGGTGCTGGCGCAACGGGTCGATGTCTCCAGTGCGTCCGCGATGGACGCGCTGGGAGCGGCGGTTCTGGCCCGGTTCGGTGCGCCACATCTGGTGTTCAACAATGCCGGTGTCGGGTCTGGTGGCCTGATCTGGGAAACCACGGTGAAGGACTGGGAGTGGGTGCTGGGTGTCAATCTGATGGGCGTGGCACACGGTGTACGTGTTTTCACGCCGATGATGCTGCAGGCTGCAGAAAAGGATGCAACCTACCGGGGCCATGTCGTCAACACCGCGAGTATGGCCGGCCTGTTGAATCCACCCAATATGGGGGTCTACAACGTCAGCAAACACGCGGTGGTCAGCTTGACCGAGACCTTGTACCAGGACTTGGCACTGGTCACTGATCAGATCAGTGCCAGTGTGTTGTGCCCGTTTTTTGTGCCCACCGGAATCAGCCAGAGTGACCGAAACCGCCCGCAGGAACTGAAGGAAGCGGATGCGCGGCCGACCAGAAGCCAGCTGATCGGGCGCGCCATGAGCAACAAGGCGGTCGGCTCGGGACGGGTATCGGCGGCCGATGTGGCCCAGATGGTTTTTGATGCGGTGGCCGAGCGGCGCTTCTACATCTACAGCCATCCAAAGTCGATCAAGTCGGTACAGACGCGGCTGGAGGACATCGTGCTGGCGCGCAATCCGACCGACCCGTTTTCCGACAAACCGGAAATCGGCACCCAACTACGCCAGGCACTGCGCGCGACCGATTGAAACCCCACTTTGGCGCGGGCTGGGCTGGACGCCCATCGCGCACCCCACACAGGTGTCGCAACTTCGCCGACCCGCGTCATCCAGCCATCAATGCACCCGACGCACTCCCTGGGAGTCGAACAGATCGACCTGGGTCCGAATGTCATCGGTCTTTCCCAGGATACGGGTGAATGTCGCTAGTTTCTCGTCACGGACAAAACTTGCTGACGACTCAGCGGTGAGCAACACCTCGGGCGACTGCG
The DNA here is from genome assembly GCA_031416215.1 of Betaproteobacteria bacterium. Taxonomy (GTDB): domain Bacteria; phylum Pseudomonadota; class Gammaproteobacteria; order Burkholderiales; family Burkholderiaceae_C; genus CAISIP01. The sequence continues at coordinate 8,795 of JANOTG010000443.1, forward strand.
GCCGGGCCACGATATAACCCTGCACATAGTCGACGCCGATTTCGGTCAATGTCTGCACGGTCGCCGTGTCTTCGGCCCACTCGGCGATGGTCTGCATGCCCAGATTGCCGGCCAGATTGACGATCGCCTCGACAATGGCGATATTGGCAGGGTGGCTGTTCATGTTGACAATGAAGCTGCCGTCGATCTTGAGCAGGTCTGCCGGCAGCTCCTTCAGGTAGGAGAAGGAGGTGTAACCGGCACCGAAGTCATCCAGTGCCACTTTGGCGCCGAAGGCGCGCACGCGGTCGATGAACTGGCGCGTGTTGTTCAGGTCATGCAGCGCAACGGTTTCCGTGATTTCGATACACAAGTGGCGCGCGATGTCGGAGTTGGCCGCCAGCATGGCAAACACGTCTTCCATGAATCTTTCGTCGTTGAGCGACGCGCCGCTCAGGTTCATGCAGACAAAGCGCGTATTGGTGAGCCGACGTTCATGCGTATTGAGCCAGGCCAGCGTGGTCGACATGACCCAGCGGTCGATCACACCCATGCGGCCACTGTTCTCGGCGGCGGCTATCAGCCGGTCTGTCGGCACCAGGTTGCCCTGTGGATCCCGCATGCGCAGCAATACCTCGAAGTTGAGCGAGTCATGGGGCGCCTTTAGCGACATGATGGGTTGCATGTCCAGGTACAAACCAGTCGTCGCCGCTGCCGTCGACAACAGCTCCACCAGAAGCAATTCGGCCTCATGGTCACGAAACGCCGGGGCCGACTGCTCATAAACGACGAGCCCGTCATGGTGGCCCCGTTTGGCTTCGCGGCAGGCGCGATCCGCAGTGGACAGGGCGTCCTTGATTCGGCTGCCGGGTGTCACCTCGATCAAGCCGATGGATCCACGCACATGAAAAGCCTTTTCACCAACATGAAAGGGGGTGCTCCCGATGCTGCGTACGATGCCCTGACACACCAGCGTAGCCAGCGGCATCCGGGTGTCGGGCATGACGATGACAAACTCGTCGCCGCCGACGCGCCCGACCAGGATCGAGCCGGACACCACATCCTTCACCCTCTTGCAGACCTGTTGCAGGACTTCGTCGCCAGCGCTGTGACCATACAGGTCATTGATGAGCTTGAAGCGGTCGAGGTCGAGGTAAGCCAACGCAACGGGCTTGAAGTTATCGCCACTACCGACAGCGGCAGTGAATCCATTTTCAATGCCACGGCGATTCAGCACCTTGGTCAATGAGTCGTTGTAGGCCAGAAAATTCAGGTCCTCGGTGGCCTTTGACTTTTCGGTCACGTCCTGCAGTGAACCCTCGATCCGGTCGTTCGCCAGTGTGGCCTTGACCAGGAATCGCTTTTGTTCAGCGCCATTGCGCACGCGTTTGCCGCGCAGTTCGAGTTCACCCTCGAGCCGGGCATAGACAAAATGGTGCAGCTGTGTCCACGCACCCTGGTCAAAATGTTGTTGCCACTGGTTGTTGCCCGCGGTCAGGGCCTTGTCCCCGAGCATATGCTGCAGTGCCGGATTGGCGCTCAGAAAGCGGCCTTGCGGGTCGAGCGTGAACAAACCAATCGGCATGGCCTTGAAGTTGTGTTCCAGTTCTGCTTGAACATGCAGGCGTTGCACATGTTCCTGTCGCATCTGCTCGGCAATGGCCAACGCTGCCAGCAGGCTGGATGACAACGCGACCGTGACGAAATTGGCGGCGCCGGAAAACTCCTTGATGCCGGACACTGCCGCCAGAATCTCCGACAGGCTGGACACAAAAGTCACGCCCAAGGAAGCCCCGTACCACATCGCGACCCGCGAGCGGGTGCGCAACAGGATGTTGCCCAGGCTGACCGCCATCAACACCAGACCCGAACCGGTGATCAGCCACATCATGGGCAACCAGTAGCGGTACGACACGAACAGCGATGCGATCAGGAACGGCAGGCATAACCACTGTGTAAAGCGTAGTGCGGTGGCATATCTGGTGCCCGCAAGGTCGTCTTCAAAAAGCTTGCGGTACAGGGTCAGGGTCAGCAGGGCGTAGACCGCCACGGTCAACGAGCGACCGGTGGTGAGCCAGTCGGCGGGGACGAGGTGTCCCAGCCATTGAATATCCCATCCAGCCGATATCGCGCTCATGCGCAGGGTCACGACAAGCCATGCGGCAAACAGAACATAGAGAATTTGCCGGTTGATGAGGGCCGTCATCAGCACGAACACCGCCAATACGATCAGGCCGCCATCGAGTAGCCCTGACTTGCGGTGGAAATCCATCACCGAGCGGTTCAGGTCTTCGGCCGACCACAGCGCGGCGCTGAGCCGCGCGGGGCCGACAAATACAGCACGGCACAGGACTTCTCGGCTGGCTTGGTCCAGTTGCAGGGCAAATCCGGCCTTGGTCGGCTCCAGTGCTGCGCTGGAGCCGCGTCGCGACGCATCACCCAGAGGCTGCAAAGTACCTTGATCCCAACACCGGATTTCGACCGCATGGCGCGAAGGAAATTCGACAACAGCCGCCGTGGTGGGGCTGCGCTCAATCTTGAATCCGAACCAGATTGGCGCCTCGGAGCGCCTGGTTTCAAAAAAAGGTATCGCTTTTGCCGCCCCGACCTGTGCACCAGCGTCCGCCACGCTGAGCGTTTCGCCATCCTGCACAAAAACCCGCAAATCCAGCAACTTGCCGCCAGCCGCCTTGTACTGGTCGTCCCAAAGCAGCAATGCCGCCACCGAGACAACTGCGATCAACAGGGGAACGAAATATAACGACAGCCACCACAGCAGCCGTTCCATGGCGGCTGGCAGTTGTGTTCTCGATAATCCTTTGATGAGCAGCGCCCGTACAGTCATGCATCCTTGCACATCCCGGCAAGACGCCGCGGCGCAGCAAGTCTACGTCGGGAAGTCAGTCCGTCAAAGCCAAGCAAGCAAGCAGTTCGTCGCAGTAGCGTCCAAAGCGATTGGTTGTTGTGTGAATCAGACAGATTGCCGGGTCGTCGGCTGCACCAGCTGCCGCGGATCGGGCGCCGGGAATAACCCGCCCCAATCGCTGTTGTCCGGCATCTGCACGTTGATGTCCGGGTGCGCCGTGGAGCAGAAAAAGTCGAATAGCGGATGGTTCGCCTCACTCCAACGCTGTTTTCCGGTGTCAATCTCGAAGCCCATCACCCGGTGGGGAATGTTGTTCCCGTGGCGCATGGGAATAAAGCCTTGCTCGGGATACAGGTCCTCGAACAGCAATTGTTCGTACTGGCGGTCCAGCGGCGCACGGGCGGCCACCAGTGCCCAGTCGATGCCGTCCTGCTCGCAATACTGGAATGCCGCCTTGATAAGCACCGTCTTCACGAGTCGTCCCACCGAGCCTCCAACGATGCCCAAGCGGCTGACCTCCACCAGTGGCCGATCGCGCAACCAGCGCGGCAAGGTCACTGACTGCTCCACCTTCAATGGTGCATGGGCGTTGCTTTGAATACGCAGCGTTCCGAGTGCCGCCCCGTCGAGCTTGGACTCTGCCAACAAGATCACGACGCCGGGCTCGGAGTCTATCGACTCGGCGTGCTTCAGCTTTTCGGCAAACCCCGGCATGTGCCGCGCATAGGCGGCATGCCGAACAAAAATTGCTTTCGCCAGATCCTCGTCATTACGTACCGGGCGCACCGCAAACGCCAGGCGCTCCACCTTGTGGACGCCATCCTGGACGCGGGCCGAGGCGCCGAAACTGCCACCAGGGCGATATCCATCTTGAAGGTCGGAGGGGGCACAGGAAAAATCGTTGTACATGGCAATGCAGCTCGGGAAGGTTGGTCGTTCGGCAGGGGTTGATTCCCCATGTGTACAACTCTAATGTGCCCAGTCACAAAGCAAAATCACCTTTTCGCTAAACGGTTTGTAGGAGTTTTGCTGACAGGGAAAACCAGCATTGCCTCCGTCGTTCTAGCCTGAGCAATCAGCCGCCGCAGCCTGCAGGGTACGACCATTGCGGCTGTCGTAGACGACCAGATTGACACGCTGCGCCCGCCCGCCCTCCGCCGCCACAGCGCGCAAGGTGAGCCGTTGCGGCAACCCGGTGCTGCTGTCGAATACCCCGGCTTCGGTGTATTGGCGCACGACATGGTCGTGCTTGAGGAGTTCCCCGGCGTTTTCACCGGACTTGACCCTGGAGCTGTGGCCGCTCTCCGTGACAGTCCAGTACGCGCCCCAGCTCGGCGGGGCACCAGCCAGTGCAGTGACCGCAGCCTCAAACTGGCCGTCCTCGCGCTTTTTCATGCTGACGCGCAGGCGCGACGGCTCGGTGCTGGCCGCGAGCGCGGTCCCCGCCGTGTGCCAGTCGCGCCAATCGCGCCCATTGAGAACCGTTTGCGGGGTGTAGATCTGACGCTGGTTGTTCCATTGCGCAACACGTCGTTGCCGGGTCGTGTGAATCGGATTGGCGAAGCGGTCCACCCACCCGATGTAGTCCCAATAACTGACGTGAAACGCCTGCACCACCACCTGCCCACCCGCGCCGTCCTTCAACTGAAGCCGCGACAACCACCGGTCTGCTGGCGGGCAGGAACTGCAACCCTCGGAGGTGTAGAGCTCGATCACCGGGGTAATGTGTGCTCCAGACTCTGCCGCGCACACGCCCGCTGCCGCCCAGAGGGGCGCGTTCCAGGCCAGGGCGAGACCCACGATCAAAAATCTTATGCCGGGCATCTTCAACTCCCTTGATTTGCGGACAGGAACTTGATCAGTGGACCATCGATGTGGAGACTGACCGGTTTACTGCATGCGCCATTTGCCGCGCGCCACAGACACCATGGGTCGTGGCTCGCATGAACATATTACGGGTTGGTGTGCTTGCGGCCAGCCAGCGCGGTAGAGCGTGGCAAATTGCCATTCAGCATTGCAAAATTTGTGCTGTCCAGGCTCGGGGGGCGGTAGCTGCAACGGATAATCCGGCGGTGCACAAAGCAAACCTTCAGGCCGTTCTGCCATGAAACTGACCGCATTGCTGGATTCGCAGTTTGTCCTGCCCAGCATTCCCCGGGTCGTGGCCCTGCTGCTGAGCGAGCTCGAATGCAACGAGCCGGATCTGAAGCGGATCACCCAATTGATCGCCACCGATCCGTCATTGACCACCCGTTTGTTGCAGTTATCCAACTCCGGCTTCTTCAAAATGTCGCAGCGTGTCAACAGCGTGACCGAGTCGCTGGCGATCGTTGGCCTGAATCATGTGCGCACCATGGTCTCCTCGTCGGCCGCGGCGGCATCCCTCAAGGCGGTACCGGGCATCAATTTGCAGCACTACTGGGACTACAGTCTGGATGTGGCCAAGGTGTCGCGCTCGCTCGCCGGCGTAGTGCGGCAAAACCAGCAGGCGGCATTCACGGTCGGCATGATCCACCTGATCGGCGAGTTGGCAATGCGGATGGCCATGCCGGTGCAACTGGCCGCACTGGACGCCGAAGTGGGGGCAATCGATGCCCGTCGCGCCAAGGCCGAGCGACGGCTTTTGGGCTACAGCTACGCCCAGGTCGGCGCCGCGTATGCCCGCAAATGGTCCTTCCCGGAGCCCATCGTGGACGCACTTGAGCATCAGGACGCTCCCTTTCAGGACGACGCTTATGAACCGCTGGCTGGAGTGCTGCACCTGGCGGCATGGCGGGCCCGCGCAAAGGGTGCCGGCTACAACCAGCGTGAAATGGCAGTGAGTTTTCCCGGGCCGGTGGGTGAGGTGCTGGGGCTCGATATCGATATGGTGTTGCAGCAGGACCCGATCGATTGGACCAGCGCGAATCCAGTGTGACAGATCGGGCAAGTTGAATGCGCGCGCTGTGCCTGTACGCCGGTCCGGCGGCGCTGCGCTGGATTACCCGTTATGGAATGCGACCGCAGGATGTCGCGACCTTGCCTGGCGCAGCGGGCGGCCCCAAGGGTCTGATTCTCGGCCCATTGGACCGGTGGCTTTTTGGCGAATGGCTGAGCAACAGTTCGCAGCCGATCGACCTGGTGGGTGCGTCGATTGGCGCCTGGCGCATGGCAAGTGCCTGCCTGGATGACCCGGTCAAGGCCTTCAAGCGCCTGGAAACGGACTACATTCGGCAACACTATGAGTCAGCCCCAGGAAAAAGTCGGCCCTCACCAGCACACGTCAGCGCCTTGTTTGGTCGCAGCTTGCAGGAGTTCTATGGCGGGCGAATCACTGAAGTGCTCAGCCACGGCCGCTACCGGCTGCACGTGATGACGTCGCGCGGGCGCCACATGTTGCGCCGGGAACAAGGCCTGCGCACGACGCTCGGATACCTCGGCGCCGTAGTCACCAACACCGTCAGCCGCAAGGCCATGGGGGCATGGTTGGAACGCGTGGTTTTTTCGACGCCCGGGGCCAGTCTGCCATTCTCAGCCCGGGACTACCGCACACGCCAGGTGCGACTGGGCGAACACAATTTCCTCGACGTGATGCAGGCCAGTTGTTCGATTCCATTTGTGCTGCAGGCCGTGCATGACATTGCCGGCGCGCCTTCGGGCGCCTATTGGGACGGTGGCATCACCGACTACCACTTGCATCTTGACTACGCCGGTGTGCGTAATGAACCGGGCGAACGCAGTCACAGTGAGGTGCCACCAGGTAGCGCGAGTTCGGGCTCAGCCGCTCTGGTGTTGTACCCGCATTTCCAGAGAGCCGTGGTGCCGGGTTGGCTGGATAAAGCTCTTCCCTGGCGGCACAAGGCCAGCCATTTCCTCGACTCGACATTGTTGTTGGCGCCGAATCCGGAATGGGTCAAGACCTTGCCCAACGGGAAGTTGCCCGACCGCAAGGACTTCTTGCACTACGGTCGCGATCTGGCAGGCCGGGTCAATGCGTGGAGCACGGCCGCCAGCGCCAGCGAGCAGTTGGCCGACGAGTTCGCGCGCTGGTTGCGCGCACCCGACATGCGGCAGGTACAAGCCTTGTAGGGCAGATGTGATGTCCCGATTTCTGATTGCAGCGCTGTACAAATTCGTCGCCCTGCCTGACTTTCAGGACCTGCGCACGCCGCTGCTGGCATTGTGCGAGGCGAACCAGATTCGTGGCACGATTCTTTTGGCGAGCGAGGGTATCAACGGCACGATCGCGGCCAGTGCGCCGGCCATTGCCACCCTGATCGCCTGGCTGCGGGCCGACGCACGGTTTGCCGACATCGACATCAAGCTTGCGTGGGCCAGCGAACCTCCTTTCCTGCGCCTCAAGATACGGCTCAAGGCGGAAATTGTGTCCATGCATGTGCCTGGTGTGAGCCCGCTCCATGCGGCCGGTGTGTATGTCAGCCCGCAGGACTGGAACAAACTGGTGGACGATCCGCAGGTCGTGCTGATCGACGCGCGTAATGACTATGAGGTGGCGATCGGCAGCTTTAGTGGCGCGCATGATCCGAAAACCAGGACTTTTGCCGAGTTGCCAGCCTGGCTCGACGCACAATCCAGACCGGGGGGCGTATTGGCCGCGCCAGACGGCCGAAAACCCAAGGTTGCGATGTTCTGCACCGGCGGCATACGCTGTGAAAAATCGACCGCTTATCTGCGCATGCACGGGTTTGACGAGGTCTATCACCTGCAGGGCGGAATTCTGAAGTACCTGGAGACCGTAGCGCCGGGCGAAAGCCGCTGGGCCGGAGACTGTTTTGTGTTCGATGAGCGGGTATCGGTGGGGCAGGGCCTCAGACCCGGGCACCTGACTCTTTGCCGGTCATGCCGCCGCCCTGTGGCGGAATCGGAAAAAGCATCACCGTCCTACCAGCAGGGGGTCAGTTGCCCGGCCTGTTTTGACGCCACGACCGCGGAACAGAAACTGGGCTTTTCGGAGCGTCAGCGCCAGGTGGAGCTGGCTCGGGCTCGCTCGCGCCAGCATATCGGCGCCAGCCTGCCGCAATCGCGGCTGCAAGCCGAACCCGGTTTTCTCAAAGCGCCGGTGGCACGTTTGCTGGATCTGTTGCGCAACACGGCTGTGCCACGGGTGCTGGTGGGTCTGGTGGGTGTACCGGGCGCCGGGAAATCGACATTCGCAACACGCCTGGAACAGGAGGTCAACCTGGCTTGCGGCAGCCGAGCGATGGTGGCGCTGGGCATGGACGGTTTTCACCTGACGCGGGCCCAACTGGCCGCAGCACCAGACCCGGTAGCGGCGCTGCAGCGCCGTGGTGCGCCATGGACTTTCGATCCGCATGCGTTGGCCCGCAAACTGCAGGCGCTGCAGGCAGACGCTGGCACGGACAACGCCGCACCACACTGCTGGCCTGGCTTTTCGCATGGCGTTGGTGATCCGGTGCCAGATGCCGTGAAAGTCGACCCGGCCGTCCGGGTGGTGTTGGTGGAGGGCCTGTATCTGCTGCACCAAGGGCATGGCTGGTCTGTGGATCACCTGTTCGACGAAATCTGGTTTCTGGACCTTGCGCCGGAACTGGCCGAGCAACGCCTGGTCGCCCGTCATATGCAAGCCAGTGGTCTGGACCAGGCCCAGGCGCTGAGCCGGGTGGCAATGAATGACCGCCACAACGCGGCCTTGGTGCTGCAAGCGCGCAACCGGGCGCACTGGCTGGTACGGGGCTGAGCGCTACACCGGCCAGGCTCCTTACATGGATTGCTCCAGCATCCAGCGGTAGTGTTGGGCATCGGCAAGCCGCGGGTTGGTCTTGTGGCAATGGTCAGCCAGCGCGCCTTCGACGATGCGCTCAAACCAGGCCGGTGGTACCCCCATCGCCTGCAAACCCGAAGGTAGTCCGAGGCGCAAATTCATGTCACGAATGGCTGGCCCGATGTCGCCGGCGCTCGGCAAATCCATCGCCCGCGCCATGCGCGAGAGGCGGTCTTCCTGAACCATGGAATCCGCCTGCGCATTGAAGTCGACCACCACCGGCAGAAACATCGCATTCAAGGTGCCATGGTGCAAGCGCGGGTTGACACCGCCCAGGCTGTGGCTGAGGGAGTGCACGCAACCCAGGCCCTTCTGGAAGGCCATCGCGCCCTGCATCGCGGCACTCATCAGGTTCAACCGCGCCTCGCGGTCATTGCCGTCGCGGGTAGCCCGTTCGATGTAGCGCCAGGCGCGCGTCAATCCATCGAGTGCGATGCCGTCCGCAGGAGGATTGAAGGCGGCTGACATGAACGTCTCCATGCAATGGGCGACTGCATCCATACCGGTGGCCGCGGTCAAGCCCGGTGGCAATCCGACAGTGAGCTCCGGGTCACAGATCGCCGCCTTGGGCACCAGGTGCCAGGAGTGGAAGCCGACTTTGCGCAGGTCATCCAGTATCAGAATGGCGCCACGCGCCACTTCGCTGCCGGTGCCGCTGGTGGTCGGCACGGCCACCAGCGGCACCGCGCGATCCGTGATCAGCGCCGAACCCCCTTCGATGGTGGCATAGGTCTTGAGCGGCCCATCATGGCGGGCCGCGATCGCCACGCCCTTGGCACAGTCGATGGATGAACCACCACCGACCGCCACAATGCCGTCACATCGGTTGGCGTGGAACACCGCAACCGCCGCGCGCACAGCGGCTTCGGTCGGGTTGGATGGTGTCTGGTCAAACACGGCCGCCGACAGCGGCGCCAGTGCATCCAGCGCCCGCTGCAGCAAACCAGCCGCCTTGACGCCGGGGTCGCTGACCACCAGCGGACGCGTGATACCCACACGTTCGCACTCCTGGCGCAACAACCGGATGGCGCCGAATTCGAACTGAACCTGTGTCACATAATAGATAAACGCCATACTGCATTGCCCCGGAAGTGTGCCTTGCTACTGTAGCAAGTCGCACGGCAGCGTTTCTTGCAACACGACGCAACAGATGCCGCCATGAGACATCCTGTGTCAACCCCCTGTCGCAGAAATTGTTTTGAGAGAGCCCAGATGCAAGAGGGGGTCGTAGGTCTTGCGGTCCCTCCAAGCCCGCCAGATGACACGCAGCCAGGCGCGAGCCAGGATGCGGATTGCATGGGGATGGTCACAACCTCGAGCGCGCGCGGCCGAATAGGTCTGGCGAGCCCAATCATTGGCATGGCGCGAGTTGTCGGCCAATGTGGTGATGGCGCTGCGCAGCCGATGATTGCAAGCCCAGCGAAAGCCCACGCTGCGCGACTTGCCCGACTGGTAGGTCAGGGGAACAACACCGGCCTCGGAGGTGAGCCGATCGAGGGTTGGGTAGCGCTCGCGTACGTCGCCCAACTCGGCCAGGATTTGCGCGGCGCAGACACGCCCGGCGCGAGGGAAGGACATGATGATCAGTCCATCGGGCAGCGACTCGACGAAGCGTTCGAGGTCACGGGTCATGGTGCTGAGCTGCTCTACCAGCGGCTCGAGCACTCCCACCAAAGCGCCGACCACTTGGGCCATTGCAGTGGCGGTGAGCTCACCGGCATGGCCTGCAGCGGCTGCGTGCAGCCGAGCCAGCAACTCGGCCGGGGTGCGCCGACCGCTGTAGTGCTGAGCGCAGCAAAAGCGCCGCAATCCGGCCTCGGTGAGCTTGGAGGCCGAGCCGGGCGAGGGGTACTTACGCAGAAACGCCAGGCTAATGACCGAGTCCACAGCGGCAAAGATGCTGGCACCACCTGGCCAGAAGGCCTCCAGCGTGCAGCGCAGCTGATTGGCCAGCGCCACCCGGGTGGCGACCAGATCATCGCGAGCGCGCACCAGCGCGCGCAAGGCGCGGATCGGGTCCGACTGGGGCGACAGTGCAGCCCAGCGATGGCCGTCAGTGCGCAACAAGTCGGCCAGCAAATAGGCGTCGGAGGCGTCGCTCTTGGCACCGTGGCTGCGGTAGCGCGGACGGCTGGCCTTGACCGCGTTGGGGTGAATGGGGAAGACTTGGTGGCCAGCCTCAACCAGCGCATCGACGATCAGCCCCGAAGGTCGTTCGATGGCGATGCGCACACGCGCACCGTAGCGCGCCAGGCGGCGCATCAAGTCGGCCAGACCGTCACGGTCATGGGTGACCTCGAAACGCTCCAGCACGCTGCCAGCGGCGTCGATGACGCACACTGCGTGGGAGGCTGTGGCCCAGTCCAGGCCGGCGAAGACATTGGTATCAGTACGCATGGACAAACTCCTCAAAGTTGCGGTATGACTACACGTGTCGGAAGGCGCGGCGGGAAGCTCATCAATCGGCGCTCTGGCTTGGTAGGCGTGGCGCTACATCCTGTTGCCCGTCGTGGCCTTCCGGCACCCTGGGGGCTGCAGGTCTCATGCGGGCCTTCGAGAGGCCAGCGCCGCAGGCAGTCACCCCAGGGGCACGGAAGTCGGTCAATACCTTCGCTCGTTCTCCTCGATCTTGTCAATACCTCACACAAACACGGCAACAGCGTTGAACACGGGTTGACCACCGGGTGCTTCGCAGTTGTGGACAACACGCCCCAGGGCCTCAGAGGGGCCCGTCGCGTTGTCCACAACCAAGCCCCGTGGACAACCCTGCCCCTCGGCAGTTCAACGTCCTTCCAATACGGGGAGGTTGCCTGATGAGC
>JANOTG010000444.1:0-5486 GCA_031416215.1 Betaproteobacteria bacterium
TGCCAGAGAAAATCACGACCGGGCTCCAGGCGCATCGGTGCCAGCTTGCGGTCGGTCAGCAGCACTGCCGCAGGCTTGTGGCTGGACAGGCGGATCGCTTCGTCCAGCAGGGGCTTGTACTCCACCACCTTGCCACCGCGCGAACCGGCATCCGCACTGACCACCAGCACCGGCTGCGCATCTTCGATACGTGAAGCCAGCGATCCGGAGGCAAAGCCGCCGAACACCACACAATGGATGGCGCCGATGCGGGCACATGCCAGCATGGCGAAGGCGGCCTCGGCAACCATGGGCATGTAAATCAGCACCCGGTCACCCTTGGTCACGCCGAGGCCGCGCATACACGACGCCATGCGTTGCACCTCGGCATGCAATTGGGCAAAGCTGTAGACGACTTCCGTGCCTGTTTCGGTCGATACGGCGATGAGCGCCGGCTGCTGCGCGCGTTGCGCCAGATGGCGATCGACGGCGTTGTGGCACAGGTTGGTGGTTCCGCCCACAAACCAGCGCGCGAACGGCGGATTGTCGTAGTCGCAGATACGCGTGGGCGGGGATTGCCAATCGATCAGGCGCGACTGCTCGCTCCAGAAGGCGTCGCGATCATGCAGTGAGCGGTGGTGGAAATCCTGGTACAGCGTCATGGTCTGGGCTCGGTAACGGTGGCGAATGGACCATCCGATTGTGTCCTGCGAACTTGCAACAGGCTGACAGCACCCGGTTTTCGATGTTGCCTCTCAGTCGCGCTCGCGCAGGACCATCTTCAATCCCACGGGTGCCATCGTGAACGCCAGGTGTTCGCGCGGCAAGGCTGCACCATCGACGTAAACCGACACGATCTCGAAATGGATCAGCAACATGGCCAGTACCATCTTCATCTCCAGCAGGGCCAGAAAACGCCCCGGGCAGACACGGGGACCGGCACCAAAAGGCATCGAGACGCGTTTGGCGGCAGTGGCACTGGCGATGCCATCGCAGTTCTCCAGCCAGCGCTGCGGGTCGAACTGCTCAGGCTGCGGGAAGTGCTTGTGCGCCAAAGTGTCATGGCGCATGACACACCACACCATGGTGCCGCGCGGCACCCGCACGCCGGCCACTTCGGTATCGCGCAGTGCCTGCACCACATTGAGCGGGCCGACCGGCTTGAGCCGCATGGTCTCGTGGATACAGGCTTCCACAAATTCAAGCTGGTCGAGTTGTGCCAACGAAAAGCCCGCACCGTGCACCCCGCCCGTTGCCGAGATCGCTCGCACTTCATCGCGCGCACGCTCCAGGGTCGATGGGTTGGCATGCAGCAGGTGCAGCATCCACGCGATGGTGTTGGCGGTCGTGTCTTCGCCCGCCAGCAGCATGGTCAGCACGTTGCCAGCCACGTCGCGGTCGTCCACACCACTGTCAGGAAGGTCGGCGGCAAGCAGCATTGCCTCCAGCAGATTGGACGGCTGTAGTCGCAGTGCCGGCTGCGCACCCAGTCGCTCCCGCGCATCATGGATGAAGCCCTGCACCGCATGGTTGACAGCGCGCACATCGGCCGCCAGCCGGTAGTCGGCCGGCAAACGCAGGGTGCGCCAATAGGGAAACGGCGCCAGCATGCGGCGTGCGACGGCGGGAAACAGCTTGTCCAGATGGCGCTGGATCACTTCGTCGTCGGACTCCAGTGTGTGCATCTCCTTGCCAAAGGCCAGCCCGGCTATGGCGTCCACGGTGAAACGCATCAAGTCGGCCTGCAGGTCTATCTGCATGTCCAGCCGCGCCGCCTTCTGCCAGCGTGCACACAAACGCTCGGTGACGCGGCACAGGGCCGGAAAATAAGCCCGCACGTGGCCCGGATCAAAACCGGCCATCACCATGCGCCGTTGCCGACGCCAAGCCTCGCCGTTGGCGCCAAAAACACCGGGTGCCAAACCCATCTCGTTCCAGATGACTTCCAGACGCGGTGGGCGTCGGAACCCCTCGGGACGGTCCCGCAGCATGCCGGCAATCGCCTGGTGATCCGCCACCACCAGGAACCGGGTGGCCCCGAGTTTGATCTGAAACAGCGGGCCATACTGCAGCGCCCACTGCTCGACCGTTGCATGCACGCGATCCCGGTCGAGCTGCAGCAGGTTGCCAACTACCGGCCAGCCACGCGGCCCCGGCAGCTCGGTGATCTGGCGCAGCGCCGTGGTATCGGGCACGCCTCTGTCGGTTGTAGCCTGCATGGACCGGTTGCCTGGCCTTACGCGTCGACTGACACGGCCATCAGCGGCCACTGCGCCGGTCGGATGGCCCGGATACCCGCCGGTCCGCCAGTCGCCGGCCAAAATCATGCTCGTTGGCACTACGGGCTCGCCCCTTGCTGCTGCCTGGGTGCCTGTCTGCTGCGATACGCGCGAAGTCACTTATTCGGGCAATGGTCGAATCGACCCAATCTCGCTCCGGTTTTGGCGCTTCCCGCGACGCCAGCGCCAAAGTCGCGCGGACCATGACGAAACCGACGGCCCATGCACCCAAGGCCACTGCCAGAACAAAGGGCAGGCTGACGGAAAAATTCCAGATCCGCGCCACGCCCAGAAACGCACAGTACAGCCATAAACTGCTGGACAAGGACACCGTCGCCGATACCAGCAACATGCGGCCGTGTGACCAGGTGGCGACCGGCTCGCCACGCCGGAGCAATGGAAACAACACGAAGTGCAAGACAAAGGCGTTCGCCGTCAGCACAGCAACCAGCAGCAATTTCCCCTGCAATTTCGCGTTGTCCAGATACAGCGGGTCGGACCCCAAACCGACTGCGATCAGCACCCCGCCGGTGAGATACAGCAACACCAGCGAGAACGTGATCATGATCGTCTCGAAACGCTGTGGTGTTGGAATCACCACCCGGTAGTCCATCAGCTTCGCCACAAGGCGCAGGTCAGCAATGAAAATTGTGCCTATCGCGGCGCAGGTCGCCACCAGGTGCAGAAACAGAAAAATGGTCAACAACATGACATCAAACTACGTTGAACGCCGGCGATTCTATGCCGGGCGTATGACGACCCGTTACGCGCCGGGGGGCAATCGGACGACGACGCGTCCGCGCACCGCGCCAGCCATCAGCGCGTGTGCCTTCGCGATGACCTGATCGAGCGTGATTTCCTCCACCATCTGCTCCAGCACGGCTGGAGACAGATCGTGTGCCAGCCGTTGCCAGGCGAGTGTGCGGCGTGCCATCGGAGCCATCACCGAATCGATGCCGACCAGGGTCACGCCGCGAAGGATGAAGGGCATCACGCTGGAGGGAAGATCCAGGCCTTGTGCCAGACCACAGGCCGTGACCACACCGCCATAACGGGTCTGCGCCAACGCGTTGGCCAGGGTGCTCGAACCGACCGCGTCGACCACACCGGCCCAACGCTCTTTCTGCAATGGTTTTCCCGGTGCCGACAGGCTGTTACGGTCGATCACCAGATGGGCGCCCAGGCCTTTCAAATAGGGCTCCTGCTCGGCCCGTCCGGTGGCAGCCACCACCTGGTAGCCCAGCTTGGCCAACAACGCCACCGCCACGCTGCCGACACCCCCACTCGCACCCGTCACCAACACCTCGCCGCTGGCCGGCTCGACGCCGTGTTCCTCCAGCGCCAGCACACACAACATGGCGGTGTAACCGGCGGTACCGATCGCCATCGCCTGGCGCGCCGTGAATGCCTCTGGCAACTTCACCAGCCAGTCACCGTTGAGCAACGCCCGTTGCGCCAGACAGCCCCAATGGGTTTCCCCCACACCCCAGCCGTTGTGCACAAATTTGTCGCCGGCCTGCCATGCGCCATGGCTGGAGGAACGCACGGTGCCGGCACCATCAATGCCGGCCACCATGGGCCACGCCCGCACCACGGGTGACCGGTTCGTGATCGCCAGCGCGTCTTTGTAGTTGAGTGTGGAATACGCCACGTCGACAGCCACATTTCCAGCCACCAGGGCGGCTTCTTCGACATCGGCCACAGAAACGGCAAAGTCGGGGTCTTTGGTCAGTCTGATTGCTTTGAAAATTGCCATGTCTGTCATTCCTCGTTGTTACATCGCGCGCGCCACACCATGGGCTTCTCGCGCTGCTGGCGTGCCCGTGCAACTGAAGCGCCGCGCCGGAATTATCATCCCAAGAACAAAAAGATCGGAAAAAAATGCAACTGAATTTATAAATATCAACAACTTACAACACATTCCTCACTTGACTTCTCATCCATCAGACGGTATCGTCCGGCCATGCATATATTGACAAGCACTGTGGCATGCGCGGCACTTCTATGTGCCAGTGTGGTCAGCGCCGCTCCAGCGGCCAACCCGACGGATGACATGGCCCGGTTGCTGTCTGACAAAGGCCTGCTGGGGCAGATCACCGAGCAGATCGGGCAGGCGGGCCAGGTGGTGTCCGAAAAAACATCGGAGCTGGTGTTCAATGCCATGGGTTTTCTGGGTGTGCCCTACCGCCGCGGTGGCAATTCGGTGGAGACTGGCTTTGACTGCAGCGGTTTTGTCCGCGCCATGTACCAGCAGACCATCGGCCTGATCCTGCCGCGCAGCGCCGACCAGCAGGCTGCGGCGACCCAGACCATTGAAAAGAGCGAGCTGCAGCCGGGGGACCTGGTGTTTTTCAACACCATGCGCCGCGCCTTCAGCCATGTCGGCATCTATGTCGGCGACAACAAGTTCATCCATTCGCCCAAACCCGGCTCGGAAGTTCGGGTCGAGGACATGCGCACAGGTTACTGGCAGACGCGCTTCAACGGCGCACGCCGCGTCCATACCGCAAGCACACAACCCTGACGTCGACCACTCGGTTGGCGCGATTGCGCCCGGTCGGGGGCGCCCACTCGGCGAACGGATTGCCCCAAAACGCGCGGGTGCAGCGCCTCACGCAAACTTCCACTTCATCCACGCCGCCGTGTTAAAGAAACTCGCCACCACACTGCCGGGCGCCACCAAGCCGTCGCAGGCCAGGCGCACTTCGTCGGGCAACTGCATCCCGGCCACCGGCAAGGCCTGGTTGAGCTGGGCCAGCGTGCGTGGCCCGATGATCGGCGCTGTCACGCCGGGCTGGTCTTTTACCCACAAGTAGGCCAGTTGCGCCGGGTCGTAGCCTGCAGCCCGTGCCATGGCGGCAAACTGCAAGCCCACTTCGACACCCCGGCGGGTCACGCGTTCGGCGTAGATGCCACCGCGCAGGGTGGCGCGGCTGTCGGTCGGTGGCGTATCGGCCGCGGCATAACGACCGGCCAACATGCCCATGGCCATCGGTGACCAGGTCAGCAAGGCAACATCGTATTTCTGGCAGGCCGGCACGAGTTCGTTCTCAATCCGCCGCTCCAGCAGGTTGTAGGGCGACTGCTCGCTGGCGAACCGCACCCATCCGTTGGCCTCACTGAGATGCTGGCCCTGCGCCACCTGCCAGGCCGGCGTGGTACTGCTGCCGATGTATCGCACCTTGCCATCGCGCACCAGGGTATCGAGCGCATGCAGGGTTTCGTCCA
>JANOTG010000445.1:0-2933 GCA_031416215.1 Betaproteobacteria bacterium
TTCGAGTTTGCACGCGACAACGTCAAGCGCATGGACACCGGCCTTACCTACCAGGCACTGCGCGACAGCCAGGTCGACGTGTCCCTGGTATTTGCCACCGATGGCCGCATTCCCGCTTTCAACTTCGTGGTGCTCAGAGACGACAAGGGCTTCTTCCCGGCGTATGCGTTGACGCCTGTGGTTCGCAAGGAAGTGCTGGACAAGAATCCGAAACTGGCCGAGCCCTTGAATGCGTTGTCTGCCAAACTGAACGATGCCGTGATGGGCCGGCTCAATGCAGCGGTCGACGTCGACAAGAAATCGGTGGAAGACGTGGCGCGCGCCTTCCTGCGGGAACAGGGTCTGCTTTGAGCGTACCGGGTTGCCGAAAACGGGCTCGCGTCTCGCGGATGGACTGCCCGTCAACCCGAATGTCCAGTTGCGGACTTGCAGTACCCAGGCCTGAAAGCATCAGCCCATGAACCTGCCGAATTTCATCCATCAACTGCGCTACCGGGATTTACCGGAGCAAGTCATGGCCCAGGCACGGCGATGTGTGCTGGATCTGCTGGGTGTTGCCGCAGGCGGCACGCAGACCCAGCTTTCCCGCATCATCCGGCAGCACGCAGTGCGGCATCTGTCAGCCCGCGAGCAGGAGGCGCGCCTATTGTTCGACGGGCGCCGCGCCAGCATGGCAGGGGCAGCATTGGCCGGAGGAATGACCATAGACAGCCTGGACGCGCACGATGGGCATGTGCTGACAAAAGGGCATGCCGGCGTTGCTGTCCTGCCGACTGTTCTTGCGTTTGCAGATGCCTTGCGCCACATGGACGGCCAGGAGTTTCTGACCCAGATCGTGTTCGGTTACGAGATCGCCACCCGCGCCGGCATCGCGCTGCACGCCACGGCTTGCGATTACCACACCTCGGGCGCCTGGAACACGATTGCCTGCGCGGCATTGGGTGCGCGCAACCTGCAACTCGACCCGCAGCAAACCCTGGAGGCGATGGGCATTGCCGAATACCATGGCCCGCGCAGCCAGATGATGCGGTGCATCGACCACCCCACCATGGTCAAGGACGGCTCGGGCTGGGGCGCAATGACCGGCATCAGCGCCGCCTTGCTGGCGCAGGACGGGTTCACTGGTGCACCCGCGTTGACCGTGCAGTCGGACGCAGTCGCGCCGACGTGGGCTGACCTGGGGCAGCGTTGGCGAATACTCGATCAGTATTTCAAGGCCTACCCGGTGTGTCGCTGGGCACAGCCAGCCGTGGAGGCCGCCATGAGCCTGGCACGTGAACATCGCTTCCGGCCAGACGATATCTCCGGCATTGAAGTCTGGACCTTTCACGAAGCATGCCGTCTGGCCACACGCGCGCCCGAAACCACCGAACAGGCACAGTACAGCCTGCCGTTTTCGGTCGCTGCGGCCCTGCGCCATGGCAAGCTGGGTGCGGCCGAAGTGGCGCACACTGGTCTGGCAGACCCGCTGACGCTGAAGCTTTCCTCCACGATGCAGCTACACGAACACGGCGCCTACAACGACCTGTTTCCCGCCGAGCGCTGGGCCCACGTTCGGGTAAGTCTGAGCGATGGGCGCCAGCTGGACTCTGTGCCGAGCATCGCCCGCGGCAATCCGGAGAACCCATTGTCCGCAGAAGACATCGACTTGAAGTTTTTCGGATTCTCTGATGCGGTCCTCGGGCCGGTCCGGGCGCGGCAGATCGCAGGTCTGGTGGGCCAATTGGGAATCTCCGGCGCGGCGCTTTCGGAGTTGCTGGAGTTGACACTGGCACCTGTCGTACCGCAAACCAGTTGATCTTCATGCAAGGCAGACCGCCACACCGGGCTTGACAAGCTACGCGGCGTCAGCAATCCCCTTCGATACGGATGGCGTCGTCGTTCAGTTTGAGCGCGGCCACGATTTCGCGCTTGAGCACCCGCCCGGCCACACGCACGATGTCTTGTATCTCGTCGGGCAGCTTGCCCAACGCACCCTCCTGACTGGCCAGGTAGAAGGTCCGCTCAAGCGGCGGATATGGCCTGGCGTTGCGCGTGAAAGCCGACAGGGGCAGCACTTTTACCTGACCCGCGAAATGGCGCGCCTGCCACAGGCACAACGGCGTGGTGATGGCGAAGCCCAGGCCGGCGGCGACGAGGGCAAGCATGGGGTCGGTGGCGTCGAACTCGAACGCGCGCTCGATCGCCGGGTCGGTCGCCTGCAGGTAACTGGCAATCTGGGTTCCCATCAATGAACGAACGCTGTAGTGCATGAACGGCAGTCGCTGTGCCAGAGCGGTCAGGGTCGTGAGCCCGCGCGCGGCCTGTTCGGTCGGCACCGCCACGCAGTAATGCTCCGACAGCAGAGCGCGGCGACTCACGAAGGCGGTATTGCCTGCATCACCGGCGGAAATCAGCAAGTCCATCTGCCGGTTGTTGAACTGCGCAATAAGCGCCGGGGACAGGCCGGAGAAGAGCCGCACTTTATGCACCTTCTCCGACAGCGCGCGCACCAATTGCGGCCCGATCGTGGCGGCAAAGGAGTCGACACAGCCGATGCGCACCACCGGTCTCTTGGACCGGCTGAAGCTGCGCACGCCGTGCGCCATTTCGTCGGCCAAGCCCAGCAACTGCGTGGCATGTTCCAGCAGGCGCTGGCCGGCGGACGTGGGTCTGCCAGGGCGGGTACTGCGGTCGAGCAACTCGACCCCGTAGAGGGTTTCAAGCTGCCGGACATGTTGCGACACGCTCGCCTGCGACACCCGCAGCCGGGCTGCGGCGGTCGACACCGAGCCGGTTTCCACCACTGCCACCCAGGTGATCAATTGCTCCCAAGCCGGAGGAACATCGGTTGCGTCCCGCTTCATCTGCATTCCTTTGATTTCCGCACCCTTGCATTGTGGCGGTGGCCCCAACATCGGCGGCCTGATTGCAAAAGCAATTCTGATGCAATG
>JANOTG010000446.1:0-9260 GCA_031416215.1 Betaproteobacteria bacterium
ACCCAGCTTATCGCGAAAACACGGGCTTGGTCATTTTAGAAGGCATGGCTTGCGGCGCGCCCATGTTGGTGACGGCAAGCTGTGGCTATGCGCAACATGTAGCTGATGCCAAAGCTGGCCTTGTCCCCATGTACACCGGCCCGCTGCCGTCCATCACAAAGTGGGCGTGGCGGGTGGCGGCGCAGTTCGGGATCATGGCCACCGGTTTGCCGGCGGCATGGGTCGGGTACATGTTGATCTTCACGTCCAGGACCGTGGTCAGGCCGCCCAGCCCCTGGGCGCCGATGCCCAGCGCGTTCACCTTCTCGAACAGCTCGATGCGCAGTTCTTCCACTTTGTTCTTGGGGCCGCGCTGCAACAGTTCATACATGTCGATGTCTTCCATCAACGCCTGTTTGGCCAGCAGCACCGCCTTTTCGGCCGTGCCACCGATGCCGATACCGAGCATGCCGGGCGGGCACCAGCCGGCGCCCATGGTCGGCACCGTCTTCAGCACCCAGTCCACCACCGAGTCGGAGGGGTTGAGCATCACGAGCTTGGACTTGTTCTCCGAGCCACCGCCCTTGGCGGCCACCGTGATGTCGAGCTTGTTGCCGGCCACGATCTCGACGTGGATCACCGCCGGCGTGTTGTCCCGGGTGTTCTTGCGCTCAAACTGCGGGTCGGCCACGATGGACGCGCGCAGGGTGTTGTCTGGGTGGTTGTAGCCCTGCCGCACGCCTTCATTGATGGCGTCTTCCAACGTGCCGGTGAAAGCTTCCAGGCGCACGTCCATGCCGAGCTTCAAGAACACGTTGACGATGCCGGTGTCCTGGCAGATCGGCCGGTGCCCCTCGGCGCTCATGCGCGAGTTGGTCAGTATCTGCGCAATCGCATCCTTGGCGGGGGGGCTTTGCTCGTGCTGGTAGGCGCGGGCCAGGTGGGCGATGTAGTCGGCCGGGTGGTAATAACTGATGAACTGCAGCGCCGCAGCGATGGATTCGATCAGGTCGGCTTCTTTGATGGTCGTTGTGTTCATGGGGCCATGGCGATAGATGGGTTGGGGAGGCACGTAGCCCAGTTTACCCAAGCCGCATACGGCGACCTTGCCGATCGGTGGCTTCGCGGCCCGGACCACTGCCGGTCTGGTCTTCAGGCGAACCAGACCAGGGTGATGACCACGAACAGCGGAATCAGGATGCAGACCGACCACACCATGTAGCCAAAGAAGCTGGGCATCTTCACACCCCTGTCTTCCGCAATCGCCTTGACCATCAGGTTGGGCGCGTTGCCGATGTAGGAGTTTGCCCCCATGAACACGGCGCCAGCGGAAATCGCGGCCAGTGTGGGCGCGTAGCTGGTCATGAGCGCCTGCGGGTCGCCGCCAGCCGTGTTGAAAAACACCAGGTACGTCGGCGCGTTGTCCAGGAACGAGCTCAACAGGCCGGTGGCCCAGAAATACATGGCAGGGTCGGGTGAACCATCGGGCTTGGTGACGGCGGCGACCACCGCTGCAAACGGGCCATCCATGCCGGCTTTCAGCATGGCAATGACCGGGACTATCGTCAGGAAGATGCCGGCGAATAGCTTGGCGACCTCTTGCATCGGGCCCCATGAAAACTGGTTGTCGTCATGCACCTGTGTTGGCGTCAGCATCAGGGACAACAGGGTGACGATGACCAGGCCGATGTCGCGCAGCAAGCCCGGCAGACCAACGTCATTGCCGAAGACGGAGAACGACATGCTGGACTTCCAGAAGCCGCTCATCAGCACCAGGCCGATGATCACCGCCAGCAGCAGAAAATTCACCGTGCCATTAAAACCAAGGCGTTTGGTGTCAGGCGTCGGGTCGACAGCCAGGATTTCCTCCCGGTGGTGGTAGTAACACCAATCCATGGCGAAGAACAGCAGCAGCAGGGACCCGATGAGGAACAGCGTTTCCGGGAACAGGTGTTTCACGGTCCAGAAAAAGTCCACACCTTTCAGGAAGCCGAGAAACAGGGGTGGGTCGCCCAGGGGTGTCAGGGAGCCGCCGGCATTGGACACGATAAAAATGAAAAAAACCACCAGATGCGCTTTGTGGGCCCGGTTGTCATTGGCGCGGATCAAGGGACGGATCATCAGCATGGAGGCGCCAGTGGTACCCATGAAACTGGCCAACACGGCGCCAATGGCCAGCAGGGCCGTATTCAAACCGGGACTGCCATGCAGGTTGCCCTTGATGAAGATTCCGCCGGCCACGGTGAACAAGGCCGTCAGCAGCACGATGAACGGGATGTACTCCGCGATCGCCGCATGCGCCAGCGTCAAGCCTGCGGCAGAGGGTCCAAACAGCAGCGCGAACGGCAACAAGAAGGCCAGCGACCAGGCGGCCGCCACCTTGCCGAAATGGTGGTGCCAGAAGACCGGCGCCAGCAGTGGCAGCAGGGCGATGCAGAGCAGCAATCCGGCGAAAGGCAGGCCCCAGGCTGCGTGCAGTTGGCTGCCGTTGATTTCGACGGCGTGGGCGGAGGTGGTGCAGCCGAGCAGCAGCAGCAGGGCGACCGCAACGCGACGAGGGCAGAGTGCGTGGGGCATGGTGCGCCCTAGCCAGGTTGTTGCTGCTGGCGCTGTGCCAAGCTATTCATGACCACTGCGGGCGCTGGCGGAACCCGAATGGGCCATCAGGCGGTCGGTATAGGCAATCGCAATGGCCGACAACAGAAACACCACATGGATGATGGTCTGCCACATCAATACCTTCACTTCGTAGTTGGCGGCATTGATGAAGGTCTTGAGCTGGTGGATCGACGAGATGCCGATGATGGCGGTGGCCAGCTTGACCTTGAGCACCGACGCGTTCACATGGCTCAGCCACTCGGGCTGGTCCGGGTGGTCTTCCAGGTTCATGCGGCTGACAAAGGTCTCGTAGCCGCCCACAATCACCATGATCAGCAGATTGGAGATCATGACCACGTCGATCAGCGCCAGCACCACCAGCATGATGATGGTTTCGTTCAGGGCCGCGACCTGCACGTCGGCCCGGTAGCCGATGCTGGTGACCAGTGCCTGCAGGGCCTTCTGGTTGCCAAACGCCGCCTCCAGCAGATGCACCAGCTCGACCCAGAAGTGAAACACGTACACCGCCTGCGCGGCGATCAGGCCCAGGTAAAGCGGCAATTGGAGCCAGCGGCTGGAGAAAATGAAGCCTGAGAGCGGGCTGAGTCGGGCGGATCGGCTGGTTTTGGGTACGGACATGGGTTCTCGCGACACAAGGCTTGGGGAATAATTGTAGGGGGCACCAGTCAGTGCCTTGTAAGTGGCAGGCCGCAAAGTCCGTTCCTGTCCATTTTCAGCCCAACCATTTTGAGGAGACCACAGGATGAGTGCGATTGAGTCAGTGCTGGTAGAAAACCGCGTGTTCGCGCCCAGTGATACTGCGGTGCAGGCGGCCCGTGTCTCGGGCATGGACTCCTACAACGCGCTGTGCGCCGAGGCGGCGCAGGATTTCGAGGGCTTCTGGGCCAGGCTGGCGCGCAGCAACGTGGTGTGGTCCAAACCGTTCACCCGAACGCTTGATGAATCGGATGCGCCGTTTTACAAGTGGTTTGACGACGGCGAGCTCAACGCCAGCGCCAACTGCCTGGACAAACACATGGGGACTGCGGTCGAGAACAAGACCGCCGTGATATTCGAAGCCGATGACGGTAAGGTGACCAAGACCACCTACCGCGAATTGCTGGGGCGTGTCAGCCAGTTTGCCAATGCGCTCAAGGCCGACGGCATCAAGAAGGGGGATCGCGTCCTGATCTACATGCCGATGACGCTCGAAGGCGTGATTGCCATGCAGGCCTGCGCACGCATCGGCGCGACCCACAGCGTGGTGTTTGGCGGCTTCTCTGCCAAGGCCTTGCAGGAGCGCATCATCGACGCCGGCGCGGTCGCTGTGATCACGGCCAACTACCAGATGCGCGGCGGCAAAGAACTGCCGCTCAAGGCCATTGTGGATGAAGGCCTGGGCATGGGCGGCTGCGAGTCGATCAAGACCGTTTTTGTATACCAGCGCACCCAGACCGTCTGCAACATGGTGGCGGGGCGCGACAAGACCTTCACCGAGGCTTTGGCTGGCATGGGCAGCGATTGCCCGCCGGTCGCGGTGGGCGCCGAGCATCCCTTGTTTGTCTTGTACACCTCCGGCTCCACCGGGAAACCCAAGGGTGTGCAGCATTCGACTGGTGGTTACCTGTTGTGGGCCAAGCTGACGATGGATTGGACCTTCGATCTGCGGCCATCCGACGTGTTCTGGTGCACCGCCGATATCGGCTGGATCACCGGCCACACCTATGTGGCCTATGGTCCCCTGGCGGCCGGGGCGACGCAGATCATTTTTGAAGGCGTCCCGACCTTCCCCAACGCCGGCCGCTTCTGGCAGATGATCGAGCGGCACCAGTGCAGCATCTTCTACACCGCGCCCACCGCCATCCGCTCCTTGATCAAGGCCGCCGAAAGCGACGCCAAAGTCCACCCGGCGCGCTCCAATCTGACCAGCCTGCGTATCCTCGGTTCGGTCGGTGAGCCGATCAATCCGGAGGCGTGGATGTGGTACTACAAGAACGTGGGCGGTGAACGTTGCCCGATAGTGGACACCTTCTGGCAGACCGAGACCGGGGGCCACATGATCACGCCGCTGCCGGGAGCAACGCCGCTGGTGCCCGGGAGTTGCACGCTGCCGTTGCCCGGCATCATGGCGGCCATCGTGGACGAGGCGGGGCATGACCTACCGAACGGGGTTGGCGGCATCCTGGTGGTGAAACGGCCCTGGCCGTCGATGATCCGCACCATCTGGAATGACCCGGAGCGTTTCAAGAAGGCCTATTTCCCGGCGGAAATGGGTGGCAAGTTGTACCTGGCCGGGGATGGCGCGGTGCGCAGCGCCGACCGCGGCTATTTCCGCATCACCGGCCGCATCGACGACGTGCTCAACGTCTCCGGCCATCGGCTGGGCACGATGGAAATCGAGTCGGCGCTGGTGTCACATGCCGCCCTGGTTGCCGAGGCTGCAGTAGTGGGGCGGCCGGACGATCTGACGGGCGAGGCGGTATGCGCGTTTGTGGTGCTCAAGGGGGCACGGCCCACCGGCGACGCGGCCAAGGCCATGGCCAAGGAGTTGCGTGACTGGGTGGCGAAGGAGATCGGCCCGATTGCGAAGCCGAAGGACATCCGTTTTGCCGAGAACCTGCCGAAAACCCGCTCCGGCAAGATCATGCGCCGTCTGCTGCGCTCCATCGCCAAGGGGGAGACCGTGACGCAGGACACCTCGACCCTGGAAAACCCGGCGATCCTGGATCAACTGGGCCAGGCTTGGTAAAGGTTGGGCTGGCTCAGGAAACGCGACGCCGACGCCGACGCAGCATCAGCAGCATCGCGATGCCACCGCCCATCAAGTCCCCGGCGTGCGGCTCCGGCATCGGCGAAGCGCCACGCAAAGGCGCGGCCCGCCAATGACCAACGGTCAGCACCGGATGTTCACTGAATCACCGCGTCGGCGCGCAACAGCACCGACTGCGGTATGGAGATGCCGAGGGTCTTGGCGACTTTGACATTGACCACGAGTTCATACCTTGTTGGCTCCTCCACCGGCAGATCGGCGGGTTTGGCCCCCCTCAGGATGCGGTCCACATAGGTGGCGGCCTTGCGGTGCATTTCGGTTGTGGTTGCTCCGTAAAACATGAGACCGCCCGCGTCCGCGTTGATTCCCGTGTTGTAGATCACCGGCAGCCGTTGCGCCGCCGCGAGATTCGCGATAAGTTTGACTTGGCTGGTGATGAAGGGGCCGGTCGAGACCACGAGCGCCTGCGCACGCTCACGCTTGATGGCTGCGAATGCGGCCTCGATCCCTTCGGGTGTGCCGACCTCCTGGTGTATGAGGGTGAGGCCCAGCTGCTTCGCCGCCGCCCGGGTCTGTTCTGCAAATCCGGCTTTGGTGAGCGATTTGTCCCACACCAGCGAAGCGACCCGCGTCAACTTTGGGATGATCTCGTGCAGGATCTCCAGGCGCTTGGCATCGGTCTCCGTCGTGTTCTGCGTCACACCCGTGACATTGCCGCCGGGGCGAGCGAGGCTGGCGATCACACCTGCCCCAACCGGATTTTGTGTGCTGGCCATGACTATGGGAATAGTGCCGGTCGCGCGCTTGGCGGCCTCGGCAACAAACGTGGCCCGCGTCACGATCACATCAACCTTGAGCCGCACCAGTTCTTCGGCAAACTCCCGCACTCGGTCCTGGCTGCCGGTTGCCCAACGGTACTCGAACGCCACGTTGCGCCCTTCGACGTATCCCAGTTTGCGCAGTTGCTCGCGAAATGCGTCGACTGCTTCGTCCGGGCTGGAAATTGTGGCGAGATAGCCGACGCGCCAGACCTTCTGCGGCGTTTGTGCAGACAGAGCCCCGTATCCCGCGAGCAAGGTCATTCCGCAGGTGACAAATGGTCTGCGCCGGAGATTCATTCGGTCCATATCCTCGTCATGGGGCAACCCAGGCCGTGTGGGCCGCAGAGCGACGCATCCCGTGAAGCCACGAGGGAATTAGTTTATCCCTGAAACGCTGGAATGTGGAGCATTGCTGCGGTACTGTCGACCGCATGGGGTTGCGATGCCGGTCCGATTTTGTTATCGTTCCTTCGTCGTTCTCGGACTTGGCCCTGGAGCTGCAACGGCGCTTGGACCGCGCAAACTGGGTCACCTTGAACGAGTGCGGCGTCACGCCCGTCTCCCATGGCCCGCAGGCTGCCGGGCATGGTGAGTATTCATGCGGCACTGTGAGGAGCAAGGTATGTATCAACGAACGACAAGATGGGCAGTGGCCTTGGTGGCCGCCTGGGGCCTGGGTGGCCCGGCTTGGGCGCATCCGGACCAGCACGGCGATCCGGCCGGCCATTTGCTGGGGACGGGCGCCTGGGGCAATATCGAACTGGTTGGCAAGGTGCGGGTGACCAATACGAAGGGACTGGTCGCCGACGTCGCGGTGTCGCCCGATGGCAAGTGGGCCTTCCTGGCCAACTGGGGCAAGTCAACTTGCGCGGCCAATTCCGAACGGGGCGGCAGGACCGACCCCGACGCCGGGGTCTGGGTGATAGACATTTCCGACGTGGGAAATCCCAGGCAGGTCGGGTTCATTGCCAGTTCGCAGGATAGCCGGCCCGGCGAGGGCATGCAGGTATTGCGCGTGAACACGCCGCACTTCCGTGGCGACATGCTGGTAATGAACAACGAGCAGTGCGGCAAGAATGGCAAGGGCGGGGTTTCGCTGTGGGACGTGACCGACCCGCGCAAGCCATTCAAGCTGTCCCAGCATTTCGGCGATCGCGGCAAGGCCGACGTCAACGATATTCACAGCGCTTTCGCCTGGCAAGCCGGGGACCGGGTGTACGTCGTCATGACGGATAACGCCGAGGCACGCGACGTCGATATTCTCGACATCACCAATCCGCGGCGGCCGCGCCTGATTGCCGACTTGAACCTCAACACGCTGTTCGGCCCGCTGGACCAGCCTGCGCTGGGGCTCTCGCAATCGTTCCTGCACGACATGGTGGTCAAGAAGATCGACGGCAACTGGGTGATGTTGCTGTCCTACTGGGATGGCGGTTATGTCCAGCTCAATGTCAACGACCCCGCGCGCCCGATCTTCATCAGCCAGACCGATTACAAGGCCGTCGACCCGGAGTTGCTGCGTCAGACCGGCCGCTCGGTAGCGCCCGAAGGAAATGCCCATCAAGCCGAGTTCACGGCCGACAACCGCTTCTTCATTGGAACCGACGAAGATTTTTCGCCATATCGCGCCTTGTTCCAAATCACATCCGGGCCCCACACCGGGACCTATTCCGGCGGCGAGTTCGGCTGGACCGTGCCGGTGCTGAATCTGCCCGACAAGAAACTCAACGGGCCGACCGTTTTTGGCGGCTACGGCTGTCCTGGCGACCGCGCCGCCATTCCGCAGCGCAGCGCCGTGTTTCCGGCCGGATCACTGGCCCCGGGCGAAGAGGCCATCATCGTCTTCGAGCGCGGCCCGGTTGAGGACCCCAGCCAGACTCAGGGCGCCTGCTTCTTCTCGGAAAAGGTTGAGTCGGCGCAACTGGCTGGCTATGACGGCGTGGTCATCGCCAACCATCACGTGGGGGCCCAGGCCGGCGCCGCGCCGGACGCCCAGTTCTGCGGCGGCCAGGGGCACGCGTTCACGGTCACTATTCCGGCGGTGTGCATTGCACACCGGGCCATGCACCTGATGTTTGGCGTGCTGCCGCGCTACGATGTTCCGTACGCTGGCGGCGAGCCGGTGCTGGGCACTGTCGGCGCGGGCGTCGCCTTTACGCCCGTGTTCGACGGCTGGGGCTATGTCCACCTGTTCGACCGCAAGACCGCGCAGCCGCTGGACACCTTCGCGGTTCCGCAGGCGATGGACCCGGCCTATGCCTTTGGCTATGGCGACCTCTCCGTGCATGAGGTGGCGACTGACCCGACGGACGCCTCGCGCGCCTATCTGTCATATTACTCGGCGGGAATCCGGGCGCTGCAGATTCGATGCACCGATCCGAACCAAACCTCCACCTGCAAGCTGGTTGAAACCGGCGGCTATCTTGACCCAGCTGGCAGCAACTTCTGGGGCGTTGAAGCGTTCGTGGGCGCCGACGGCCGCACCTACGTCCTCGGCAGCGACCGCGACAGCGGCCTGTGGATCGTCCGCATCAAACCCTAGGCCTGCCGGAGGATGCCAGCCCTCCCGGTGCTGGCATCGAATGCGCCGGCCCGAAGCTCCGATGGAGTTTCGGGCCGGTTTTTGTTGCAAGGTCTGGTTCGGTCGCCCCGATGCACGGCGACATCACGCTCCGATCAATCCCTCGGCGGCCACCGGTCGAACAGCCGTACGCCCACCCTGGGGCCGCTGCAGGTGGCGGCGGCTACCTACCGCATTGCCTTCGGGCCCCGCGCCGACCGCCACTCTGTACCTTCGACGACTGCTCAGGAGCAGGCAGATCGAAAAGATGTGTGACCGGGTTCAGTCTTCTGCAGCCATTGCAAATGTCCCTGAGCGCCCGCTTCTGCGTCGGCGTCGCGCGTTTCCTGGGGCCAATTGCATGGCAAATCACGCCCAAAAACAACAAACCCCGCCATGGCGGGGTTGGTCTGCGGTCTCGTGGCCGATTGGCTGAGGATGCAGCCTACTTCAGGCCCAGTACCCAGGCGGCTAGCTTCTTGGCTTCTGCTTCGTTGACCTGGGTGTTGGCTGGCATCGCGACGGCACCGTA
>JANOTG010000447.1:0-3711 GCA_031416215.1 Betaproteobacteria bacterium
TCCCAGTTCTGGATGATCCAGGCCGTCGCGCCCAGGATGCTCGCGGCCGGCGGTGGCAGCATCATCAACATGGCCAGTGTGGCCAGCAGCCTGAAGGGCTTGCCGAACCGGTTTGTGTATGGCGCCAGCAAGGCCGCCGTGGTCGGGCTGACCAAGGCGGTGGCAGCCGACTTTGTGGCCAAGGGCATACGCTGCAACGCGATTGCGCCAGGCACGGTCGATACGCCGTCACTCGGTGACCGCATCAACAGTTATGCCGACCCGGTGCAGGCGCGCAAGGACTTCGTCGCACGCCAGCCCATGGGGCGATTGGCGCAGCCGCAGGAAATTGCGCCCATCATCGTCTACCTGGCCAGTGACGAATCGGTGTTTGCCACCGGTCAGGTATTCTCTATCGACGGAGGGATGATGATATGAACCAACTGGACATGGCGGGCCGCCACGCGGTCATTACGGGGGGTGCCACCGGACTGGGTTATGCGATAGCGCAACGCATGCTGGCGTCAGGTGGCTCGGTGAGTTTGTGGGACATGGACGGGGCAGCCGCTGCCAAGGCGGCAAGCACTTTGGGCGCCAAGGCGAGCGCGGTCACGGTCAATGTGGCGGAACACGCTTCGGTGGTGCAAGCGCTGAGCCAGACACTGGCAAGCGCGCCGGCCATCGACGCCCTGGTCAATTGCGCCGGCATCACCGGCCCCAACACCAAGGTCTGGGACTATCCGGTGGACGCCTGGCAGCAGGTGATGCAAGTCAATTTGAATGGCCTGTTTTATTGCTGCCGTGAGATTACGCCGCACATGCGTGCCCGCAACTACGGACGCATCGTGAATATCGCCTCGGTGGCCGGCAAAGATGGCAACCCGAACGCCAGTGCCTATAGCGCGAGCAAGGCGGCCGTCATGGCCCTCACCAAGTCGCTTGGCAAGGAATTGGCCGACACCGGGGTACGGGTCAACTGCGTCACCCCGGCGGCTGTGAAAACCGCCATCTTCGACCAGATGTCACCCGAGCACATTGCCTTCATGTTGTCCAAGATTCCCATGGGGCGCTTCGGCACGCCAGAGGAGGTGGCCTCCATGGTGACCTGGCTGTGTACCGAGGACTGCTCGTTTTCCACCGGCGCGGTGTTCGACCTCTCCGGTGGACGATCCACCTATTGATAACCCAGAAAGCTAACCATGAAACTTGTTCGATTTGGCAATCCCGGCCGCGAAAAACCCGGTCTGATCGACGCCGAAGGCAAGCTGCGCGACCTCAGTGCCGTGGTCAAGGACATCGGCCCCGACCAATTGTCCGACGCGGCGCTGGCCAAGCTGCGCAAACTCAAGGCCGACAAGCTGCCGCTGGTCAAGGGCAGTCCGCGTATGGGTTGCCCAGTGGCGGGTGTCGGAAAGTTCGTGGCGATCGGCCTGAACTACTCCGACCACGCAGCCGAAACGGGGGCGGCCATTCCGAAAGAACCCATAGTGTTCATGAAGGCCACCACCTGCATCCAGGGGCCGAACGATGCGGTGATGTTGCCCCGCGGCTCGGTCAAGATGGATTGGGAAGTCGAGCTGGGCATCATCATCGGCACGCGCGCGCGTTACGTGTCACAAAAGGCGGCGCTGGATCATGTGGCCGGCTTTTGCACCATCAACGATGTGAGTGAGCGTGAATTCCAGACCGAGCGTGGCCCGCAGTGGGACAAGGGCAAGGGGTGCGACACCTTCGGCCCGATAGGCCCGTGGCTGGTGACCCGCGACGAGATCAGCAACGTGCAAAGACTCGCCATGTGGCTGGACGTGAATGGTCAGCGGCGGCAGACGGGCAACACCAAGACCATGATCTTCGGTGTTGCCAAACTGGTGAGTTATGTCAGCGAGTTCATGACCTTGATGCCGGGGGATGTGATCACCACCGGCACGCCGCCGGGTGTGGCCATGGGCATGAAGCCGCCGATGTATCTGAAAAAGGGTGACGTCATGACACTCGGCATCGAGGGTCTGGGCGAACAGCGCCAACTGGTGGTGCCGTTCAAGCGTTGAGGCGCGTGTAGACGGCATGGGGCGGGTAAACCCGTGCCCTGCCTAGACAAATGGCCCTAGAGGGCCGTAAAGTGGGCGACCAGACGGCGACTTCGTGCAAAATAGCACGACCGTTCGTTCTTTAGTCATTCCACTTCATGTCCAGCCCCTCCCCGGTTCGCAACACAGTCGCCGCCACGCTGGACGCGGCGCGCCTCCATGAAGGGCGGGCCGTGCACAAAGGGCAGCAGACCAAGGCGGCGATCATTGAAGCGGCATTGCGGCTGGCGACCCAGGTCGGTCTGGAGGGCTTGAGCATCGGCGCACTGGCCGAAGTCATGCACATGAGCAAGTCGGGCGTGTTTGCGCATTTCGGCGCACGAGAGGAACTGCAGATATCGGTGGTGCGGGAGTACTTCCGCCAGTTCGAGCAAGAGGTTTTTTACCCGGCGCTGGCGGCGCCGCGCGGCCTGGCGCGGGTCGAGGCGCTATTTGCCAACTGGATGCAGCGGGTGGCGCAGGAGATTCAGTCGGGCTGCATCTTCATCAGCGGCGCCGTGGAGTTCGACGACCGCCCCGGTCCGGTGCGTGATGCCCTGGCAAGCTCGGTCAAAACCTGGCATGCCGCGTTGCACCGCGCGGTGATGCAGGCCCAGGAACTTGGCCAGCTGAATGCGGATGCCGACGCGCAACAAATGGCGTTTGAAATCCATGGCCTGATCCTGGCCTTGCATTACGAAGCCCGTTTTCTGAACAATCCCGGCTCGCTGGCGCGGGCGAACACCGGATTTGCCCATGTCATCGCCAGATACGGACGGGGGGCGGGCAAGTTGCCACCTGCCGCGACGCAGTACACATCCTGAACCCCAACTTTTAGCGGAGTACCTTCATGCCGACCTATACCCCACCATTGCGCGACATGCAGTTTGTCATGCACGAGTTGTTCCAGGTGACCGAACAGTTCCAGGCCATCCCGCAACATGCCGACATCGACCGCGCCACCATCGACGCCGTTCTGGAAGAGGCCGGCAAGTTTGCCACCGAGGTCACGCTGCCTCTGAACGTCACCGGTGACGCCGAAGGTTGCCACCTCGACCCGACCACCCATGTGGTCACCACGCCCAAGGGCTTCAAGGAGGCCTATGCCAAGTATGTGGAGGGCGGCTGGCCGGCACTCAGCGCCGACCCGCAGTTTGGCGGGCAAGGTCTGCCGCTGGTGGTGAACCAATGCCTGAACGAGATGCTCACGGCCTGCAACCAGGCCTGGACCATGTATCCGGGCCTGACCCATGGTGCGTATGCGGCGCTGCGCGCCTATGGCACCGAGGAGCAAAAACAAACCTATCTGCACAAGATGACGAGTGGCGAATGGACCGGCACCATGTGCCTGACCGAGTCGCACTGCGGCACCGATCTGGGTCTCATGCGCACCCGGGCCGAGGCGCTGCCCGACGGCACCTACCGCATCACCGGCAACAAGATATTCATCAGTGCCGGCGAACACGACATGGCTGGCAACATCATCCACCTGGTGCTGGCGCGCATGACCGATTCGCCGCCCGGCATCAAGGGAATCAGCCTGTTCATCGTGCCCAAGTTCAACGTCAATCCAGACGGAACACTTGGCAGCCGCAACGGTATCTACTGCGGTGGCATCGAGCACAAGATGGGCATCCATGGCAACGCCACCTGCCAGATGGTGCTC
>JANOTG010000448.1:0-3999 GCA_031416215.1 Betaproteobacteria bacterium
CGGTGTCATCCTGAACCAGCGCGCTGGCCTGGACATGACCCATGTGCCATTCAACGGCACGCCACCGGCAGTGCAGAACCTGGTCGGTGGCCAGGTCAACGCTGCTTTCCTGCCCTTGCTGGCAGTCAAGCCGCATGTGGAATCGGGCAAGGTCAAGGTGCTGGCCATCACCAGTCCGCAACGCTCGGCGCTGATGCCCGGCCTGGCCACCTTCCGCGAGCAGGGTTATCCGGAGCTCGATATCTACATCTGGTCGTCCATTGTGGCGCCTGCCGGCACACCAGACGCCGTGATCACGCGCCTGAACGGCGAGTTTGTGAAAGCCCTGCGCAGCGCCGAGATTCGCGACAAATGGTTTGCCATGGGTTTCGAGCCCCTGCCCTCCACACCCGAGGAGTTCAGCCGTTATGCACAGGCGGAGTCCCGGCGCTGGGCTGAAGCGGTGCGTATCTCGGGTTTCAAGGCCGCAGAGTAGACGCAATTGCCATGGCAGTGAAAAGTCTCCCGTTCAGCTTGCGTCTGCCGGTATTTGCGGCGCCCATGTTCCTGATCTCCGGGCCACAGCTGGTGCTCGCCGCCTGCCGCAGCGGCATCATCGGCGCCTTCCCCACGCCCAATGCACGCCCGATCGCGCAGCTAGACATCTGGATGCGGCAGATCACCGAAGGGCTGGCACGCGCACGCGACGAGCAGCCTTCCTCCACCATCGGACCCTGGTGCGCCAACCTGGTCACACATTCGTCGAACACGCGGCTGGCAGAAGACCTGGCCCTGGTGGCGCGTTACAAGCCACCGATCGTGGTCACTGCACTGGGCAGCCCGAAACCGGCGATCGCACTGGTGCATGGTTATGGCGGGCTGGTGTTTGCCGACGTGATCGGCCTTGCACTGGCAAAAAAGGCGGTGGCTGCGGGTGCAGACGGCCTGGCTTGTGTGTCGGCCGGTGCTGGCGGGCACACCGGCTTCTTGTCGCCCTTTGCCTTTGTCAGTGCGGTGCGCGAGTTTTTCGACGGCCATGTGATCGTGGGTGGCGGCATCAGTGACGGCTGGGGGGTGGCTGGCGCCATTGCCAGCGGCGCCGATTTTGTCTACATGGGCACCCGTTTCATCCCGACCGAGGAGAGCATGGCGCCCGCGGCGTACAAGCAGATGGTGGTGGACTGCAGCGTGGACGACCTGATCGTGAGCGCCAGTATTTCCGGCACGCCGGCCAGCTGGCTCAAACCCTCCATGGTCGCCTGCGGGCTGGACCCCGCCAATCTGCCCGATACACCGGGCCGTGCGTACGACAGCAATCAGGAGTTCGCCGGCAAGAAGTGGACGGACGTCTGGGCCGCCGGACAGGGGCTGGGAGCCAGCAAGGTGATCGAACCGGTGGCACGCATCGTGGATCAACTGGCGCGCGAATATGCCCAGGCGCTCGCCCGCATGAAAAATATGCCGTGGCTGGCAACACAAGGAGCTCACAATGACTGAACCGGTATACATCCTGGGCGGTTACCAAACCGACTTTGCCAAAGTCTGGTCGCGCCAGGGGCAGGACATCTCAAACATGACGCGCGAGGCGACACTGGGTGCCATGGCGGCCTGTGCGCTGGACGCATCGGACATCCATAGCATCCACGTTGGCAACGCCTTCGCCGAGCTGCAGCGACAACAGGCGCACCTGGGCTCGATGGTGGCTCAGGTGGTGCCCGAATTGTGGGGCGTGCCGGCGATGCGCCACGAGGGCGCCTGTGCCTCGTCGTCGCTCGGGGTGCTGAGCGCCATGGCCGAAATCGAGGCCGGTCGTTACGACTGCGTGCTGGTGCTGGGTGTCGAGGAGTTCAAGAACCTGCCGGGTGATGTGGCATCACAAAACCAGAATGCGGCGGCCTGGCAGGGCCACGAGGACATCAGCTGCAAGTTCATGTGGCCGGCCGCGTTCGGATTGCTGGCGCAGGAGTACGAGCAGCGTTATGGGTTGGACCGCAAATACCTCAACCGCATCGCCGAACTGAATTACAGCAACGCGCGGCGCAACCCGCTGGCACAGACCCGCAAATGGAAGTTCGACCCCTTGAGCTTCACCGACGACGATGAAGCCAACCCGGTCGTCGAGCCCGGCTCACGCCGACAAGACTGCGGTCAGATCACCGACGGTGCCTGTGCCGTGGTACTTGCGTCGGCCACCTTCGCCCGTGAACACATGCGCCGGCGCGGCTCGGACATCAGCGGCCTGGCCCGTATCGCCGGTTGGGGGCACCACAACGCCGGCCTCAGGCTCAAGGACAAGCTGGAGCGCAGCAAAGGCGCGACCTATGTCTTTCCCCATGTGCGCCAGACCATCGAAGACGCCTGGCGCCGTGCCGGCTTGTCCGGCATCGACGCCATCGACGGTGTGGAGACACACGACTGCTTCAGCACCACCGAATACATGGCGATCGACCACCTCGGGCTCACCGCGCCCGGCCAGAGCTGGCAGGCGGTGGAAGACGGGCGCATCGAACCTGGCGGCGACTGCCCGGTCAACATGAGTGGTGGCCTGATCGGCTGCGGCCATCCGGTGGGGGCCACCGGCACCCGCATGTTGTTTGATGCGGCGCGCCAGGTCACCGACACGGCGGGCGAGTGCCAGATTGAAGGCGCCCGCACCGTACAGACGCTCAACATCGGCGGCTCCTGCGCCACCGTGGTGAGTTTTGTCGTCGCGTCTGCAGCGTAGTCGGCATGGTGGTCGCCGCATCCCCGTTGTTCGAGCCTGATCTGGACCTGACGCGTGACGCGATCGCCAGCAGTACGCTCAGCCACGGCTTGTTGGTGCTGGGTGACCGCTGGACCGCCGCCGTGTTGCTGGGTGCGTTTACCGGCGTGAACCGCTTCGAGGCGTGGTGCGAGCGGCTGGCCATCCCGCGATCGACGCTGACCGACCGACTGAAGAAACTGGTGGCGCTGGGCCTGCTGCGGCAACGCCTGTACCAGGAACAGCCGCGGCGCATGGCTTACCACCTGACACGCGCCGGCCTCAGGCTGTATGACCATGTGCTCATGATCTGGTTGTGGGAGCAGCGCTGGGGCAGCCGGCGCGCCAGTCTTCCAGCCACGCTGTCGCATGCGCCCTGTGGTCAGCAGTTTGTGCCGGTGCTGAGTTGCTCCGCTTGCCAGCGGCCGACCGGTGTGGGTGACCTTCACCTGACGCTGTCGGTCAACCAGGAACTCCTGCAGCGCACGCAGAACAACCCGCGTACAGCGCGTATCGCCGCCATCGACGGCACCGGCATGGGGCTGGGTCTGCGGGTGGACCGCTGGTCCTTGCTGATCATCAATGCCATTTACCTGGGCTGCCATTATTTCGATCAGTTGTGCCATGTGCTGGGTATTGCCAGCAGCGTGTTGTCGCGCCGCCTCAGCGGCATGGTGCAGTCCGGCCTGCTGGTCAGCCAGAGTGACCAGCGTGACGCGCGGCGCACCATCTACCGGCTGACACCGGCCAGCCGAGATTTGTTTGGCTACCTGGTCTGTTTTGCCACCTGGGCCGGACGCGACCTGCTGCACCAACCGAGCTCGATACTGCCAACCCACAAGGTCTGCGGCAGGCCCTTTGTGCCACAGGTGGTATGCAGCGCCTGCGGCGAGCCGGTCAAGCCCTGGGAGGTCTCCCAGGGCAGCGCTGCTGCATCAAATGTCCAAGCCGCAAGGGAGCCACACCATGCCCACTGAAATCCTGCAACGTTTTGCCAGCGACATCGTGCCCGGCGACCACCCGTATCTAAGTGGTGCGTGGACACCCTTGCTGGAAGAAGTCAACGCCACGGACATGCCGGTGCTGCAGGGCGCCATACCAAACGACATCGATGGCGTCTATCTGCGCAACACACAAAACCCTGTCTACCAATCGATCGGCCGGTACCACCCGTTTGACGGCGACGGCATGATCCACATGGTGTCGTTCCAAGACGGCCAAGCCAGTTACCGGAACCGGTTTGTACGCACCAAGGGGCTCGCCGCCGAGGTCGAGGC
>JANOTG010000449.1:0-20782 GCA_031416215.1 Betaproteobacteria bacterium
TATCGTGCCGCCGATGGAGGCCAACACCATCGCACAGGCCCAGGCGCGCAAACTGGCAGCCAAACCGATGGGTTCCCTGGTCGAGACCAAACGCCTGATGAAAAAGGGCCAAGCCGCCCTGGTGGCGCAACAGATGGCCGACGAGGGCGCGAGTTTTGCCCGCATGCTGGTGCAGCCGGCGGCACGCGAGGCCTTCGCTGCCTTCATGGAGAAGCGCAAACCGGACTTTTCCGGAGTCTGACAAAACTGGCACAAGGGCGCGGGTGCAGGTGGTTTGGTAAATAATATTTGTAGTAATTAATACATCGTGTAATAATCATGACAAATGTTGTGGTTGTTGCTCATCCTGTCGCTGCCCACTGAAAACGCCACCGCGCGCATGCGCTGCTGGCGTGCACTCAAGACTTGTGGCGCTGCGGTACTGCGGGACGGTGTTTACCTGTTGCCCGCCGGCGACCCGCATGCCGCTGCGCTGGACAGCATTGCCGCCGACCTGCGCCGCCATGGTGGTACCGCACGGCTGCTTCAGGTCGACCACGATGGTTCTGAATTCATCCCCCTGTTTGACCGCGGCGCCGAATTCGGCGCCTTGTTGACCGAGCTCGGCGCGGCCCGCGCCAGCCTGACGAGCACGACCGCGCTGGAGGTGGTGCGCCACTGCCGCAAACTGCGCCGGAGCTTTGAGCAGTTGCTGGCCATCGACTTTTTTCCCGGCGAGGCACAGCAACAGGCCTGCGCCGCGCTGCAGGCGCTGGACGATGCGGCGCGTCGTGTGTTGTCACCGGACGAACCCCACGCTGTCCCAGCGCGCATCGAGACGCTGGACCCGCACGACTATCAGGGCAGGGTGTGGGCCACACGTGAGCGCCCCTGGGTGGATCGCCTCGCCTGTGGTTGGCTGATACGGCGTTTTATCGACCGCCAGGCGCGATTTGTCTGGCTCAAGGCACAGGCGAAGTGTCCCAAGGGCGCGATCGGATTCGATTTCGACGGTGCACGTTTCAGCCACACACCGAACCGGGTCAGCTTCGAGACCCTGCTGGCGAGTTTTGGTCTGCAGACACCGGCCTTGTTGCGCCTGGGCCTTTTGGTGCACGGGCTGGATACGGGGGGGGTGTTGCCGCCCGAGTCGGCCGGCGTCGAGCGTGTGCTGGCCGGCATGCGCGAAGCGATCACCAACGACGACCAGTTGCTGCAGGTGGCGGCCAGCGTGTTCGAGGGTTTGTACACCGCATTTGAGTCCGAGGCCGCACCATGAACCCCATCCCATCCACTGGGCGCCCGGGGCCGGTCCCGTTCTGGCAGGCACTGCTGTTCTGGCTCAAACTCGGATTCGTGAGTTTTGGCGGTCCGGCCGGTCAGATCGCCATCATGCACACGGAGCTGGTCGAGCGCCGGCGCTGGATCAGCGAGAAGCGTTTCTTGCATGCGCTGAACTACTGCATGGTGCTGCCCGGGCCGGAGGCGCAACAGCTGGCGACCTACATCGGCTGGTTGATGCACCGCAGCTGGGGTGGCCTGGTGGCTGGCGGGCTGTTTGTCTTGCCCTCGCTTTTCATTCTGGTTGCGCTGTCCTGGATTTACATGGCGTTCGGGTCCTTGCCGGTGGTGGCGGGGATTTTCTATGGCATCAAGCCGGCGGTTACCGCCCTGGTGTTACATGCGGCGCACCGCATTGGCACGCGGGCGCTGAAGAACCGCTGGTTGTGGGGCATCGCGGCCGCGTCCTTTGTCGCCATCTTTGCGCTGGATGCACCGTTTCCGCTGATTGTGCTGCTGGCCGCCATCGTCGGCCACTTTGGCGGCCGTGTGGCGCCGCAGGTGTTTGTTGTCGGCGGTGGCCATGGCACGGCGCAAAAGAGTTATGGCGCAGCGCTGATTGACGACGACACGCCTACGCCGGCACATGCCCGATTCTCGCGCCGGGGCTTGCTGCGTGTGCTGACGGTTGGCTTGCTGCTGTGGTTGTGCGGCATTGGCCTGCTGATCGCCTGGGTGGGTTGGGACAGTGTGTTGACCCAGATGGCCTGGTTTTTCACCAAGGCGGCCTTGTTGACCTTTGGTGGTGCCTATGCGGTTTTGCCCTATGTCTACCAGGGTGCGGTGGAGCACTTCCAATGGCTCACCGGTGCGCAGATGATCGACGGGTTGGCGCTGGGCGAGACCACGCCCGGGCCGTTGATCATGGTGGTCGCGTTTGTCGGTTTTGTCGGGGGCTGGGCGAAGCAGGTGTTCGGGCCCGACATGCTTTTTGTGGCGGGGGCAGTGGCCGCCACTGTCGTCACTTTCTTCACCTTTTTGCCGTCCTTCGTATTCATCCTGGCGGGCGGCCCGCTGGTGGAAACAACACACGGCAAGTTGCAGTTCACCGCGCCGTTGACCGCCATCACGGCCGCCGTGGTGGGTGTGATCCTCAACCTGGCCTTGTTTTTTGCCTACCACGTGTGGTGGCCGCAGGGTTTTGCCGGCCGCTTCGACGCCGTGTCGGCCTTGATCACTGTGCTGGCGGCCGTTGCGCTGTTCCGCTTCAAGGTGGGGGTGATGGGCCTGTTGGGCGCCTGCGCGTTGGTTGGCCTGATCACCACGTATGTTCGATGACACATGCAAGGAGACTGTGATGAATATTGCTGAAGGGGATATGGTGCCCGCCATGGCGCTGGCGCTTGGCGCCAGTTTCGGCTCGGTCGTGCAGTGGCGTGAAGACTTTTTGCGTTGTGCCAGACACAAGGGCGCTGGACAGGCCGTGTTGCAGTTCGACGCCTCCACCGGCGCACTGGCCAACCGCTGGCTGGTGGCCGCCGCCGCCACGGGTCCCGGCACACTGTTGGCAATGGCAACCCCGGCGGCGGATGCGCAGGTAGAGGCCTTTCTGGCCCGCCCGGATTGGGCCGCAGCCTACGAAACCTACCAGCATGTGGTGCACGACAGCAGCGAGCCCTGGGCGGCGGATCCTTCGCATATCGGCGAAGCGCTGCTGCTCGATGTGCGCCGTGCCGGTGTGTTCGAGCAGGCCAAGACCATGTTGCCGTCCGCGCGCTGGCAAGACCCGGCACAGGTGGCATCCTGGGGGGCCGCGCTGCCCAGGGACCGCCCGGTGCTGGTTTATTGTGTCTACGGCCATGAGGTCGGGCGCGCCACTGCCCTGCGCCTGCGTGCGATCGGTGTGGACGCGCGGTTTCTGCCCGGCGGCATCGATGCCTGGCAAACTGCAGGCCGGCCGGTGGTGGCCAAGGCAGGCGCCGCATAGGTCGGCAAGCCACCTGCCCATTGCGCCTGGACACGATCGGCATCCCAAGAGCCCGTATCATCAGCTGTCAGGGTTCGTGTAGTGCGAACCTGCGTGGCAGTTGGTTTTGTTGGAGCTTGCATGGGGTACCGATCTGCGTTTGCACCCGGGCTGATGGCCTCCCGGGTGATCCTTGTCACCGGCGGTGGCTCGGGCATCGGCCGCTGCACGGCGCACGAGCTTGCAGCGTTGGGCGCACACGTGGTGCTGATCGGGCGCAAGCTGGACAAGCTGCAGGCGGTGCAGGACGAAATCGCGCAGGATGGTGGCAGTGCCAGCCTGCATGTATGCGACATCCGCCAGGAGGATACGGTCAGGCAGACCATTGCCGCCGTCATGTCGGCATGTGGCCGTATCGATGGCCTGGTGAACAATGCCGGCGGCCAGTACATCACACCCTTGTCGGCCATCAGTGCCAAGGGCTGGCAGGCGGTGATCGACACCAATCTCACCGGTGGCTTCCTGATGGCTCGCGAGTGTTACCTGCAGTGTATGCAGCAGCACGGCGGCGCGATCGTGAATATCGTGGCCGACTTCCACGGCTCCATGCCCGGCATGGGCCACAGCGGCGCGGCGCGTGCCGGCATGGTCAGCCTGACCGAGACAGCGGCATTGGAATGGGCCCACAGTGGTGTGCGGGTGAACGCAGTAGCACCGGGCTACATCGCATCCAGTGGCATGGACCACTACCCGAGCGAACAAGGTCCGCGCCTGCGCGCCATGGCTGGCACTGTGCCGCTGGGGCGATTTGGCAACGAAGCCGAAACCTCGGCGGGCATTGTTTTTCTGCTCAGCCCGGCGGCGTCGTTCATCAGCGGGACAACGCTGCGCATCGACGGCGCCCGCCCGCAGGTGCGCATGGGCTGGGAGACCCAGCACGCCAATCCGCTGGTCCAGCCCGCTCGCGATGCGGTGCGGCCGTTTGATGGCTTTCACCGTGCCGTGACGCCCAGGGTCTTCAGCATCTGACCCGTTTTCAAACCAGAGCACCATGCAATACACCCACGAACACCTGGAAATCCAGAACACGCTGAAGCGTTTTATCGAAGCCGAAATCAACCCGCATGTCGACGAGTGGGAGGAAGCTGAAATTTTCCCGGCCCATGAGGTGTTCAAGAAGCTGGGCAATCTGGGACTGCTGGGCCTGACCAAGCCCGAAGCGTATGGCGGCGCGGCGCTGGATTACTCCTATGCGGTGGCGATGGCCGAGGCCCTGGGCTTCATCCATTGTGGTGGTATCCCGATGGCGATTGGTGTGCAGACCGACATGTGCACACCGGCGCTGGCGCGTTTTGGCAGCGATGAATTGCGCCGCCAGTTCCTCGCGCCGGCGATTGCGGGCGACATGGTGGGCTGTATTGGTGTCAGCGAACCCGCCGCTGGCAGCGACGTGGCGTCGATCAAGAGTTTTGCGCGCAAGGATGGTGACGACTACCTCATCAGCGGGCAGAAGATGTGGATCACCAACAGCCTGCAGGCCGACTGGATGTGCATGCTGGTCAACACCGGTGACGGTCCTGCGCACAAGAACAAGACCCTGGTGATGGTGCCCATGGATAGCAAAGGCATCGAGAAGGCGAAAAAGATCCGCAAGATCGGCATGAACTCCAGTGACACCGGGCTGATCTATTTCGACGAGGTGCGGGTGCCACAGCGGTACCGCATCGGCGTCGAGGGCCAGGGTTTCATGTACCAGATGATGCAGTTCCAGGAAGAGCGGCTGTGGGCGGCGGCCAGCGCCATCCAGGGCCTGACCAGCTGCATCGAACTGACCATCGGCTGGGCGCAGGAGCGCAAGCTGTTCGGCGCCACGCTGGCGGACCAGCAATGGGTGCAGTTCAAGCTGGCCGAGATGAAGACCGAGGTCGAGAGCCTGCGGGCGCTGACCTACCGCGCCTGCGAGCTGTATGTGCAGGGGCAGGACGTGACCGAGCTGGCGTCGATGTGCAAACTCAAGTCAGGGCGGCTGAACCGCATCGTTCCCGACGGCTGCCTGCAATTTTGGGGCGGCATGGGTTTTACCTGGGAAAATCGGGTCTCGCGCAAATACCGTGACGGGCGGCTGGGCTCCATCGGTGGCGGTGCCGATGAGGTGATGCTGGGCATCCTGGCCAAGACCATGGGCATTGCCAAGAAACCACCCAAAGGCTGAACGCTACGCCGGCCGGCCCGCAACGAACCCCCTGGAGCATGCAGTGACGAACAACAGTTTGCCGGAGCCGGCCCATCGGCACCATGATGATCGCGAGGAGGTCGAGGCGCTGACCTATCTGGTGACGCGTTTTGCCAGCCGCGAGGTGGCGCCGCATGTGGCGCAGTGGGACGCAGCCGGCGAGTTTCCGCGCGACCTGTACACCCGCGCGGCGCAACTCGGGCTGCTCGGTCTGGGTTACCCGGAGGACCTGGGAGGCACACCAGCGTCGCACCGCATGCGCAATGCCGTCACGCTGCCGATGGCGCGTTACGGTGCCAGTGGTGGTGTCGGTGCCAGCCTGTTCTCGCACAGCATCGGCCTGCCGCCGATCCTGCGCCACGGCTCTGTCGAGTTGCAGCGCGAGATCATTCCGCCGGTGCTGCGGGGCGAGAAGATCGCGGCGCTGGCCATCACCGAGCCGGGCGGCGGGTCGGACGTGGCGTCGTTGCGCACCACGGCGCGGCTCGATGGCGACGAGTGGGTCATCGACGGCGAGAAGATATTCATCACCTCCGGTATGCGGGCCGACTTCTTGACGGTGGCCGTGCGCACGGGTGAGGCGGGTCAGGCATTGCAGGCCGGCGACGCCCTGGGGGCCGACCCGGCGCTGGTGCGGCGCGGGGCGCGTGGCATCTCGCTGATGGTGGTGCCCGGTGACGCCAAGGGTCTGACCCGCACCCGCCTGGACAAGATGGGCTGGCACTGCTCGGACACGGCGCAACTGCGCTTCGAGGGTGTGCGGGTGCCGCAGCGCTACCTGATCGGCGAGGCCGACCAGGGCTTCAAGATGATCATGGGCAACTTCAACTCCGAGCGGCTGGGCATGTCGGTGGCGTCCCTTGGATACGCCATGGCCTGTTTTGACGAGGCGCTGGACTGGGCCCGGCAGCGCAAGACCTTTGGCCAGCCGCTGGTCGAGCGCCAGGTGATCCGCCACAAGCTGGTGGACATGCAGATGCGCATATCGTCTACCCAGGCCTGGGTAGACGCCTTGAGTGACCGCGCCGACGCCGGCGATGCGCTGGCTGGTGGCGACGTCACGGCGAACTGGGTGGCGCAGGTGTGTCTGCTGAAGAACCATGCCACGCAGACCATGCAGTTCTGTGCCGATCAGGCGGTGCAGATCCTCGGTGGCATGGGTTTCATGCGCGGCACACGCAGTGAACGCATCTACCGTGAGGTCAAGGTGATGATGATTGGCGGCGGCTCCGAAGAAATCATGAAGGAGCTCGCGGCGCGCCAGCTCGCCCTGTGAAGCACCACGATGACACGAGCACGCCCTGCCAACCCGTCGGCTGCGATCGAGTTCGAGCCGGAGTTCGTCGTCGGCTTGAAGAAGATCTTCGAGGAAATGGTGGTTTTCAACAAGCTGCTGGGCCTGCAGGTCACGGTGGTCAAGCCCGATACCGTGAGTGGCCGCATCCTGATGCGGCCCGAGCTGGTGGGTCACTACAGCTACAACCGGCTGCATGGCGGCGTGATCAGCGCGGCACTGGACAACATCGGCGCCCTGGCGGTGATGGCGGCGATGGCGGCGCGCCACATGGACGACACGCCGGCGGCGCGGCTGCAAAGATTTGGCAAGCTGGGCACCATCGACCTGCGGGTCGACTACCTGCGCCCCGGTATCAGCGAGCATTTCGATTTTCACGCCCAGGTGATGCGTCTGGGTTCTCGCGTCGCCTCGACCCGCATGGAGTTTTGTGGTGCCGATGGCAGCCTGATGTCCACCGGGTCGGCGGCGTATATCGTGGCCTGAGCGGCCGGACCTGGTGGGACCCCTTATGAATCTGAACCCGAGCGCGCCGCGCAAACACCTGCACACGCGCACCATTGAGTTCAACGGTTACCTGCGCGACGACGGCCTGTGGGACATCGAGGCGGCGATGCGTGATGTCCGGGCCTATGCGTACCAATCCCGGGAGCGCGGCGCGGAGCCGCCGCCGAGCACGGTGCACCACATGTTGCTGCGCGTCACGCTGGACGACCAACTGACGATCCAGGCCGTAGAGACCGGTCTTCCTACCGTTCCCTTTCCCGAGTGCTCCAAA
Organism: Betaproteobacteria bacterium; assembly: GCA_031416215.1. GTDB lineage: Bacteria > Pseudomonadota > Gammaproteobacteria > Burkholderiales > Burkholderiaceae_C > CAISIP01. The sequence goes on from JANOTG010000449.1 coordinate 7,532, forward strand.
ACCGCTGACCCGGTGCAAGGGCTGGTGGGAAAACGCATCGGCGCGGGTTGGCGTGCCACCATCGACGAAGTGATGGGCGGTATTGCCGGCTGCACCCACCTGCGTGAACTGTTGTTCAATGTGGCTACTGCTGCCTTTCAGACGATACCGGTGTACCGCCAGCAACGGGCGCGAGCCCAGGGTGTGGCCATGGTGCGCAGCGACAAGCCGCGCCGCCCGCCGCCGCATTTCGGCAAGTGCATGTCGTGGGATTTCAATGGTCCGGTGATGCAGCGCCTGGCGCCCGAGTTTTTTGGCTGGACGCCGCCAGAACCTGGTGCAGATACCAGCAGTTGAGTGTTGTGATGGTTTTTCGGGTGGCAGCGTAATGGACCATCAATGCGTCGGAATTGTTTACATGCACGCCACGAGGAATCCGCGGTGGCAGCGGCCCGGCACTGATTACGCCGTTTGTATCGACGCATGGGTGGCGCGGCATCGTGTGGCGCTCAAGCTGCATTGACAGCGCGGGCTTCAAGCTGGTCGAATCTGCCGCATCAGCCGCTGGCATTGGCGCAGGCTCAGTTGCACGCCGAAGCGGCTTTGGATGTGCCGCACCACGAGTTTCCCGCTCCAGCGGCCCTGGCAATAACCGCTGGCCGATGGCAAAGCCGCCAGGTCCTGCGCCAGGGTATGCAGTTGTGGCAACGCCAGTCGTGCGCTGCGCCCGCCATGGTGGTGGCTACGCAGGCCGTGTTCACCCAACGCGTCGAAGGCATGCACCCAACGCTCGACACTGCGCGGGTTTTCGCCAAACCAGTGCGCTACTTCGTAACAGCTGCGCCCGACACTGACCAGCAACACGGCGTGCAGCCGATGCAGGAAGCGCAACTCGGCAGCGCCCGCCAGGGCGCGCGCTAGGATGAGGCGCAACTCGTTTTCACCCGCAGGTCGAAGTCTGTGCACGGTGGATCACCCCACAGCATGGTTCGCCCCATGCGGCAATCCATTCGTCGCCGGCGCGGCTGCATGGGAAGCCGGCACACTTTGTGCAGTGACTGGGCTGGCTGGCTTTGTGTGCCAGAAAACCAGTATAGCCACCATCCACACCGGAGATCACCATGAATTGCGCCCCGATGTCATTCAATCGTCGATCAAACTTCTCCGCGCTGAAACAGAGTGCCAAGCGCCTGTCCAGGCTCATGCTCCGCGCCATTGTTGCCGCACTTGTCGTGCTGCCCCCGTTCGCGTCTGCCGCTGTCGTCGCAACCGCCGATTGCCTGCCGCCTTTGGGGCAACATTTCAAATACACGAATCCCGGCTTCCATGCCCGATTCGTGGGCGGCGGCAATGTTTTCGATTTGACCAACCCCGTTCATGTCGGCTTTACTGCCTGTGTGGCGCCACCGCTTGCTGGTAGCCAGCTGCACAGTTTTGGGTCAACCGTTTTTTTTGATTTGTCAGTCAACGCTGGACCATCGTCCCAGTTCAGCGCACCGGCCGCAGTCTCGGTACTGGTCACGTTCGACACTCTGCTGGGCAATACGCGCTTTTTCGACACCGAGATGGTTCAGCTCGATATCAGCGGTGGCACCTTGCCACCCGGCGTGATGGTTCGCGAAAGTCCGACTCTGCAATCGACCGGAAAAACGTCGATTGAGGATTTGGGTGGCGGCCAATACAAGATCGACAGCTTCTTCGACATATTCACAGAGTTGTCGCTCGACGACGGAGCAAGCTGGATTCCAAGCACCGACAACCAAAATCAACCGACGCCAGGGCGGGTGACCCTGATAGTTCCTGAGCCGGGCACGCTGGCCCTGCTTGGCCTCGGGCTGGCGGGCCTTGGACTAGGAGTGCGCAGGCGTCGGTAAATTCAGTGCTGCCCGTATCCCAGGGTCAACAGGGGTCTGGTTGGCACTACAACCAAAAAGCCGCCCGAGGGCGGCTTTTTGTTGGGTAAGTCCGGTCTGCCTTATCTGACGTATTCGGACATCACCTTCCACTTGCCTTCGACGATTTGCGACAGACGGCTCAGGTCGGAGCCTTGACGCTTGTTGGGGCCAAACTTGACCTCGGGACTGCCAAAAATGTCGGACGGGATGGTTGTCGTCTCCAGCGCCTTGACCAGGCTGTCCGTGGTCAGGTTGGGCCCGGCCTTTTGCGCCGCGGTGATGAAGTTGTCGATCGCCGCATAACCATAAACCGAGAACACCGTGGGTTCTTCATTGAACTTGGTCTGGTATTTGGTAGCCCAGAAACGGATCGGCTGGGATGCCGAGTCCAGGTAGGGGTGCTGCACCGTGTGCACCGCGTACAGACCGTCCATGGCGCGTGTGCCGAGTTTGTGGATCAGGTCGGTGTAGGAGGCGCTGGAGCCGAAGAACACCGGGTTGAAGCCGGATCGTTTGGCGGTGCCGATCGCGCCGATGGTCTCGCGGATGATGGTGCCCAGCACGACGAAATCGCAATCGGCGGCCTTCAGCCGCGCCATCTGCGACGAGAAGTCGGTGGCGCCGGTCTTGTAGGTGGTTTTTTCGGCCAGCGACATGCCGATGGTTTTCAGGCCGGCCTCGGCGCCCTGCATCACTTCGGTGCCGAAATCGTCGTCCTGGTAGATGGTGCAGACCTTCTTGGAGCCCTTTTCCTTAACCAGCTTGGGGAGGTGGATGCGCATCTGGTCGAAGTAGCTGGCGGTGAAGCCGAACTTCAGCTTGTGGTAGGGCTCGTACATTTCCTTGGACGCCGTGATCGGCGACAGGTTGGGCACGTTCTTGGCGAATTGGATTGGCATCGTCGCCAGATTGGCAGTGGTGCCCAGGTGCGCCAGCATGGCGAAGATCTTGTCCTGGTTCACCAGCTTCTGCGCCGCCAGCACGGCTTTTTTCGGGTCGTACTGCGAGTCTTCGATCAGCAGCTTGACCTTGCGGCCATGGATGCCGCCAGACTGTTCGTTGAGCTCATCGACCCGTAGCTGCATGCCGAAACGCACCTGCTTGCCAAAGGCCGCGATGGGCCCCGACAGGTCCTGGATCGAGCCGATCACGATCTCGTTCTTGCTGACTCCCTGCGCCTGCTGCGCCATGGTGCCACTGGTTGCCATGGCCAGGACGGCCAGGGCGAGGGTTGACTTCAGTTTCATGGGGTTCTCCTGGTAAAAAGCGGGTTGCTTGGTGATTGCTTGATGTGTGTCGTCACTCAGCGGTACATGGCGTCGATCTGTGTCGCGTATTTTTTCTCCACCAGTTTGCGTTTGAGCTTCATGGTGGGGGTGAGTTCCTCGTCCTCGGCGCTGAGCTGGGTGTCGAGCAGGAAAAACTTCTTGATCTGCTCGACCCGTGCGAACTTCTTGTTGACACGCTCCATTTCGGTCTGGATCAGCGCCTGCACCTCGGGCGCCTTGGTCAGGCTGGCATAGTTGCTGAACGGCACATCGTTGTCCTGTGCGTATTTTTCTACGTTTTCCTGGTCGATCATGATGATGACGGTCAGGTAGGGCCGTTTGTCGCCGATCACCACCGCGTCGGTCACATAGGGCGAGAATTTCAGCTCGTTCTCCAGCTCGCTGGGCGTGATGTTCTTGCCGCCGGCGGTGATGATGATGTCCTTCATCCGGTCGGTGATACGAAAGTGACCATCCGGGTCCATGCTGCCGACGTCGCCCGTGTGCAGCCAGCCGTCCCGGTCGATGGTCTCGGCGGTTTTCTCCGGCTGGTTCAGGTAACCCATGAACACATTGCGGCCGCGGATCAGCAACTCGCCGGTGGCCTCGTCGACCCGCACTTCCACGCCGTCGGTGGCGCGGCCAATGGTGCCCGGGCGCATGCCGTCGACCGTGCTGAAGGTGCCCAGGGCACCCGACTCGGTCATGCCCCAGCCCTCCAGCATCGGAATACCCAACGCCAGGTACCAGCGGATGAGATCGGGCGAGATCGGCGCCGCACCCGAGAGCAGCGCCTGCGCGCGGTGGATGCCGATCAGCTTGCGCACGTTGTTGAGCGCCAGCAAGCGGCCGATCTCGAAACGCAGTTTCAGCCAGCCGTCGACCGGCTGGCCGGCCAGCACCTTGTCTGCCACCTGGCCACCGACACCAATCGCCCAGCCATACACCAGCTGCTGCAGCTTCGACGCCTCCTTGATGGTGATGATGACGCCGGAGTAGAACTTCTCCCACACCCGTGGCACGGCGAACAGGAAGGTGGGCGAGATCTCCCGCACGTTTTCTGGAATGGTGTCGGGGTTCTCGACGAAATTGAGCACGGCGCCGCCATAGACCGACGAATACTCGCCGATGATGCGCTCGGCAATATGGCACAGCGGCAAGAAACACATGCGCTCGTCGACATCGAGCGTCGGCAGGCGGATGTTGGCCTGGCGCATGCTGTAGACCAGCCCGGCATGGCTCTGCATGGCGCCTTTCGGCTTGCCGGTGGTGCCCGAGGTGTAGACCAGGATGGCCTGTTCTTCTGGTTGGCAGGATGCGCTGCGTTCCTGCAGCGCCTGCGGCTGCTGCTGCATCCAGGCGCGGCCGGCCTGGCGCAATGCATCCAGCGACATCACATTGGGGTCGTCGAGTTCACGCAGGCCCTTCATGTCGAAGACGATGATCTTGCGCAGGCGTGGCAACTCGGCACGCACCTCGAGTACCTTGTCGAGCTGCTCTTCGTCCTCGACGAACAGGATCACGGTGCCCGAGTCTTCACACAGGTAGTGCACCTGGCTCGGGGCGTCAGTCGGGTAGATGCCGTTGGAGACACCGGCACAGCTCAGGATGGCCAGATCAGCCAGCACCCATTTCACCAGGGTGTTGGACAGGATGGCGGCGCACTCGCCACGCGCAAACCCGATGCTCAGCAAGCCGGCACCGATTTCGCTGACCGCAGCCGCGGCCTGGTCCCAGGTCCAGCTGTTCCAGATGCCGAATTCCTTCTGCCGCAACCAGACTTTCGGGCCGCGGGCAACGACAGCATTCCAGAACACCTGGGGAATGGTCTCCCCCGCCATCTGCAGCGCTGTGTTCGGCTGGTACTTCGTGAGTGTCCACAAGTTGCTCATGATGGCCTCATCTCCAGGTCTTCTTTTTCTTCCAGCGCCGCTCGCCACGCACCCCGGTCTCCTTCATGCCCAGATAGAACTCCTTGATGTCCTCCTTTTCGCGCAGCACGGCACAGCTGTCCTCCATCACGATGCGGCCGTTTTCCAGCACATAGCCGTAGTCGGAGGCATTCAGCGCCATGTTCGCGTTTTGCTCCACCAGCAGGATGGTCATGCCGCGTTCGCGGTTGATGCGCACCACAATCTCGAAGATTTCCTTGGTGAGTTTGGGCGACAGGCCCAGACTGGGCTCGTCGAGCAGCATCAGGTCGGGCGCCGCCATCAGGGCGCGCGAGATCGCCAGCATCTGCTGCTGTCCGCCCGACAACAAGCCCGCGTTCTGGCTGGCGCGTTCACGCAGGATCGGGAAGTAGCCAAACACGGCCTCGATATCCTTGTGCACGCCGTCGTTGTCCTGGCGCGTGTAGGCGCCCATCAACAGGTTGTCGCGCACCGACAGCAGCGGGAACACTTCGCGTCCTTCGGGCACATGGCACAGGCCCTGCTGGACGACAAACGCCGGGTCGCGCGCCGTGATGTCCTGGCCCTTGAATTCGATCGACCCACGCCGCGGATCGATGATGCCCGAGATGGTCTTCAGGATGGTGGTCTTGCCCGCGCCATTGGAGCCCAGTACGGTGGCGATCTCGCCCCGGCGCACCTGCAGGCTGACGCCACGGATGGCCTTGATCGGCCCGTAGGCGCTCTCCACGTTGAGCAGTTTGAGCACCGGCTGGTCACTCACCGACAGGGCTGCGCTGTTCATCGCTGCGCTCCCTTGCCGGCCGTTGCTGGCCGACGCAAGGACGACACGTCATCCGCCGAACCGAGGTAGGCTTCGATCACGCCGGCATCCTCCTGCACCTGGGCCGGCGTGCCTTCGGCCAGCATGGCACCCTGGTTCATCGCCAGCACACGATCGGACACCTTGGACACCAGGCTCATGTCGTGCTCCACCATCAACACCGTGATGCCGAGCTCGTGCTGGATATCCTTGATCCAGAAGGCCATGTCGCCGGTTTCCTCCACGTTCAGACCGGAGGAGGGCTCGTCCAGCAGCAGCATCTTGGGGCCGGTTGACAAGGCGCGCGCCAGCTCGACCACCTTGCGCACGCCGTAGGGCAGGCCGGCCACCATCGAATCACGATGCCGCTGCAGGTCCAGCAGGTCGATCACCCGCTCCACATGCTCGCGCGCCGCCACTTCGGCCAAACGCGTCTTGCGGGTGAAAAAAATCTCGCTCCACAGGCCGGTGCTGCGGTGGGTGTGGCGGCCGATCAGCAGGTTGTGCAGCACCGATGCATGTTCGAACAGCTCGATGTTCTGGAACGTACGCGCGATGCCCATCGACGCAATCTCGTGCGGCGGCGCGGCAGTCAGGTTGTGGCCCTCGAAATGGATCACACCCGCGGTGGGCGTGTACAGGCGGCTGATCAGGTTGAACACCGTCGTCTTGCCCGCACCATTGGGCCCGATCAGGGTGAATACCTCGCCCCTGCGCACGTCGAAGCTGACGTCGTTGACGGCCAGCACGCCGCCGAAACGCATGCTGAGGTTTTTTGCGGACAGCAATAGCTCACTCATGGCGAACCGACCTTGAGCGCCGCCGGGCCGCCCCAAGGCGCGAGGGCCCCCTCGGGGCTGAGCCCCGCGGCCCATTGCCTGCCTGCGCAGGCAAGGACGGGGCGAAGAGCCACTGCCTCTGGCAGCGGCTCCTCCAGCGTAGTACGTGCGGCATCGGTCATGGCCGACGCCGGGGAAGTGACAAGCGTGGGGGCCATCATGACAAACGGTCGGACTTCTGGAACGACTTCTGCCGCTTGAACATGCCCTTGCGGTAGAACGGGAACATCTGCAGGTAGGTGCGCACCTTCAGCCAGCGGCCATAGATGCCCAGCGGCTCGAACAACACGAACGCGATCAGGATGACGCCAAACACCACGCCTTGCAGGCCGGGCGCCTGACCGATCACAGCGGGCAGATAGTCCTTGGACAGCGAGATCAGTTGCGGCATGCTGATCAGAAACAGGGCTCCGAGAAATGCACCGTGCACCGAGCCCAGGCCGCCAACCACGATCAGCAGCAGCAACTCGATCGACTGCAGCAGGCTGAACTGGTCCGGCGAGATGAACTGCAGCTTGTGGGCATACAAGGCCCCGGCGACGCCGGTGATGGCCGCCGACAGCGCGAACGAGGTGGTCTTGTAGCGTGCCAGGTGAATTCCCATGCTTTGCGCGGAGACCTCCGAATCGCGGATCGCGACGAAGGCGCGCCCGGTGGACGACCGCAGCAAATTCAGGATCGCCAGTGTGCACAACACGGTCAGCACCAGGCACAGGTAATAGAACTCTTCGCTGCTGTCGAGCTCCCAGCCGAAGATATCGGGTGCCTTGACATGCAAGCCTTTGTTGCCGCCCGTCACCGAACCCCAGCGGGTGAACACCTCCTGCACGATGAAGCCGAAGGACAGGGTGGCCATACCCAGATAAATGCCCTTCACACGCAGCGCCGGCACACCAATCACGACGCCGGTGGCGGCCGACAGCGCAGCCGCCAGTAGCAGCGCCAACGGAAACGGCACTCCCATGTTGGTCAAGACGGCATGGGTATAAGCGCCGACCCCCAGGAACGCCGCATGGCCGATGGAGAACTGTCCGGTGAACCCGGCCAGCAGCATCAGGCCCAGGCCGGCCACCGAATAGATCAGCACGAAGGTGAGTTGCGCCAGCCAGTATTCGGGGGCAAACAGTGGCGCCAGCAGCAACAGCAGCAGTAACGCCGAATACCAGAAAACCTGCCCGCCGTGTTTGGCCAGCCGGATGTCCTGCGCGTAGTCGGTCTTGAAGAGAAAACGCATACCGCTCTAGACCTTTTTACGCAGGGTGTCGCCAAAAATGCCGTTGGGCTTGACCCACAGCATGATCAGCACGACGACGTAGGGGGCAATGTCTTTCCAGCCTTCGGCGGCATAAAAGCCGGCCAGCGACTCCACCAGACCAATCACGAGGCCGCCGACGATGGCCCCTGGCAGGCTGCCAAAACCACCCACCACCGCCGCCGGAAAGGCCTTCAGGCCGACAAATCCCATGTTGGCGTGGACAAAGGTGATCGGCGCCAGCAACAAGCCCGCCACGGCCGCCACGGCGGCCGCCAGGCCCCACACCAGGCCATTGAGCTTCTTCACCGGTATGCCCATGTAGTAGGCTGCCAGCTGGTTCTGCGACGAGGCCTGCATGGCAATACCGACCTTGCTGTATTTGAAGATGGCGAACAGGATCAGGCACAACACGGCCGTGCAGCCAATCACCATCATCTGCTCGACATTGAGCACCAGCTCGCCGAAATTCCACACCTGGTCTTTGTACGGCACCGGCAACACGTAGGTTTCGGTTCCTATCACCGGGATCATGGTGATCAGGCCGCGCAACACATAACCGATGCCGATCGTCAGCATGACGATCGAAAACGCGGGCTGGCCCAGGATCGGACGGATCACTACCCGCTCCAGTGCCACGCCAGCCAGGCCCATGCCCAGGATGGAGCTGACAACGGCCAGCCAGAACGGAAAGCCCAGGAAGGTCATGGTGGCCAGACCGACGAAGGCGCCCAGCATCATCAGGTCGCCCTGCACAAAACTCACCGTCTCGGTGGCCTTGTAGATCAGCACGAAGCCGAGCGCGATCAGACCGTAGATACAGCCCTGCGCCACACCGCTGATGACCAGCTGCAGAAATTGCACATCGTCCCCTGTTTTCGTTGGCCTGTTTATAGCTGCTTTGCGCGATTCTGCTGTGAGGGTTGTCCCCGATAGCCGGTGTTATCCCGCGGCTCTTTAATTGGACCCATGGGAAAACCCGTAGAACTACGGCGCGATGGTGGGGTGTTCCACGTCACGACCTTGCGCGATGAGGCGCCGCCATGTCGATGCGGCGACCTGTTTGTCCGATGACTGATTCCCCAGGAGACCTGTGATGGCCATTCCCAACCGCGTGCCACCCGTCGCGCCCCAGACTCTTGAGGGCCGGCTGTCGGCCCTGGAGGACCAGCTTGCGATCCGTGACCTGACGGCACGCTACAACTTCGCCATGGACAACCGTGATCTGGACTCTGCCAGCTTGCTGTTCACCGAGGACGCGTCCTTTGGCTCCAAGGATGGCGCCATGAGGGCCACCGGTATCGCCGCCATCGTGAAGCAGTTCGAGGGCCGCTTCAGCGTGCTGGGGGCTACCAACCACTTTGCGCACGACCATGTGGTCTGGTTCGAGAGCCCGACACGCGCGCGCGGCCAGTTGTCGGTGCATGCTGAAGTGTGGCGCAAGGAGGAGCCCCAGATTGCCGCCCTGCGCTACGACGATTTGTACGTCAAATCGGCGGACGGCTTGTGGCGATTTGCCGAGCGCTTGTTGTCCTTCTTCTACTACCTCCACATTGCCGACTACGCCAACGCGATGGGCCGGCTGGAGCGCAACATCGCCTCTGGCACGCCGGTCGCGGCCGACTACCAGGAGCGGCTGCCGACCTATGTCGAGATGCGCCCGGGCAAGTCCAGGCCCGCTGCCTGAAGTCACCAACTGGCACTGTGCGGGAGTCTGCCCATGTCGCTACCCCGTCGATCCGAACCCGCCGCAAACCGTTCGCTGGAGGACCGTCTGGCCGAGGTCGAGGCGCGCCAGGCGATTGCCGAGCTGACCGGTCGCTACAACTTTTGTGTCGACGGGCGCGATCTGGAGGGTGCTGCCGCCTTGTTCGCGGAGGGGGCTGCGTTCGGATCCAGGGACGGCGCCATGCGCGCTGTCGGACGTGATGCGATCGTGCGCCAGTTCAAGGACCGTTTTGCGAAGATGGGTGCGTCCAACCACGTCGCCCACGACCATGTGGTGTGGTTCGATGGCGCCACAGTGGCGCGCGGCCGCCTGTCGGTGCACGCCGAAGTCTGGCGCAACGAGCGCGCCATGGTCAGCGCGATGACCTATGAAGACCGATACGAAAAAATCGCCGGCCTGTGGTACTTTGCCGAGCGGCTGCTGTCGTTCTTCTACTACCTGCCGGTTGACGAGTACGCCGTCGCGCTAGGCCGGCTGGACCGCAACCGGGCGCTGGGTGTGCCGATGCTGGCAGACTACCCCGAGCGATTGCCGACCTACGTCGAGTACCGGCCCATCAAGCCGCTCGCGTAGGCAACTCGCGCGGCTGGCCGTTGTCGTCAATCGCCACATAGGTCAACGACGCTTCGGTTACCTTGATGTAGGTGCCTTGGGCGCGAAATCGCTCGGCATAGACCTCGATCTGCACCGTCACCGAGGTGCGCCCGATACGTGTCATGGATCCGAAAAATGACAGGATGTCGCCGACTCGCACCGGTTGTTTGAAGATGAACTGATTCACCGCCACCGTGGCCTGGCGACCCTGGGTATAACGCGCCGGTATCACGGCACCGGCCAGGTCCACCTGGGCCATCACCCAGCCACCGAAGATGTCGCCATTGGCGTTGCAGTCGCCTGGCATGGGAATCACCTTGAGCACCAGCTCCTTGTCGGTTGGCAGTTCGACCCTGGACGCGCTTGAATTGGCAGACATGGTCACAATCTGGAGTTGCTTACGTCATCGATTGTCCCCCATGCGCCCTGGTGCCGAACTGACCTCCCACGCCTCCCTTGCCCCTGCTGGCACAGCACCGGCCGCCGCGCGCTCCGACTGGGCCACATTGCAGCGCCTGTTTCCCTACCTGTGGCAATACAAGTGGCGCGTGCTGGCGGCCTTGGCCTTCATGGTCGGCGCCAAGGTGGCCAACGTCGGTGTGCCGCTGCTGCTCAAGACGCTGGTCGACACCATGAGCCCGAACGGTGGGCGCAACCCGATAGCCGGGGCGCCGGCCATCATGCAGGCGGTGGTCGTGGTGCCGTTGGCCCTGGTCATCGCGTATGGGCTGTTGCGCTTGTCCACGTCACTCTTTGCCGAGCTGCGCGAGCTGATATTCGCCAAGGCCACCGAAGGCGCGGCACGCAGCATCTCACTGGAAGTGTTCCGGCATCTGCACGCTTTGAGCCTGCGTTTTCACCTGGAACGCCAGACCGGCGGCATGACGCGCGATATCGAGCGCGGCACCCGCGGTGTGCATTCGCTGATCTCCTATTCGCTCTACAGCATCATCCCGACGCTGATCGAAGTGACCCTGGTGCTGACCCTGCTGGCGGTGAAGTTCGATGTCTGGTTTGCCTGGATCACCATCATCGCCCTGGTGTTCTACATCAGCTTCACGGTGACGATCACCGAGTGGCGCACCAAGTTTCGAAAGCAGATGAACGAGCTCGACTCCACGGCGCACAGCCGGGCCATCGACTCGTTGCTGAATTACGAGACCGTCAAGTACTTCAACAACGAGGAGTTCGAGGCCAGGCGCTACGACCAGAGCCTGGAGCGGTATCGCCGGGCTGCGTTGAAGAGCCAGAGCACGCTGAGCCTGCTCAATACCGGGCAACAGCTCATCATTGCGGTGTCGCTGGTGGCGATGTTGTACCGCGCCACGCTGGGCGTGGTGGAGGGCCGCATGACGCTGGGCGACCTGGTGATGATCAACGCATTCATGATCCAGCTCTATATCCCGCTCGGGTTTCTGGGCGTGTTGTACCGCGAGATCAAGCAGAGCCTGACCGACCTGGACAAGATGTTTCGCCTGATGGAGAAGGAGCGTGAAATCGCCGACCGGCCGGGTGCTCTGCCCTTGCAGGTCGATGGTGCACCGACGGTGCGCTTCGAGAACGTCAGCTTCGCTTACGACACCGGACGGGACGGGTCTGCCGCGGCGCGGCCGATTCTGCACGACGTGAGCTTCGAGATTCCGGCTGGCAAGACGGTGGCGGTGGTCGGCCCGTCGGGTGCCGGAAAATCCACCCTGTCGCGTCTGTTGTACCGCTTCTACGACGTGCAACGGGGCCGTATCACGATTGCCGGGCAGGACATCAAGGACGTCACACAAACCAGCGTGCGCCGCGCCATCGGCATCGTGCCGCAGGATACCGTGCTGTTCAACGACACGATTCGCTACAACATCGCTTACGGCAGCCCGGGTGCGGGCGACGCACAGGTGGAGGACGCGGCCCGGGCGGCGCGTATCCACGACTTCATTGCCAGCACACCAGCCGGTTACGACGCCATGGTGGGGGAACGCGGGCTGAAGTTGTCGGGCGGCGAAAAGCAGCGTGTGGCGATTGCCCGTACGCTGCTCAAGAACCCGCCGATCCTGATCTTCGACGAGGCTACCAGTGCGCTGGACTCGGCCAACGAGCGCGCCATCCAGGCCGAGCTTCAGGGCGTGGCGCAAAACAAGACCACGCTGGTGATCGCGCACCGGCTCTCGACGGTGGTCGACGCGCACGAGATTCTGGTGATGGATGGAGGGCGTATCGTCGAGCGCGGTGCGCACTTGCAACTGCTGGCGGCCAACGGGCGTTACGCGCAGATGTGGGCGCTGCAGCAGTCGGCCGAGTGAGCTGCCGGCTTGTGGGGACGTGTCAGGCCATGTGCGGCCATAGCCGCAACACGCACGTCGACGGCGTCGCGCATAATGCCTGTGCAAGCGCCGTGCGGGTGGCCTGTTGTTATTCGGCGCCTCGATTGCTGACCGCGGCGACCCGGTAAACGTGCCTTACACAGGATGGGAAGTATGACTTCGGTTCACCATGGGTGCAGTTGTGCGCCACAGCGGTCTTTTTTGTGGATGCCCTTGGCGCTGATGTGCTTCCTTCTGGGTGCGCCGCTTGGCGCCCGCGCCGATGTGGCCACCGAGTTGAATGCCGCTGCCCGGCAGCATCTGGCAGGCGGTTTCGAGGCCGCCCTGGCGCATTGGGACCAGGCGCGCCGCGAGGCGCAGGCTGCAGGCGATGCCAACGCCCAGGCCCGTGCCCTGATTGGCGCGGCCCGTACCTACCTCGCGCTGGGGCGTGCGCCGCTTGCCACACAGCGGCTCGAGAGCGCACAAAAACTTGCCACGGCGAACGGAAACCAGACGCTGCTGGGGCCGATCTCGGCGGCGCTGGGCAGCGCCCTGTTATTGGCCGGCGAGCCCGCCAAGGCGCGCATCGCCCTGGAGCAGGCCATCACCCTGGGGCGCAACGGCAGCGACCAGGACGTGATCGCGCAAAGCGCGAACGACCTGGCGCGGCTCGAATCAGAGGCGGG
>JANOTG010000450.1:0-4509 GCA_031416215.1 Betaproteobacteria bacterium
ACCGGCCTCGATCAGGCGCTTGGCACGTTCCACCGCAGCGATGTAGTCGGCCTTGGCAAACTCCCGCTCCACCGGGTAGGTCTGGGTCGGCTTGACCACTGGCGCACTGACCGAGTATTTCAGCTGCTCCTTGAGGTCGCGCAGGCGCTTCTTGGCGTTGCTGTAGGCCTCGCCCTGACCTGGGTCGGCATACACGATCAGATACAACTTGCCCGACAGGTTGTCGATCACCGCCAATTCTTCACACTGCAACAAGAGGATGTCCGGGCAGCCCAGGGTATCGGGCGGGCAACTGGCGACAAGTTTTTTTTCGATGTGGCGCACCGTGTCGTACCCGAAATAACCCGCCAGACCGCCGCAAAAGCGTGGCAAGCCCGGCCGCAGCGCGACCTTGAAGCGCTGCTGGTAGGCCGCGATGAAGTCCAGCGGGTTGCTGCTGCTGGTCTCGGTCACCACACCGTCCGTCACCACTTCGGTCAGCACCTGTGGCCCGAAACCACGCGTTCGCAGCAGGGTACGGGCCGGCAGACCGATAAAACTGTAGCGACCGAAGCGTTCACCCCCGACCACCGACTCCAGCAAAAAGCTGTACCTGCCGCCGCCTTTGGCAAAGGCCAGTTTGAGGTAGAGCGACAGCGGCGTCTCGAGGTCGGCAAAAGCCTCGGCCATCAGGGGAATGCGGTTGAAGCCCTGGGCGGCAAGGCTCTTGAATTCAAGTTCGGTAATCACGTGCGATCTTCCCGTTGAACAACTGCACACTGCAGCGCGTTCGTTGTCTGGCAACTTCGGTGACGCCCTGAAACTCAGGGCACGGGTGCAATGGATCGGGCGGGCCGGTCAGCCCGTGCCACTCTGCATCGCTGGCACACGGTGCCGGCGCACCGCGTCAGGCGGCTCGTGGCAGGGTGCGCTCTGGCATGACGGATGCACCACGCCAGGGCCAGGCTCCCCGGTCGCTGCAACCTGTGATGCTGATGCGGTGAATGAACATGCCAGAAGTGTAGCAAACGACTGCGTCAGGCCAGCACGTCAGGCCAGCATGCCTCGCATCTGCTGCATGACACGGGCATAGTCACTCTGGCCAAAGATGGCACTGCCGGCCACAAACGTGTCGGCACCGGCGTCGGCCACGCGGCGGATGTTGTCGACCTTGATGCCGCCGTCGACCTCCAGCCGGATGTCCCGTCCGCAGGCGTCGATACGCTGGCGCACCGCCTGCACCTTGCGCAGGGCGGAGTCGATAAAGCCCTGGCCACCAAAACCCGGGTTGACGCTCATCACCAGGATCAGGTCGATGTCGTCGATCACCCAATCCAGCACATCGAGTGGTTCGGCCGGATTGAACACCAGCCCGACCCGGCATCCCGCAGCCCGTATGGCCTGGATGCTGCGGTGCACATGGGTGCTGGCGTCGGGGTGAAAACTGATGATGTCGGCGCCGGCCTCGGCAAACGCGTGGGCCAGCGCGTCCACCGGTTGCACCATCAGATGCACATCGATCGGTACCCGCGCACCATCAGCGGCCATGGCATGTGGACGCAGCGCCGAACACACCATGGGCCCGAAGGTGAGATTGGGCACATAGTGGTTGTCCATCACATCAAAATGGATCCAGTCGGCGCCCGCCACCACCACCGCGCGCACCTCCTCGCCCAGCCGGGCGAAATCAGCCGAGAGCAGGGATGGCGCGATACGAAAGGTCATGGCAGCAGGGGTTTGAAATGATGGATGGTCTCCGACGCATTTTCGCAGGTACGATGCGGTCATGGCCAAGTACCAGTTCCGCGTCGAAGTCGCGCCCCACTTTCTGCCCGACCAGTCGTCGCCGGCCCACGCCCATTTTGTGTTTTCGTACACCATCACCATCACCAATACCGGCAGCGTGACGGCGCAGCTGATCTCGCGCACCTGGAATGTGAACGATGCCACGGGTCACACCGAAAAGGTCAAGGGGCTGGGCGTGGTCGGGCACCAGCCGCTGCTCAAACCCGGCGAGAAGTTCGAATACACCAGTGGCACGCGCTTGCGTACACCGACGGGAACCATGCATGGCAGTTTTTTCTGCGTGGCGGAGGACGGCGAGAAGTTCGATGTCGACGTACCCATGTTTGTGCTGGACGCCTTGAGCGAAAGCGGCGGGTCGCGCACTCTGCACTAGTACCCAGACCCAGAAATATCGAGACATGAAAGCGCGCCTTCGCACCCATGCCGTCGTTGCAAATCCTCGCCATAGCTATGGCTATGTCTGCGGTTCGCGCCTCGGCCTGAGCGCGAATCCATCACTTTCGTTCTGTCCCGATACCTCTGTGTCTGGATACTAGGGCGGCGCAAAGCCCTCCCATGTCCGAGCTCACCCGTCTGCTGGACGCGCTGGACCCGCAGGCGGGGTTGGTGGTGCGCCATGTCTGGCTGCATGATCTGGTCGCATGGATCCGGGGTGATGGAAGTTCGGTGCCGGCCGCAGTGGCCCGCGTCAGCTTGTTGGTGGATGCGCTGCGCACCCAGGCCGAAGCGAGATACCGGCTGCAGGCGCTTTGGTGCGCAGTGAGTGAGCCGCTCGACATCGCCGTCTTCCTGGCCGACTTTGGATTTTCGACCCGCAACGCCTTCATCAGTGAATTCGCCGAACGCCTGCGCCTGAGGCTTTTGCCCACCACGCCGGAAACGGCGGACGCAGCGGAGTTGTTCACCCTCGTATTCCGCAGTCCTTTTGACGCCCAATGGCTGCTTGCACTGGACGACACGCTGGTGGAAGCAATGGCGGATGTCCTGCAGCCGACCGAACACGAGCCGAGCGCCACCGGGCAACACGCCGCTGAATCCTGGGCGCAGGCCATCCCGGAGGCCATCACCATCTGCACCAGCCAGGTGCGTGCCAATGGCTTCGCCTCCGAAATGCGCTTGCGCATGAGCGCTGCAGCGCGTGAAAGCGCGCCATTTCATGCCCTGGCGGCAGATGTCGATCATCTGCGCCTTAACGCGCAGCTGGTGCGGGACGCACACCCGGATACGGTTGACGAAAAGCAGGCTGGCCTGGAAGGCGCCATGCAACAGCTGCGTACCCGGCTGGAAGCCTGTCGGGCGGCTGCGGCGTCGGTCTACACCCACCTGGACGAGCACGGTGTGTCGGTCACGCTGGTGTTTCGCATTCGCCAGCTGCGCGAACGCATCCTGCGCATCCGTGCGCTGATGGATTGCCTGACCCATGAGCGTGCAGCGCCCAACACCGTCCGGTTGCTGGGGCACCTCGTCCAGATCGGGCATGACCGGCGCAGCCTGCGCGCCTTGGTGGCTTCGAACTCGTCGATGCTCGCCGCCAAGGTGACCGAACGCAGCTCGGAGGTCGGCGAACACTACATCACGCGCGATCGTGGCGAATACCGGGACATGCTGCGCAAGGCCGCAGGTGGGGGCGTGTTGACCGCCGTCACCACCGGGCTCAAGTTCGCGGTGCTGGCATGGGGTCTGTCCGCGTTCTGGAACGGCTTGTGGTCCAGCGTCGTGTATGCGGGCAGCTTCATCGCCATCCAGCTGCTGCATTACACCTTGGCGACCAAGCAGCCGGCGATGACTGCGCCGGCCATGGCGGCCAAACTCAAGGACCTGCAGTCGCCCGGAGCGATTGATCTGTTTGTTGATGAGGTCAGCAACTTGGTCCGTTCCCAGGTGGCTGCGGTGCTGGGCAATGTCGGGCTGGTATTTCCCACCGTGCTGCTGATCAGCGTCACGATGCAGTTTGTCACTGGCGCGCCGATGGTGGACGCAAAAACCGCCAAGTACGTGCTGGATAGCCTGCAACTGCTCGGCCCGAGTCTGCTGTTTGCCGCTTTCACCGGCGTCTTGTTGTTTGCCTCCAGCCTGGTCGCGGGCTGGACAGAAAACTGGTTTGTCTTCAACCGTCTCGACTCGGCCCTGCGGCACAACCCCCGATTTACTTCCCGCCTTGGCACATCGCGCGCAGACGTCTGGGCGACTTTTCTGCGCAACAACATTTCGGGCCTGGCGTCAAACCTCTCGCTCGGGTTGATGCTCGGCCTGGTGCCCGCCTTTGCCGGATTTTTCGGCCTCGGTCTGGATGTCCGCCACGTCACGTTGTCGGCAGGGCAGCTTGCCGCCGCCTGCGCATCATGGGGTTGGAGTGTGGTGCGGGAGCCCGCATTGTGGTGGTGTGTTGCCAGTATTCCGCTGATCGGCGCGCTCAACCTGGGTGTGAGCTTTTATTGCGCCTTTCGCCTGGCACTGCTGTCGCACAACCTGGGAACGCTGGAGCGCAACACGATCCGCGCAGCCATATGGCAACGTTTTCGCAGCCGTCCGCGTGAATTTTTCTGGCCGGTGCCGACCGACGCTGGCCATGGGTGAGTTCGACCTGATCGAGCGTTTCTTCAAGCGCCCGGCGACAGCCGCAGTAGTGGGTATTGGCGACGACTGCGCCATCCTGCAACCGCGCCCGGGCCGGCAACTGGCGGTATCCAGCGACATGCTGGTGCAGGGACAGCACTTTTTCGC
>JANOTG010000451.1:0-2818 GCA_031416215.1 Betaproteobacteria bacterium
CGTCAACGGCATCTGCTGCGGCGGCGGGCTGGAGCTGGCACTGTCGTGTGACCTGATCCTGTGCTCCGACCATGCCACGTTCGCACTGCCTGAAATCCGCTCCGGCACGGTGGCCGATGCGGCCTCCATCAAGCTGCCCAAACGTATTCCCTACCATGTGGCGATGGATTTGCTGCTGACCGGCCGCTGGTTCGACGCCGAGGAAGCGTTGCGCTGGGGCTTGATCAAGCAGATCACCTCGCCGGCCGACCTGCTTCCCACCGCGTGGGAGCTGGCGCGACTGCTGGAATCCGGCCCGCCATTGGTTTATGCCGCCATCAAGGAAGTCGTGCGCGAGGCGGAGAACATGCGTTTTCAAGATGCGCTGAACCGCATCACGAAACGCCAGTTGCCGACGGTGGACCGCCTCTATTCATCCGAAGACCAACTGGAGGGCGCGCGCGCCTTTACCGAGAAACGCGAACCGGTGTGGAAGGGGCGCTGAGGCAGCGCTTCAAACGCGCGGGCTGGAAATATGTCAGCGTGTCAACCGCACATTGAGCCCTGGGACCTTCTGCCACTGCTTGTCCGCCGACGAACCAGCGCCAGAGCACCCAGCGCGGTCAGTGCCAACAACAGCGACTCTGGCTCAGGCACTTGGGCGGCAAGCACATCGCCGGGGCGTACAGCCATCGCGTAGTAATGGAAGTTCTTGTCGTAGGCATCCTGGTTGCCAATGTCGGTAAAGAAGATCCACGCGTTATTGGGAAAGGGCGCGTACTCCGTACCGGACCAGTAGAGTCCGGACTGCATGTTCAGGAAATCACCGGCGTTGGCAAATGAATACTGTGTATTGCCGAGTTCGGTATACCAAAGGTGTCCCATTTCGCTGCCAGTGCAATTAAATTCAAAACTTTGGATACCGATACTGCCACCTGCATCGAACGAAAGGCTACAAGCTGCGTCCGGCTGCACAACGGTAGGCAAGCGCCAGTCGTCGTAAATACCGATGCTGTAACCGGCGGCCCAGGTGTTGGCGGCGGCCCAGGTCATCTGGCCGTTCACATTGGCATCGCGCAGCCAGGTGATGTTGCGGTCGGTGTCGTACAGGAACACCGAACTGGCATCCGAACCCGCCACCGCAACACCGTTGATGTCGCGGCCCAGCAAAGCGGCTTGCGCTGATGTGGCCAAGACCACGGCGGTGGATATGGTGGCGAGCAAACGCCCGAGAATCTTATTGATTTGCACTGAAAGTCTCCGGTTGGGTGATTTGGAGCAGACACCCGGGAAGGGTGAATCACAAAAACCAAAGCACAACGCGAGCCATCTGGAAAATTTCATTATGTTTCAATGTGTTACGTGCGGTGCAGTGCAGTGCGGTGCGGTGCGGTGCGGTGTAAAAAATATCGACGGTGTTTTGCCCTGTCAAGCACTATTTGGCCGGGCAGCTGATGGCCAACTGTTTTGCGGCGCAGCGGACGGGAAACACAGGCAATGAGACCGGATGCCGCACCCGTGGCCATCCTCAATCCTTCACCTTGCGAGCGGCACCGCGCACTTCCACGAGGCGGCGCGCAACAGTATCATTTGCGCGGTCTTTCTAAAATCTGCGGAGCCACCATGAACGCATCCACCCAGGCTGAAACGCTGGCCCTTGCCAAGGGCGATCAAAGGCGGCTTGAACGCCTCGCCGGGCTGGCTGGACGGTCCCCCAAGGCGATGCTGAAATTTGTGCTGCGCGATGGTTTCGATGCGGTGGAAGACGAGATTTGCGAAACTCTGGCGGCCGAGCGTGATATTGCGCTTCATGGCAGCGTGCCGCACGCCGAGGTCATGCGCGGCGCCAGACATGCAATTGAGACGGTGCGCATTGGAAACCGAAAAAAAGCGGATTGAATGGGCGCGGCCGGCGCGGGCCGCCTTCGAGGGCACGATTGCGCGCATCGCCATTGACGATGCGCACACCGCCAGCCTGGTGGAGGGGCGGGTCGCACGCAGCCTGGCGCTGTTGCAAGCCCACCCGCAACTCGGCACACCAAGCGCATTGATCGGCAGGCGCAGCTACGCCATTCCCAACACCGGGCATAACCCGACGTACCGCGTTACTCGAGAAGCCATCTTGATATTGCGTTGGTATCGACAAAGGCAGAACATACCGCGCTGACGACTGACCGTTGCGTCAGCGTGCTCATCAAGCGCATCACGACGGCGGTGGCGGCGCCGCGTCAGAAGCTGCCGACGCCCACAAGACCCCCACCGGCAACGATGCCAGCTGCGGGTCGAATGCGACGCTCTGTGTACCAGGGTGCAGCACGATACCGCGGTAGAACTGCGCGCCCAACACCTCGCGCAAGTGGCGCAAGCCCCTGAAATCGTCGGCCCTGGCCTGGGTGGCAGACTTGACTTCGACCCCCACCACGCGCCCCTGCCGGTCTTGCAGGATGAAGTCGACCTCCATGCCGGACGTGGTGCGGTAATGCATCAGCTCACAGTGGGTGTCGGCCCAGCCGCACAGCTTTTGCAGCTCGCCATGCACAAAGGTCTCCAACAACGCGCCCGGCAGACCGGGCGCAGCCGCGAGATGCCGCGTCGACAGACCCAGCAAATGTGCCAACAGGCCGCTGTCGTTGAAAAACAGCTTGGGCGACTTCTGGGCCCGATGGCTTTCGCGCGGCGTCCAGGCTGGCAAGGGGGTGAGCAGAAACACGGTCTCCAACAATTGCAGGTAGCGACGCAGCGTCGTCTGCGCCAGGCCCAGGGTGCGCGACAGGTCGGCGGTATTGAGCGTGCCGGTGGCCTTGTGCGCCAGGGCGCGCAGCAACTGGGGCAACTGCAA
>JANOTG010000452.1:0-2927 GCA_031416215.1 Betaproteobacteria bacterium
CCCAGCGCATCGGTATCCAGGCAGACCAGTTCGCCCGCTTGCATCACCCGGCTGCTGCATTCCTGAAAATACGGAAAGGTGCGCGGGCCACTCTGGAACAGCCGGGTGCTGACGTACTGGCCGTCCTTCTGCATCAGGTCAAACCAGAACTCGGCCCAGACCTGCGCCTCGGTACGTCCCGGTGTGATGGCTTGTTCCAGCCGCGCCACACCTTCGAGCACGCGGCGCATCGATTCGCGCACATAGGGCATCTCGATCGGCAGCTTCACGGCGCGTGCTGGCACAAACACCGCGTCGGCGTCGCGCAGCGCAAAACCCTCCCAGCGCAGCGCGTCGGTGGCGGCAAACGGAAACCGGTCAACGGCCAAGGTCTGGATGCCAGGATCCAGCGCATGCACGGTGCAGGCGATCTCGCGTGCAAAGCGCTGGCAGGCGTCGGCGAGCTGGCCGGCCGACCCGAGGTAGGACACGGCAATCGCGGGTTTGATGTGGTCGACGGTCGGCAACGCGCTGGCCAGGTGCTCTGCACCGGCGTATTCGTACAACACGGTGGGGCCGGACTCCAGCAGCAGCAAGTAACGCGTCGGCGCCCGCAGGCAGAACACCATCATGTTGCGTGCACCGGTGGCGTAGAAGATGTTGTTCGGGTCGACGATCAGCAGGGCCGGCACGCCGGCCTGGCGCATGCAGGTGCGCACCTGCGCCAGGCGCGCCAGGTAGAGCTCGTTGCGCCGCGCCTCCAACCTGGCGGTGGACCAGACCTCCTGCCAGCCGGTCACCGGTGCATCATGTGTGGGCAATGTCGAATGCACGGTGGTGGGTACTGGGGTGGTGTTGCTGGGCAATCCGGCGTCAGGTTATCAACACACCCGCCGCATCTGCAGCGGCACCCATGTCACTGCAGACCCGGTAGTCAGCCATGGTCAGCGGTTCGAACCCGCGGATGAACAGGTCGGCACGCACCGGGGCCATCTCCGGCGCCCGCGTGAACCAGGTCAATGCGTCGCGCAGCGCGGACAGGGTGCCTGGCGGCGTCGTTGCCGAGGTGATCAGCGGCAGCCCGGGGTACGCCGAAGTCTGCCCCAGCACCCGTATGCCGGCCGTGATGTCGGGCCGGTATTTTTGAAATCCGGCCAGGCTGACGCAGTCGATGGATGCAACGTCGGCCAGCCCGTCGCGCACGGCAATCACCGACAGATGGTGTGCGCCGCTGACATGGGTGGCACCGAAAAAACGGCCCGTCTGCACCAGCGGCGCCAGCAACGCGCGCAGGCTGTTGTAGCCGGACTGCGAATTGCTGCCGTTGATGGCCACGCGCCGACCGCGCAGATCTTCCAGTGTGCGCGCCGGGTCGTCCGCGCGGACCACCAACTGGCTGCGGTTGAGTGCACCATCACAGCCTGGCGCTTCGTAACAGAACGCGCCAACCAACTGCACCCGGTTGTCGAGCAAGGTCACCAAAGGGAAGCCGCAGGCCTGGCTCAACAACAACTCCGGCGCCAGCCAGTGGTCCTCCATTTCAGCGGGCCAGGTCAGGTTTGCCGGCACGTCCCGCACTCCGGCGTCGCGCAGGCGGCCGGCCATTGCCTGCCACATCGCCAGCACCGGCGGGCGATGGATTTGGTACATCGGTAACGATGCGATCATGGAGGAGTACCTTCGTGGCCGAAGCCGGGGTGGATCGGTGAGTCGACCGGCTTGAATGCGTATCTGCCAATCACGTGGCCATAACCAGGCATCACATAGTGGCCGTTCGCCGCGAGGTAGGCGTCGCGGTTGGCCCGGTAGGTAGCGGGTATGCGGTACCAGGCAAGGCCTGGCATGTCGTGGTGCACGGCATGAAAATTGTTGTTCAGGAAGAGCAGTTGCCAGGGCCATGCCGCTTCATTGACGACGATGCGTTGCGCCGGAGCCGCAGCCGGGCGGTGTTCGTTAAACGAGCGCAACATCGCCAAGCCCAGCGCGGGATAAGCCACACCAACAAGGTAGAGCGCAGGGTGGACACCACATACCGCGTACAACCACCACAACATCGACAGCAACAAGGTCAGGTGCACAACCCAGGTGTTCACCCAGGCCCAGCCGCGCTTGTGCACATCGGCGAAAAGATCCGACCACACAGCGGGAATCGTCACGCCCGGCCCCACCAGAAAGCGGCCCACCACGGTGCGCAATGCCCACACCTGAAAACGCTGCCAACGGTTCATGCGTGCGTACGCCTCGGGTTGCACATAGTTGCTCTCCGGGTCGATGCCGGGGGTGGTCAGCAACTCGTCGCGGTGGTGGACGAGGTGGCTGTCACGGTAGATGTCATATGGGTACCAGGCACTCAGTGGCGCCAGCCCAAGCAGGCGGTTGAAAGCCTTGTTGCGCGTCGGGTGGCCGTGCAAAAGCTCGTGTTGCAGGCTCATGAACCAGGCCGTGACGACCACCAGCGCCGGCCAGCTGAACCACAGCGGCAAATCGCGATAACCCAGCACCAGGCCCAGCCAGCTGCCATAGACGGCCAGGATCACCAGCCAGGTCTGCCATTCGAAGCGCGCGCTGGTGATCGGCGCAAGTGTGCGGGACTTTGTGCTTGCCACGGTGATCAGGTCCTCTGTGATTGGCGTGTTCGATTGTCAGGTGGTTGCCAGGCCAGGGATTCAATGGCCGCGAAGGAGAGAGCTCGTGTGATCACAGTTCAGGCTCCGGATTTCTTGTTCTCGGTCTTGTCTGCTTTCGGCCCATTGCGGTCATTCCGCATACCACTGGCGCGATGCCACATCCAGGGCCAGCGTGACGCGCCAACCTTGCGTCGTGTGCGAGGGGACGGCAAAGGCGTGCGGGGGCCGGGCGCAGCGCTCATACTGGAGCGGTCGGGCGCTGAACGCGCCGACTGCCCTGTGGTGCTCGGTCTTGCGGCCCGTCGCGGAACTCGCTGCGTT
>JANOTG010000453.1:0-3709 GCA_031416215.1 Betaproteobacteria bacterium
GGTCGCGTAAGAGCCGGGCCTCGACCTGGGTTCAACTTGGCAAGCAGGCACTCTTGTTTGCTGTCGCCGACTTCACTGTTATTTGGGGCTATTCATGCAAGCAGCTGCCATCGCGTCGCACCGTTTCGGTTATTCAGAGACCAGCCTGCGCGCGCTGCAGGCCGACCCGCGTGGCTGGGTGCTGCAGCAGTTCCGGCAGCCGGCGGTGATGGATGCCAGTGGCCTGACCGACAGTGTGGCGGCGCTGCAACTTACACGTGAGGTCCTCAAGGGCGCACTGGCTGCCAGGCCGCCCGAAGCGGGCAGGAAGCCTGATGATGACCTGGGCCCGATGACGCCGTCGCGGCTGGAGCTGCGCAAGACCAATGTGAAGGGCTTGCAGCGGCGCTGGCAGCACACCATCACAACACCGACACCGGTGGCCGAGCGCTGGCTGCACTTCTGGGCCAACCACTTCTGTGTGTCGTCAACCAAGGGAACCATGATCGCCTTGGTATGGCCGCATGAGGTTGAGGCCATCCGGCCGCATGCGTTTGGCAGTTTCCGGGCGCTGCTGGGTGCCGCTGTCGTGCACCCGGCCATGTTGCTGTATCTGGACAACGCGCAATCGATCGGCCCGCAATCGCGGGCCGGCAGGTTGCGCGACAAGGGGCTGAACGAAAACCTGGCGCGCGAGTTGCTGGAGCTGCACACACTTGGCGTCAATGGTGGCTACACGCAGCAGGATGTGACACAGACTGCACACCTGCTCACTGGCTGGACGGTCAGCCCGCAGACCGGCGGAAAAGCCGGATTTGTCACGGCGCTGCACCAGCCAGGGCCAAAAACCATTCTCGGCAAACGTTATGCCGAAGGCCCCAACGCGCTCGACGAACTGCTCGACGACCTGAGCCGCCACCCGGCGTGCGCCAGGTTCCTGGCGACCAAGCTGGTGCGCCATTTTGTGACCGACGAACCGCCCCCTGCGCTGGTGGAGCGGGTGGCCGCGCGATTTCGCGACACCAGCGGTGATCTGCGGGCGGTGGCCGCAGCCTTGTTCAGCCATGAGCTGGCATGGAGCCCGGCCAACCCGCCCAAGTTCAAGCGACCCGAAGAGCTGGTGTTGTCGGCGCACCGGATGCTGAAGATGCCGCTGGTGTCGGTCGAGCAGACTGTTTTTGCGTTGAAGGGCATGGGACAGGCGGTTGGCCAGGCGCCGTCGCCGCAGGGCTGGCCGGACCGCAGCGAGGAATGGCTGTCGCCCGACGCCCTGCTCAAGCGCGTGCAATGGGCGGACCGGTTTGGCGACTTCAACCGGGATGCCGCCGACGCACGCGCACTGGCAAGGCTGGCCTGGGGTGACGACCTGAGTCAGGATTCACGCACGCAGATCGATAACGCCGACAGCAGCGCACAGGCAATCGCCCTGGCACTGGCCAGCCCTGAATTTCAGAGGAGATAGACGCATGCAGACAACGCTGACCCGACGCGCCGCGCTGCGCTTGCTGGGTGCCGCTGGCGCCTTTTTGCCAGCCCGTATGGTGCTTGCCGCACCCTCGGCGCCGGAAGATCCTGCGGGCCCACGGCTGGTGGTGGTGATGCTGCGTGGGGCGCTGGACGGCTTGGCCGCAGTGCCGGCCAGGGGTGATCCGGCCTGGACCGCGCTGCGCACCGACGAGGACGCCGTCAACCCGGCGCTGGCACTGGACACGACTTTTTCGATGCACCCTGCACTGGCCCACCTGCACCGCTGGTATAGCCAGCAGGAGCTGTTGGTGCTGCATGCCACGGCGAGCCCGTACCGTGAGCGGTCACACTTCGATGCGCAGCAGCTGCTCGAAAGTGGTGGCGAGCGCCCGTTTGTCCTGAGCACCGGGTGGCTGGGCCGGGCCCTGCAGGCCAGTGGCAAGCCGGCGATCGCCATCAGCGCGGCGATGCCATTGGCCTTGCGCGGTGCCGATGGCGCCAGCACCTGGACGCCAGACCGGCGGCGTCCGGTGGAGCAGGATTTGTTGGCGCGGGTAACGCAGATGTACCGTGGTGACGCCCAGCTGGCAACGGCATTCAGCCAGGCGACGGGCCAGAAGGACATGACGATGGGCGCCGACGGCGGACCGGGTTTTGCCAGCCTGGCCAGGCAGGCGGGTGTGTTCCTGGCCGATCCCAAAGGGCCCCGCGTGGCATGGCTGGAGGCGGGTGGGTGGGATACCCATGCCAACCAGCATGTCAGATTGGGGCGTTTGTTGTCCGGGCTTGACGAGGGCTTGGCTGCGTTGCGCGAAGGTCTGGGAGCCCAATGGGCACGCACCAGTGTGCTGGTCATGACCGAGTTCGGACGATCGGCACGTTTCAACGGCTCGGGCGGCACCGACCATGGCACGGGTGGCGTCGCCTTCCTTGCCGGCGGCAGCGTCGCTGGCGGCCGGGTGCTGACCGACTGGCCGGGACTGGCCGGGGCGCAGTTGTTCGAAGGGCGCGACCTGAAGCCGACCATGGACCTGCGCTCGGTGATGGTGCCCCTGGTGCAGCGCCAGTTCGGTCTCGGCCAGGCGCTGGTCCAGTCCAGCATATTGCCGGGCGCGATCGCCACACGGCAGGTGTTGTGGCGCGTTTGAGGCGTGTCATTGAAAAACCTTGCAAGGAGTTGACCATGCCAGCCATGCGACCGGCCATCTGGCCTTTGCTGTTGTGGGGTGCCATGCTGTTTGCGGCACCCATGCCTGTGCTGGCAGTGGAGGTTCCCAACCCCAAGGCCTGGGCCCTGCTAACCCCGCAGCAGCAGGCCCAAAAGCGCCAGGAGATCCGCCAGCAGCTGGAACAAGCCAGCCCTGAGGAGCGCGAGGCCTATCGCAAACGGTTGCGCCAGACGCTGATGGCGCTGAGCCCGGAAGAACGTCAGGCGTTGGCGGCCAAGGCGCGCGAACGCTGGCAGGACATGAGCCCGCAGGATCGTGAACGCTTCAGACAGGAGCGTGGCGAGAAGATCCGTTCCTTGTCGGATGAAGAGCGCAAAGACCTGATGGCACAACGCAGGGCGATGCTGGAAAAGCTCAGCCCCGAGGAGCGGGCCGCCCTGCGTGAAAAACTGCCAAACCGCTGAAGTCCAAAGATGTCCGATGTCGGGTTGACGGCGTCTGCACCAGGAATGCTGGGGCGATGGCGCGCCAGGTTCAGGCGCACGCCGACACCCCCGAGCGACACATTGCCTGCGGTCGACGACTGGTCGTTGTGGCACCGTGCGTGCGCCGGCCACGCACCCAGCGCCACCATGCTGGTGCGTCGGCTCGCGCCCCAGGCACTGGGGCTGGCAAAGCAGATCCTGCACCACACCGAAGACGCCCAGGACATGGTGCAGGAGTCCTTTCTGCGCCTGTGGACCGCCCGGCCCAGCGACGCCATGGGTGCGCGGCTGGGAACCTACTTCAATACGATCGTCATCAACCGTTGCAAGACGCACCTGACGCGACGCCGCGAGCTTGTTCTGGAGGATGACGCCCTGCTGGGAATCGCGGACCAGCAGCAGGCCTGGCAGGCCGATGTTGCTGACCCATGGCCCGACATCAGTGCCGGGCAGATCGAGCGGGCCATGGCCAGCATGCTGCCCAGGCAGCGCATGGCGTTGGCCATGTGGGCCTATGCCGATGCCGACACCGCGCAGATCGCCCGTGCGCTGGAGATCGAGGTCAATGCCGCCCACCAGTTGCTGCATCGCGCCAAGCGCGCCCTGCGC
>JANOTG010000454.1:0-10746 GCA_031416215.1 Betaproteobacteria bacterium
GGGTGGCTTGGGTCATGGTGATGTCTCCTGGAAAAATTCAGATGTTTGCAAGTTGTGGGCCGATGGCACGATACCCCGCCCGCACGGATTGCGCCTCGGTGTTATCCAGCATGGACAACGGTGCACGCACATTGAGCCAGGCATCGTCGCCGCTTTGCTCGGCCAGCATGGTCTTGTAGACACAGACGAAGGGCATGGCAGGGTGGACGGTCAGCAGGGACAGCAGGTCGCGCACCAATTGCTCGTCGGCTGGTGCAACCTGGTCAGGGCGCTCGATGATGCGGCGCATCAGGCGCGGGGAGATATTGGCCAGGCCGTTGATGGAGCCCGAGGCGCCGACACGCATCGCCGCCGCCACGTGTTGTTCGGCGCCGAGCAGGATGTCCAGAGCACCAAAGGCGCGCGCCAGCGCCAGGCCGTGTTCCAGGTCGCCGCTGCTGTCTTTCACGCCCACCACCTTGCCCGGATGGGCCTGGGCCAACGCCGCCACCGCGCCATGGCTGAAGTGCACGCTGCTCAGTCCCGGTATGTGATAGAGCAACACCCGTTGCTGTGCGTGGTCCACGCCGCGAACGAACTGCGACACGGATTCGATGATGCCCGCCTCGCGTGGTGCGCGGAAGTAGAAAGGGGGCATGAAAAGTTGCTGGTGGCAGCCCAGACTGCAGGCGTGGCGGCCCAGGTCAATGGCCTCGGGCAAGGCGCTGGCGCTGGTGGTGACGATCAGTTGACCGGGTTGCACACCGGCGTCCAGCATGTCTTGCAGCAGCGCCTTGCGTTCCGAGATGCTGAACGCCGGGCCTTCTCCGGTGGTGCCGAACAGGGTCACGCCGTCGCAGCCGGCGCGCAACATGTGGCGGCTATGGCTGATGGCACGCGCCGTGTCGATTTGGCCGTTGCCCATCACCGGGGTCAGGACGGCGGGCCACAGGCCCTGGATCACATGGTTCAAGAGGCCACCTTTCTGTTTTTGCGGGTCGTCGGTTTGCCATCCTGTGCCGGCACTGTGATGCGTTCGGCCCGCACCTGTTCCAGCGGGATGGCGAGCACACGTTCGCGCGCGCTGTGGATATGGTCCATCAGCAGCCTGGCAGCAGCCTGCGTGTCGCGCCGGCGCAGCGCTGCAATGAACAGCAGGTGCTCCTGCATCGCTGGTATCAGGCGCGCAGGCGTGATGACACTGTGCTCAAGCTTGATGAGACGTACCCGCAAGGTGTTGACGCGGTAGATTTCGGACACGATCTCGTTGCCAAGCGCGTCGACCATGCGGTCGTGCAAACCCCAGTCCAGTGCTTGTGCGTCGTTGAGCAGGCGAGTGTCCGTACGGCTTGCGCTGGCCCGGCGCAGAATGTCGCGGTGGCTGGCCTCGATGGCGTCGAGCTCTACTTGGCTGGCGGTGCGCACGAAGTGCAGCACGGCTTCATGTTCGATCATGCCGCGGAGCTGAAACGCGTTGCGAATCAGCTTGAGGTCCACATGGGCGATCTGCAAGCCGCGCTGCGGCACGGTCTTGATCAGGCCGGCGGCCTCCAAGCGCGGAACCAGCTCGCGCACGGCGCCCAATGGCATGTCCAACAGCGCCATCAATTCGCGCTGGGAGACGAACTGGCCAGCGACAATGCCGCCGCTCAGAATCTGCTGGGTGAAGCCCTGGTAGGCGCGGGCGCGCTGGCTGATCGGCAGGGACTTGTCGATCACCAACGTGAGTGCAGGCGCACTGGACGGGTTCGTCGAGCCCATGGGCCGGCCTCGCGGTTGCGGCCGCCGAGCGACTACGGCTGGTGGTCTGGTGCTCCTTGCCACAGCGTCGGCCGGCCGCTTGTTGTTCATGGCCGGATCACGCCCTTCTTGAGCAGGATGTTGCCGTAGATCCGCTTTTCTCCTGTGGCCACCACCACGAATGCTTCAGCAGCCCGCGCATAAAACGCAAAACGCTCCAGCGGCGTCGCCGGCGCGTGTCCATGCCGCGCCAGCACTTGGTTGAAATCCGCTACCGCCTCTGGCAGTGCCTGCGGCTCATCAACCACCTGCATAGTCTGCGCGGCGGAGTCGACAAAATCGTCCAGCGGACAGACCGCCAAAATGGCATCCAGCACATCTGCCGCAGCAACTCCTGGAAGTCGCACCAGCCGCCTGGCATGGGTTGCGGCCGGGAAGTTGGCGTCGGCCAGCACCAGGTCATCACCGTGTCCCATGCTGGCCAGGGCATGCAGCAGGTCAGGCGAGAGTAGTGGGGAAATGCCCTTGAGCATGGGGTTTGCCGCTCAGCGGCAGTTTGATAGGCCGCGACGGCCGTCTTGACGAACTGACATGTTAGTTATAGTATCAGTGGCCGTCCGACGTTGTCAAGTGCCCGCGGCCACGGAATGTTTGCATGGTTGGCATCCATGCCGAATCCTGATGGGGAGTGTGGTGTATGCCGAGGTCTCTGCCGGCGACAAGTCGTCCACAGGCTGGCTTGGTCCAGGCCACCTGGTCGCTGTCGCGTGCCCTGGCGTCCGCTTTTGCTTGCCGTGGCTGGCATTGACACGGGCGTCTCGGGGCCACCAGCAGCCATGCCGTTCCTGAATACCAGCGACGGTTTGCCCCTGGGTCTGGGTGGCGCGCCGCTGGGCAATCTGTTTGAAGCCATGGACGATGCCCAGGCACAGGCGATGGTATCGGCCGCGCTGCAATCCGGTTGCCGCAGCTTTGATACCGCGCCGCATTACGGCAATGGTCTGAGCGAGCATCGCCTGGGTGCGGGACTGCGCGGTGTTGCACGCTCCGGCTTCATGTTGTCGAGCAAGGTCGGTCGGCTGTTGCTCCCCCGGCATGACGCACCACCGGAGCAAAACGGTTATGTCGGCGTGTTGCCCTTTGTGCAGCAGTGGGATTACTCCGCCGCCGGTGTGCGACGCAGCGTGCAGGACAGTTTGCAGCGCCTGGGCATGGCGTGTCTCGATGTCGCGTATGTGCACGACTGCGACCACGTGACCCACGGCGCGAACTATCCGCAGGTGCTGCAACAGGTCGTACGGCAAGCGCTGCCCGAGTTGCGTCGCATGCAGTGCGAGGGGCTGATAGGGCAGGTGGGTATGGGTGTCAACGACGTGCAGGTGTGTCTGGATGTGCTGCAGCAGGCGGACCTGGATTGCCTGTTGCTGGCGGGTCGCTACAGCCTGATCGACCACGGTGCGCTGGAGCGTTTATTGCCGCTGGCGCTGCAGCGTGGCGTCTCGGTTGTATTGGGCGGGGTGTTCAATTCCGGCATCCTCGCCACCGGGGTGCAGGCAGGCGCAGTCGCCCGCTTCAACTATGCGCCCGCACCGGCGCATTGGGTGGCGCGCGTGGCTGCCATCGAAGTCTTGTGCCGGCAATGGAACGTACCCCTGCGTGCCGCAGCCCTGCAGTTTCCGCTGGCGCATCCGGCGATTGCCATGGTTGTCGTGGGCGCCGCAACAGCGGCCCAATGGCACGATGCCAAAGCCATGTTGTGCCACCCGATACCGGATGGATTCTGGCCTGCCCTGCGGCGCGCCGGGTTGCTGGCGGATGGAGCCCCGACACCTGGCGCGCCATGATCGACGCGCATTTTCACGTCTGGCGGCTGTCCCGCGGCGACTACGGCTGGTTGACACCGCAACTCGCACCGATCTACCGCGATGTCACGCTGGACGACTGGCGCCAGGCACGGCGTGGCAGCGGCGTTGCTGGCGGCGTGCTGGTCCAGGCTGCTCCGACGCTGGCCGAAACGCGGTTCCTGTTGCGGCAGGCACAACAGGCGAGCGACGTGCTGGGCGTCGTCGGATGGGTGGACATGTTGTCGCCGCGGGCCGCGCAGGATATTGCAGCCCTGAGCGCAGGCAGCAAGTTGTGCAGCCTGCGGCCGATGCTGCAGGACATCGCGGACCCGGACTGGATCCTGCAGCCGGCGTTGCAACCCGCCGTGCAGGCCCTGCTGGTCCACGACCTCAGTTTTGACGCGCTGGTCAAGCCCGTGCACCTGCCTCGCATTGCGCGTTTGGCAGGGCTTTATCCGGCGCTGCGGATTGTGCTGGACCATGGCGCCAAACCCGCCATTGCGGGTGGCCAGTGGGGTGAATGGGCCACCGGCATCGAGCAGCTTGCGTTGCATCCCAACGTGTATTGCAAATTGTCGGGCTTGTGGACCGAGTGCCTGCCCGGCGCCCTGCCGGCCGCGTTCGAACCCTATGCGAGGCACCTGTTGGCGTGTTTTGGTGCCGGGCGGCTGTTGTGGGGCAGTGACTGGCCGGTACTCGAACTGGCGGGCAGTTATGAAGCCTGGCACGCCGCGGCCCGTGGCCTGTGTGATGCGCAGCAGGCAGCGCTGGTGTTTGGTGCAACCGCCCGACGCGCATACGGCTTGTAGTGGTCCTTCGGCGGCATGGCGGTCTGTCGGCCGCAGGAGTTGGTAGGATGGCGTCTGAACTACCAGGTGACGCCATGAATGCCCCACTTCACAAAGAGTTCCCGGGTGCCGTGCTGGACCACACGCAGGCGCTCGCCAGCGCCAGTGCCCAGTGGGACGCCGACATCGTTGGCCAGCTCACGCATTACATAGAGATTCCCGCCAAGTCGCCCGGTTTCGACGCCCAGTGGTCTGCCCATGGCCATATCGAGGCGGTGTTGTGTGACGCTGCGCGCTGGGTCGAGGCGCAAAAGGTGCCAGGGCTGACACTCGAGGTGCTGCGCCTGCCTGGGCGCACGCCGCTGCTGTTTTTTGAAATTGCAGCGACCCGCTCGGCCGGGGTCCAAACGGTGCTGATGTACGGCCACCTCGACAAGCAGCCCGAGTTCAATGGTTGGCGCAAGGACCTGGGCCCCTGGACACCCAAGTACGAAGACGGCAAGTTGTATGGCCGTGGCAGTGCCGACGATGGTTATGCGGTTTATGCCAGCATCGCCGCTGTGCAGGCGCTCAAGGCGCAAAACGTGCCGCATCCCCGCATCGTGGGCATCGTCGAGACCTGTGAGGAAAGCGGCTCCTACGACCTGTTGCCCTATATTGACCAGCTGCGGCCACGGCTGGGCGATGTGGCCCTGGTGATCTGCCTGGATTCGGGCGCCGGCAATTACGACCAGCTGTGGCTGACCACGAGTCTGCGCGGCATGGCCAGCGGCACCCTGAAGGTCGAGGTATTGACCGACGGTGTGCATTCGGGCGACGCGTCCGGGCTGGTGCCATCGAGTTTTCGCATCATGCGCCAGGTGCTGGACCGGCTGGAAGACAGCGCCACGGGCCGCTTGTTGCCAGCCAGTTTTCATTGCGACGTGCCGCCCGACCGGCTGGCCCAGGCGCGCGCTACCGCCGCCATCCTGGGTGACGAGGTGATGCGGCGGTTTCCCTGGGCCCATTACGACTGTGAAGGTGCAAAAGCCTTTGTCCTGCCCACCACCGATGACCCGGTGCAGGCGCTGTTGAACCGGACCTGGGCGCCCGCGTTGAGCGTGACCGGGGCCGAGGGTTTTCCCGCCCTGGCGGACGCCGGCAACGTATTGCGACCCTACAGCGCTTTCAAATTGAGCCTGCGGCTGCCACCGATGGTCGACGCTGCCCAGGCGGTGCAGGAGATGAAAGCGATCCTGGAGGACAACGCCCCCTACCAGGCGCGTGTCACCTTCGAGAGCCAGTCGGTCGCGACCGGGTGGAATGCGCCCACCACGACGCCCTGGTTCGAGCAGGCCCTGCATGCTGCTTCGCAGGCGCAGTTTGGCGCCCCCTGCGGCTACATCGGGCAGGGCGGAACAATACCCCTCATGAACATGCTGGAGCTTGGTTTTCCGAACGCCCAGATGATGGTCTGCGGAGTGCTTGGACCAAAGAGCAACGCGCATGGTCCGAACGAGTTCCTGCATGTGCCCTATGCCAAGAAACTGACGGCTGCCGTGGCGGCCGTGATTGCGAAGATGCCGCAGTCGGCCTGAACCCGACGCGTCATGAGCGATTCGAACTTCAGTCCGCTGACGGCCAAGGACGGCACCAACCTGGTGTTGGTGGATTGGCCGCTGGACCGGGGCCCCGTGCGCGGCGTGGTTTTGCTGGTGCATGGGCTGGGTGAACATGCCTGGCGTTACGACCATGTGGCGGAGCGGCTCAACAGCTGGGGTTTTGCGGTACGCGGATACGACCAGTACGGCCATGGCGAGTCGATGGGGCCGCGTGGTGCATTGCCCAGTGCCGACCGGCTGTTGTCGGATCTGGCCGAGGTGGTGGATGAGTCACGCGCGCGCATGAACGCCCAGACGCCACTGATCATGCTTGGCCACAGCATGGGCGGCCTGGTGGCGGCACGTTTTGTGTCCTTGGCGATGCGGCCGGTGCAGGGGCTGATCTTGTCGTCTCCCGCGCTGGACCCGGGGCTCGGCTTGTTGCAAAAATTGCTGTTGGCGGTGTTGCCCAGGTTCGCGCCCGACCTGCGGGTCGGCAACGGCCTCAACCCGGGTTACATCTCCCATGATCCGACGGTGGTTGCTGCCTACCGGGCTGACCCGCTGGTGCATGACCGCATCTCGGCCCGGCTGGCGGTATTTATTGCCGAAAACGGACCGGCCACGCTGGCTGCTGCTGCTGCCTGGAAGCTGCCCACGCTGCTGCTGTACGCCGGCCAGGACAAACTGGTGAATCCGGCGGGCAGCCGCGCTTTTGCGCAAGCCGCACCTGCCGCGGCCGTTACGACGCATTGTTTCGAGGACCTGTACCACGAGATCTTCAACGAGCTCCCGGCCGGCCGGGAACGCGTCTTCGCCGAGCTCAAGCGCTGGCTGGACGCACGGTTCTGATTGCAGCGGGCTCGAGGCAGCCCGGCGCAGCAGAAAGACTTCCGGCCTCTCAGGGCTTTCGCAGCAACCCGCCCAGCATTCCCATCAGGTCGGCAGCATTGCCGAGGCCACCAGCGGGCGCCGAGCCCTGGGGTGTGAGCTTGTCAATCAGGCCGGGCAGGATACCGGACAAAGCTCCGGCTGTATCGCCCGTGTTCAGGCCGAACTTGCTGGCCAGATCAGAAATGGTGTCGGGGCCCAGCGCCTGCGTGATCTGGTCGCCCGAGATGGGTCTGTTTGCACCGCTGCCAACCCATGAACCGATCACATCGCCCAGACCAGCCTGCTGGAATTTGCTGACCAGCCCACCCAGGCCGCCCTGGCTTCCGTCGTTCGCCAACATGCCGCTGATGGCTTGCATCAGCTGCGGATTGTTGGCCAGCGCACCGATGATGCCGCCCAGCCCGCCAGCGTTGTCCTGCGTCTGGTTTTGTGCCGCACCCCTCACGGCGCCGAGCACCGTATCCAATAGCCCCATGGTTACCTCGCTAAAAGTGAAGAATCAAGCCCCGCTCATGCATGCCTACCGTGTCGTGACCGTTGGTGCCAGAACATCCAGCCCAACGCGGCGGCCGTCAATGTCAAGGGCAGTATTGAGCCGACGTTCAGCCACTGCCAGCCCTGGGTGGTGACCAGGGCGCCCGATGCGAACGACGTGACGGCCATGACGGCAAATACGCAAAAGTTGATGGCCCCCTGCGCGCGGTCTTTTTCCTCGGGCCGGTACGACTCCAGGGCCAGGCTGGTGCTTGCGGTGAACAGGAAGTTCCATCCCACGCCGAGCAGGAAAAGGGCGATCAGAAAGTCGTGCAGAGCGACCCCCGACAGCGCCACCACGATACAGGCGGCATTGAGGGCCACACCCAAGCCCATGATGCGCAGCGGGCCAAAACGCCGTATCAGGTTGCCGGTAAAGAACCCCGGCGCGAACATGCCGATGACATGCCATTGCAGCACCAGGGCCGCGTCTTCAAACGGCAGGTTGCAGATCTGCATGGCCAGTGGCGTGGCGGCCATCAGCAGGTTCATGACGCCGTAACCGAGCGCGGCACCTATCGTGGACACCACAAACACCGGCTGGCCCATGATCACCCACAGCGACCGCCCGGCAGATGCACCCGGCGCTCGCGCTGGCACGACAGGAAATTTGATACATGCCACCAGCACCATCGCCAGCGCACCCACCACGGCCAGCGCAACATAGGCGCCCGCAAATGGCACGGCAAACCAGTTGCGGGTGCGGATGGCAAGGTTGGGGCCGATCACGGCACCCACCAGCCCACCAGCCAGCACCAGGGAAATCGCCTTGTCGCGAAACTCCACCGTCGCCAGCTCGGCCGCTGCAAATCGGTACAGCTGCGCGTTGGCGCTGTAATACCCGGCGACGACGGTGGCGCCCACCAGCAGCCAGAAGTTTTTGTCCAGCACCGCCCATGCACACAGCAGGGCGGAAAGGATACCCACGATCAGCCCGGTTTGGAATGAGGCTTTGCGTCCCCAGGCCGTTTGCGTGCGAGCCACCAACGGTGTACTGAGCGCGCCGCCCACGACATACCCCATGACCGGCAGGGTTGCCATCCATCCCAGCGGCGCCAGACTCAGGCCGATCAGGCCATTGATGGCGATGAACACGATGTTGTTGGTCAGGAACAGCGCCTGGCAGGCCGCCAACAACATCAGGTTTTGCTTCATGCCAGCAGTGTAAGGGCGACCAGTGCCGCTGTTTCCGAGCGAAGGACACGTGCGCCCAGTGATATCGGGACAAAGCCGAGAGCGAGCGCATCGGCTTCCTCGGCCGCGCCCAGGCCGCCTTCGGGCCCCGATAGCAGGACAGTGTCCTGCTCCGATGTCTGTGAACGGGCGAGCCAGTCCGTCAACGGCGTCGCCCCGGGTGCCAGCGACAAAATCAGGCGCCGTGCCGTGCCCTGCCCTGCTGACAACTGGGTGCTCCATGCGTTCAGGGTCAGCGGCTGCGCGATAACAGGCAGCCGGTTACGCCCGCATTGTTCACACGCGGCGATCGCGATGCCGCGCCAATGTATTGCGCGTTTGCTGGCGCGCTCGTCGTTCAGCCGGATCACGCTGTGTTGTGTCATCAGGGGCTGGATGGCGCACACGCCCAATTCGGTGGCCTTCTCCACCAGCCAGTCCATGCGTTCGTTGGCCGGCATGCCGATTGCCAGCTGCACGCGGCGGCGGTTTTCCCGATGCACCGGGTCATGGCGTCCGACCAGCACCTCGACATGGCGCCGACCCATGCTGCTGATGGTGGCTTCAAATTCGCCACCCAGAGCCGAGTCGTCGAATATCCGAATCGTGTCACCCGGTTGCATGCGCAGCACCTGCACATGGCGCGAAGGTACTGCAGGCAACTGCAGGCGGGTCCCGCTGGCAAGTGTTTGCGCACAGTAGAACCGCGGTACGGACGGCATGGTGTTCAGACCCGACCGAAGGCAAAGCCGCCGGCTTCCTGTACCCCTTCGATGGCGTCGACCAGTCGCAGCAACGGACGCAGGCCCCGGTAGCGGCTGGTGGTAGCGCGGATGTACGTTATGAAACGCGGGGTATCGGCGAGGTATCTTGGTTTGCCATCACGCAGTGTCAGGCGCGCGAATATGCCTGCCACCTTCAGGTGCCGCTGCAATCCCATCCATTCCACAGCGCGGTAGAAGGCGCCGAAATCGTCGCCCACCGGCAGCCCGCTGGCGCGTGCCCGCTCCCAATAACGGATCGTCACGTCGAGCACGAAGTCTTCGTCCCAGCTCAGAAAGG
This sequence comes from Betaproteobacteria bacterium, assembly GCA_031416215.1. Taxonomy (GTDB): domain Bacteria; phylum Pseudomonadota; class Gammaproteobacteria; order Burkholderiales; family Burkholderiaceae_C; genus CAISIP01. The sequence goes on from JANOTG010000454.1 coordinate 9,595, forward strand.
CGTCGCGCATCAGGCTTGCGATGTCGTAGGTGATCGGCCCGTAGACTGCGTCCTGGAAATCCAGCACACCCAGGCCCGGTGTCGTGGGCGACACGCCGACCGCCTGGGGCGGCAGCATCAGGTTGCGTGGCATGAAATCGCGGTGCACGTAGACACTGGGCCAGGTCAGGTTGTCGGCGATGATGGCGTCAAACGCCTGGTCCAGCGTGCTGCGCAACGTGCCCGCCAGACGTTGGCCACGATGTTGCGCCACGTACCATTGCGAAAACAAGTCCATCTCACTGCGCAGCAGCGCCGCGTCGTACACCGGCAATACGTCCGGGCGTGATGCCAGCTGCCAGGTGATCAATGCGTCAACGGCGCGCATGTACAGGCCCAGGTTCGCTGCCGGTTGTGCCGGCTCGATGGCCTGCATCATGGTCTGGTGGCCCAGGTCGGATAACAGCATGAACCCGGCTTCGCGTTCCCAATGCAGGACTTGCGGCACCCGCAGCCCTGCTTGCGTCATCAAACGCGCTACTGCGTCGAACGGCTGGCAATCTTCCTTGTCTGGCGGCGCGTCCATGATGATCAGGCTGCCGCTGCTGTTGTCCACCCGCAAATAACGGCGGAAACTGGCGTCGGCGCTGGCCAGCCGGATCGACGCGGGCTGTATCCCGTGCAGCGGAACCAGGGAGTCAAGCCAGCGCGCAAACGCGTCGGCACGGTGCGGGTCTGGCCAGACCACCCCGACCGGATGGTCCACCGGCGTGCCTGAGGGTGGCACGCCGTTCGGGGTGTCGTAGTGGCTCATGGATAATCCATTCTACAAAGCGGGTCCTCGCACGAGGCCGCGCCGTACCCCTACGAGACCCCTATCCCGCAGATGCGCCTTTTGATGCATGACCTCAGATCCACGGCGCTGGCAGCCGGATGGTCATGGTCGTTCGCCGGCCGTGCCGTGTTGATGGCGTCAGTGGCGACCGTTGGCGCTGCAGCACAGGCGCAAGCCAGTGGGGACGGTGGCCTGCCACCCCTCAAGAGCAGTCGCCTTTTGCGCGAGCCCATAATAACAACCGACCGCAACGCCCTGCCGACCTTTGTGTCGGGTGAGCGCATCTACACACGCACCGACCTGGATACCGTGGTGGAAGGCCAGGCGGAGATGCGCCG
>JANOTG010000455.1:0-11655 GCA_031416215.1 Betaproteobacteria bacterium
CCACCCAGGCGGCCAAAGCCTGCTTGACGATCCAGGCTCGCGGGCGATCCAGTCGTGCGGCCAAGTCGTCAATCTTCTTGGCCAATGGCAGCGGCACATGGGCAGTCAGCACTTTCGTATCCATTGCGGGTCTCCAGTTCAATCAAATCCAATCATAATGATTCCATTTGACTGATGCAAGATGCAGCTCGTTTCTTGCCACCTGCACGAGCCACCTGCCAGTATGGGCGATCAGGCACAGTTGTGCAGGCGGCGCGGGCGCGGCGGGATGTGCCGAGCGGAATTTGCGTTCCATTCAGGCGGCATTCAGACAGCCGCAGGCACCATGGGCGACATCAGCACCCACTGCGCCACGGTCATGAACCGCACCTTACTGTTGTTATCGCAGGCAGGCGCCGCCACGGCGCTGCCTGCGGCGCTTCCCGAGACCCCCGTTACGGTCTTGAAGCAGCGGGTATCGGTCGACCCGCCGCAGCGGTAGTACGATGCCGTGATGGCTTTCGCCACCCTGTGCTTGACCGTGACACCTGGCGCCCGCCTGCTTGCTGCCTGCGCCGTGGCGTTGGCGCTGGCCGCGCCGGCCTGGGCGCAGGTAAGCCGCGAGCAGGCCGCGGCCATGGCCCAGAGCCAAACCGGTGGGCGCGTGTTGGCGGTGGAAAAATCCGAGTCCGGGCAGCGCACGGTGTGGCGCGTCAAGGTCGTCACACCGCGGGGCGAGGTGCGGGTGGTACTCATCGACGCCGCTGGCGGACGCGGTGGTTGAGAGCGTGCGGCTGCTCCTGATCGAGGACGAAGCACCGCTACGGCTCACGCTGGCGCGCAAACTCGAGGCCGAGGGTTACCGCGTCGACCAGGCTGCCGATGGCGAAGACGGCCTGCACCAGGCACGCGAATACCCGGTCGATATGGCGATCATCGACTTGGGCCTGCCCAAGGTCAGTGGCCTGAGCATCGTGCAGCAGCTGCGCGCCGATGGCCGCAACTTGCCGATCCTGATTCTCACTGCGCGCAGCGGCTGGCAGGAAAAGGTGACCGGGCTGGAGGCGGGCGCCGACGACTACCTGGTCAAACCGTTTGTATACCCCGAACTCGCGGCGCGCATCAAGGCACTGCTGCGCCGATCAAACCATGCCGCGTCCGACGAGCTCAGCTTCGGCTTGCTGGTGCTCGACCTTGCAGCGCAGCGGGTTCGGCGAGACGGAACACCCCTTGACCTGACCACCTTCGAATACCGGGTGCTCGAATATCTGGTACGCGAACGCGCACGTGTGGTGAGCAAGCAGGAGTTATCGGATTACCTGTATGCACACGACGACGACCGCGACAGCAATGTGCTGGAGGTGCTGATCGGTCGGCTGCGCCGCAAGCTCGACCCTGCGGGCACGCTGGCGCCGATCGAAACCTTGCGCGGACGCGGTTACCGATTTGTCCTGACATAAATATAGGGTGAAGGATTCCATCCGCGCACGCTTGATCCTGGGCGCCACGCTGGTGCTGATGGCCTTTGTGGTCGCGGCCGGCTGGGCGGTGCAGCGTGCCCACGCGGACAGCGTGCGCGCGGCGCGCCTGGCGCAGCTGCAAAGCACGGTCTACCTGCTTCTGGCGGGCGCCGAGCTCGACGCGGCTGGCGCGCTGGTCATGCCCTTGGCCTTTCCCGAGCCGCGCCTGACGCTGCCCGGCTCGGGGCTGTACGCCAGCGTGCGCAACCTGGCGCGCGGGGAGGAGTGGCGCTCACCCTCCGCGGTGGGATCCAGCCCGCCGTTTCAGTACGAGGTGCCCGTGGGGCAATGGCGTTTAGAAACATCGACCGGCGCGGACGGCCGCGGCTGGCTGGCGGTGGCGTATGGCGTCAACTGGGCTGAGGGCGAACGTTCTGTACCGCTGGTGCTTTCGGTGCTGGAGGACCGCGCCGGGTTCGACCGCGAGGTGGCGGTTTTCGAGCGAACCTTGTGGAGCTCGCTGGGTGGCGCAGCGTTGCTGCTGCTGCTGTCGCAGGCGCTGTTGCTGCAATGGGGTCTGGCGCCGCTGCGCCGTGTCGCGCAGGAGATTTCGCGTATTGAACGCGGCGAGCAGACCGAGGTGGTGCAGCGCTACCCGACCGAGATCGCCGCGCTGACCGACAACCTGAACACGCTGATCCGCCAGGAGCGGGTGCGCCAGGCACGTTTCAGGGATGCACTGGGCTTCCTGGCACACAGCCTGAAAACGCCGCTGGCAGTGCTGCGCGGCGCCTTGAGCGAGCCGGAGCGACTGCGCACCGAGGTGGCAGAACAGGTGACACGTATGGATACCATCGTGCAGCACCAGTTGAGGCGCGCTGGCGCCAGCGGCGCTGCGCGTTTCGCACCCTATTTGCCGCTGCTGCCGATCCTGGAGCGGACCCGTGATGCGCTGGCCAAAGTGCATTCAGCCAGGGGCACGGAAACACATATTCGCTGTGCGCACGATCTGGAGTGGCGTATCGACGAGGGCGATGCTTTCGAGCTGTTCGGCAACGTCATGGACAACGCTGCGAAATGGGCAACAAGACAGGTCAGCGTGGTGGTGACCCGTGATGTACACGGGCTGGCGATACGGGTCGACGACGACGGTCCGGGTTTTGGCAAGGACACCCACTCCGTATTGCAGATGCACGTGCGCGCCGATGAAAAAGTGCCCGGCCACGGTGTCGGCCTGGCGGTGGTCAACGACCTGGTCGCGAGCCATCAGGGCACGCTGACACTGGGACGCTCCGATACCGGCGGCGGCCGCGTTGACATTCTGTTACCACCTTGCTAGGGCCAACTGAAAAACCCGCCATTCATTCAGCTTGGGTTCATGCACCGGGGCGCACCATGCAGCGGTGTCCATCAAACCCCAGGATAAGCTCCATGACCAACACCCTCACCAAGCGTTTCATCGCCACTGCGGCACTGGCAGTTGCGGCGTTTGGCGCCGCCTCGGTCGCGCAGGCGCGCAGCGACGTCACCTGGTCCATCGGGATCAGTTCGCCAGGCGTCTACGTGCAACCGGCACCGGTTTACGTGCAGCCGGCGCCGGTCTACCTGCCGCAACCGGTCTACGTGCAGCCGCGTCCGTACTACGTACAGCCGGCTCCGATCTACTATTCGCCCCCGGTCGTGTATTCGCAGCCGCCGGCCTATGGTTATTACCACCATGGCCCGGGCTGGCGCCGTGCCGAGTGGGAACGGCGCAATCACCACCGGTACCAAAACCACCACGGGCGCGACCGGGACCACGACCGCGACGGGCGCTAGCTGATCAGGGCGCCGGCTTGATGATCCAGGCGGCGATCAGATCGACCACTTCATCCTGAATGCCGACAAAACCGTGGTAGTGCATGGGCTCACACGGGTCGCCGACAACCCCACTGCCGCCCTTCGCGAAGACCGTCTTCTTGAGCGGCGCATTCACCAGGCCCAATGCGATACGGCCGACTTCATGCGGCCGGCACGACGGACAGGCGTCCTGTTCGTGGTGCACGATCAGCGTCGGCACATTGACCTCGCCAAGGCGCTGCGTGGGAACCGCGCCCGGAACCCTGTAGGCGACGACGGATGCGGTAAGCACGACCCCGGCAACCAGGTTCTCGCGGTCCTGGATCGCGGCGGCGGCGGCGGAGATGGTTCCCATGCTGGTCCCGACAACCCACAGGGGAAGGCTGCTGCGCTGCTTGATGGCCTTGAATATCGCCAAGTTGTCCGCGCCGTGTTTTTCGCCGGTACGCACGTTCCCCAGGGCCAGGTCGATACCGTCCGAGGGGCGCCCGACCATGACGACGTTGAAGGGATGCGCAGCCCAGCGCTTGCCGCTGCGGATCAGGAAGTTGCTGCTCATCGGCCATTCGTCGGCGCCGATCTGCCCGTATCCGCCGGCTCCGCCGGAGAACAGCACGACTGTCGCCACGGCGTCGTCGCGCCAGGCGACGTACACCGGCACTGTCACGTTGTCGCGCGTGGCAATTCGTTGCGCCTTGCCCGCGCTCGGCGTTGGCTGCGCGTGCAGCAGGCTGCACAAGAACAAGGTGGCCATCAGGGTGCACACGCGCCTTTTGGTCATGAAATCCTCCAAATCCGTGGTGCGTCAAGATTACGCGCATGCGGCGTGCGCGCCAAGGCGGATATTGGCGCTGGCGCATCACGGGCAGGTCCGATTGGTGGTTGAGACGCGCCCAATGGTGTGAGGGGCTTTTCTTTAATATCGCCGGGCGAATTCCGGCTTGCTTCACCGCGAAGCCGCATTCCAGACGGCGGCGCAAGTTTCCACCCGGCTGTTGCGCCCGCATGCCGCCGGCCCTGGATTCGGCGACCCCACGAGTCCCGGCAACGTGCTGATCTGCGGCGACAACCTCGAAGCACAGATTGACGAAGCGTTGCGCATGCACGGGTAGGGTGGCGTGCGTATTGACTAGAATTCCCCTGCCCAAGGAGCGTTGCAGCGGGACAACTCCACCGGACTCCGGTGACCCCGCCAGGCTTGGGTGCAACAACGACGCTCGCTCCATGCAATTTCGCGCGGCTCCGCAGGAGCCCCGCCAACACAGACAGGGCGAGCCATGACAACCGATACCGACAACGCCATCGCCGCTACCGTCCAGCCGATGCGCCTGTCCGGCCTGGAGCCGGTCAGCATCGACAGCAACTCCCTGTTCGTCAACATCGGCGAGCGCACCAACGTCACCGGCTCCAAGGCCTTCGCGCGCATGATCCTGAACGGCGAATTCGAGCAGGCGCTGGCGGTGGCGCGCCAACAGGTGGAAAACGGCGCCCAGATCATCGACATCAACATGGACGAGGCCATGCTCGACAGTCAGGCCGCCATGGTGCGGTTCCTGAACCTGATCGCCAGCGAGCCCGACATCTCGCGCGTGCCGATCATGATCGACTCGTCCAAGTGGAGCGTGATCGAGGCCGGGCTGCGCTGCGTACAGGGCAAGGCGATCGTGAACTCGATCAGCATGAAGGAGGGCGAGGAGGCGTTCCGCCAACAGGCCAGGCTGCTGCGCCGTTATGGAGCTGCGGCGGTGGTGATGGCGTTTGACGAAAAAGGCCAGGCCGACACCTACGCGCGCAAGACCGAGATCTGCCAACGGGCCTACAACATCCTGGTGCACGAAGTCGCTTTTCCCCCCGAGGACATCATTTTCGACCCGAACATCTTTGCGATTGCGACCGGCATCGAGGAGCACAACAACTACGCGGTGGACTTCATCGAGGCCACACGCTGGATCAAGGCCAAGCTGCCGGGAGCCAAGGTGTCGGGGGGTGTCAGCAATGTGAGTTTTTCATTCCGCGGCAACGACCCGGTACGCGAGGCCATCCACACCGTGTTTCTTTACCACGCCATTCAAGCCGGTATGGACATGGGTATCGTGAACGCCGGCATGGTCGGGGTCTATGACGACCTGGAGCCGACCTTGCGCGAGCGGGTGGAAGATGTGGTTTTGAACCGCCGACCCGACGCCGGCGAACGCCTGGTGGAAATCGCCGAGTCGGCGAAGGGAGCATCCAAGGACGACAGCAAAAGGCTGGAATGGCGCGGTACGCCAGACACGCCAGTCAGTGTCGGGCAGCGTCTGTCGCATGCCCTGGTGCACGGCATCACCGACTTCATCGTCAGCGATACCGAAGAGGCCTATCAGGAGGTGCTGGCCAAGGGCGGCCGGCCGCTGCATGTGATCGAAGGCCCGCTGATGGACGGCATGAACATTGTGGGTGACCTGTTCGGCCAGGGCAAGATGTTCCTGCCGCAGGTGGTGAAAAGCGCGCGCGTGATGAAACAGGCGGTGGCGCACCTGATCCCCTACATCGAGGAAGAAAAGCGTCTGCAGGAACAGGCCGGCGAGGACGTGAAAACCAAGGGCAAGATCGTGATCGCCACCGTCAAGGGCGACGTGCACGACATCGGCAAGAACATCGTCACGGTGGTCCTGCAATGCAACAACTTCGACGTCGTCAACATGGGCGTCATGGTGCCCTGTCACGAGATCCTGGCGCGCGCCAAGGTGGAGGGGGCCGACATCATCGGCCTGTCGGGCCTGATCACGCCCAGCCTGGAAGAAATGCAGTATGTGGCTGGCGAAATGCAGAAGGACGATCATTTCCGGCTGCGCAAGATCCCGCTGCTGATCGGTGGCGCCACCACCTCACGGGTGCACACGGCGGTCAAGATCTCGCCGCACTACGAAGGGCCGGTGGTCTACGTACCCGATGCCTCGCGCAGTGTGGGTGTGGCGCAAAACCTGTTGTCCGACAACGCTGCCAAATTCCTCGGTGAGTTGCGCACCGACTACGACCGGGTGCGCGAGCAGCATGCCAACAAGAAACAAACCCCCATGTGGACGCTGGAGCGCGCACGTGCCAACAAGACGGTGATGGATTGGTCGATCTACCAGCCGCCGAGCCCGAAGTTCACCGGCCGGCGCCTGTTTCGCAATTTCGATCTGGCCGAGCTGGCCAAATTCATCGATTGGGGCCCGTTTTTCCAGACCTGGGACCTGGCCGGGCCATTCCCGGCCATCCTGAAGGACGAGATCGTGGGCGCCGAAGCGGTGCGGGTATTTTCCGATGGCCAGCGCCTGCTCAAACGACTGATCGAAGGCCGTTGGCTCACGGCCAACGCCGTTGTGGGCCTGTACCCCGCCAACGCGGTAAACGACGACGATATCGAGATCTACACCGACCAGACCCGTACCCAGGTCGCCATGACCTGGCACGGCATGCGCCAGCAAACCGAGAAGCAGCAGATCGAGGGCGCCATGCGGCCCAGCCGCTGCCTGGCCGATTTCATCGCCCCCAGAAGCAGCGGCATGCAGGATTACATCGGCCTGTTCGCGGTGACGGCGGGGCTTGGCGTGGACAAGAAAGAGCAATACTTCCTGGCCGACCATGACGACTACTCGGCCATCATGCTCAAGGCCCTGGCCGATCGGTTGGCGGAGGCTTTTGCCGAATACCTGCACCAGCGGGTGCGCACCGACCTGTGGGGTTATGCGCCCGACGAGACGGCGCAGCTCGATGTGAACGACCTGATCGCCGAAAAATACCGTGGCATCCGCCCTGCGCCCGGTTACCCGGCCTGCCCGGACCACAGCGTCAAACGCGACATGTTCAAGCTGCTGCGTTGTGAAGAAATCGGCATGCAGCTCACCGAGAGTCTGGCCATGATGCCAGCCGCCAGCGTCAGCGGCTTCTATCTTGCGCACCCGGCGAGTGCGTATTTCAACGTCGGCAAGATTGGTGAAGACCAGTTGACGGACTTGGCGCGTCGGCGCGGCATGGAGCCGGCGGAACTGAAACGGCTGGTGGGGGCGAACCTCTAACGCCGATCTGTTCAAGCCCGTGTCGACTACCCCGGTTTGTAAGGCCTGAACACGCATTGCGACAAAGTGCGCGACACTTTAAGCAGCGTTGCCGGATGTGCGCAGCGTAATTTTTGTTTCATCAAATCCAGGAGATTGACATGGCAACTCGCGAACGGGCCGTTCTGGCAGGGGGCTGTTTCTGGGGCATGCAGGACCTGATCCGCAAGATGCCCGGCGTACTGAATACGCGCGTTGGCTACACCGGGGGAGATGTGCCCAACGCGACCTACCGCAACCACGGCACCCATGCCGAGGGCATCGAGGTCGTGTTCGATCCGGCCCTCATCAGTTATCGCCAACTGCTGGAGTTCTTCTTCCAGATCCACGACCCGACGACGGTCAACCGCCAGGGCAACGACCGTGGCATGGCGTATCGCTCCGCCATCTACTACGTCAATGCAGCGCAAAAACAGGAGGCCCACAACACCATCGCCGATGTCAATGCCAGCGGTCTGTGGCCAGGTGTTGTGGTGACCGAGGTCGAGCCGGTGGGTGAGTTCTGGCTCGCCGAGCCGGAGCACCAGGACTACCTGGAACGCATCCCGAACGGTTATACCTGCCATTTCCCGCGCGCCAACTGGACGCTTCCCGTCCGCACTGCCGCTTGACGCGCACGCGCCCGGTGTGAACTAGTTGGCGCATTGCCCGTGTCAGTGTCGACTGGTTTACCGGGTGTTACAAAGCGGCTTCATTCGGGCAATTGAATCGGTTTACCTTCTGCTGCCTCGGCCGTTGAGTAGTGGTCGTGCAACCCGCCAGGGCCAATTCAGCACTGGCAGAGAAAGGAAAAACCATGAATGCAAGTGTTCAACCAATGCCCGCCGCCTATGCGGCCAACACCAAACCACTGTGGGCCGCTGTAGGCGTGCTCGGCGTCGCCGTATTGGCCATGGGCGCCAGCCTGGTGTATGTACAAACCCGCCCGGTCGACGGCCATGTTGCCCTGGCTGGCGCCGCTGCCGCGCCGCTGGTCGATTCGCTGAGCACCAAGGTGCCCGTCGCCGAGTCACTCATGACCCAAGAAGATCTGGTCGCACCGCCGGCCAAACCGCCGGTGTTTGTGCAGAAAACCACCCCGGTCAAGCCGCAGCCCAAACCGCGACCCGCGTCCGCCTCGGCTGGCCCGGTGGCGATTCCGACCACAACACCGGCTAACCAGCCGGTTCCCGCGCCAGCCCCTGTCGTAGTCGCAGCCGGCCCACAGGTGGGTGTCCAAGGCAGCGGTGGCGGCTCGCCATCGGTCATGGGCGAATCCGGCATGGTCGTCAGTCAACCCGCGCCGGTCAAACCCATCTGCGCCAATTGCGGCACCGTCGAGACCGTTACCGCCGTGCAAAAGAAAGGTGCCGGCAGCGGTGTCGGCACGGTCGCCGGCGGCGCCCTGGGCGCGGTGATCGGCAACCAGGTAGGCAAAGGCGGTGGCCGTACGGTGGCCACTATTTTGGGCGCCATCGGTGGCGGCGTGGCTGGCAACATGATCGAGAAGAACGTACGGAAGGAAACCGTGTACCGGGTGCAGGTCCGCATGGAGGATGGCAGTACCCGAACCCTGGAACAAAGCAGCATGCCCGCCGTCGGAAGCAAGGTGACCGTGGACGGCAACGCCCTGCATTCGGCGGACGGCAGCTGGTCCGCGCCAGCCCGGCCGAGGCCGGCGCCGCAGGTACAGTCCAGGCCCGACTACGACCGCGTCGCTTTGTGAGCGAGCGCCTGCGTGTTGGATTCTTTACATTGCCAGGTCGGCTTGCGGCTGGCGCGAACCGTTGAGCAGGTGTCCAATCCAACTCAACCCATCATCCAGGAGATATTTACATGAAAAAATTCTTGCTCGCCAGTTTGTTGCTGGCTGCCGCCACCAGCTGGGCCCAGACCAGCACAGTGCAGAGCGTGACCGACAAAGCCAAAGCCATGACCGACAAAGCCAAGGCTGCCGTCGCCGTCGCCATCTGTGACACCTGCGGCACGGTTCAGAGCGTCAAGAAAGAAAAGCGCAAAGGCCAGGGTGGCGCGATGGGCGTGGCGGGAGGTGCAGTCGTCGGCGGCTTGCTGGGGAATCAGATCGGCAAAGGCACCACCAACACGGTGGCCACCGTCGGCGGCGCTGTCGCCGGTGGTGTGATTGGCAATGAAGTACAAAAGAAGATGACCAGCAAGAAGGTCTATGTCACCAGCGTCAAGATGAAAGACGGCAGCATCAAGAATTTTGAACAGGAAGCACAACCCGCCTGGGCGGCAGGCAACGTCGTCAAGATCGACGGCACGACCCTCGCCAAACAGTAATTCCGCAGTCGCCACGCCGCCGCCGGCGTCACGCCGCGTGTGGCGCACCCCGCGTGATGCGCTGGGCCAGCATGAATGAGGCCACGCCGATCGTGCTGACGCCCAGCAGCAGCCACAAGCCATGGCTGTAACCGGCCTCCCGGCTCCACAACACGCCCATCACCAGCGGTGCGGCGGCGCGTGCCAGCGCCATAGGCACGCCCAAGGCGCCATTGAGGCTGGCGACATGGTCGCGGTTCACATATTGCGCAATGGCTGTCCCCTTGACGATGGTGTTCATGCCGTTTCCCATGCCATAGAGCAGTACAAACCCGATCACCAACATGGCTCCCAGCCCGGTGCTGAACGACGCCGCAACCGGTGCCAGCAGCAACGCCGCAAGGCCCAGTGGCAAAAGACAGGGAATCACGCGGTTGGCCCGATGGACATCGAAGTGCTTCTCAAAAAAATACAGCAAGGCGCGGCCAAACACCTGCAGTACACCAATGCTGGCAGGTATTGCAATCACCAGGCTTTCACGCAACCCGTTCTCGCGCAGCAGGCTCACCATGTGTGCCGGCAACGCCGCGGTCACCGCCATGACCAGCACCAGGAAAACACCCACCAGCAAAAATGGCGCGCTGGTCAGAATCGGCCCAAGCGCGGGCGGCACGGTGGTGGCGACCGCGCCATCGTGCGCCGCAGTGTGCCGTGCAGCCGGTGCACCACGCAGCAAGCGCCAGTGCAAGGGTACACACACCACAAAGTGCAACGCCGCCAGAACCCCAAGGGCGTGACGCCAGCCGAACTCGGAAATCAGCCAGGCGGTAAGCGGAATAAAAACCGTACTGGCCAGCCCGCCCAGAAATGTCATGGTGATGATGGCGCGGCGAAACTGGTCCGGGAAGCGTCGCGTGACGATCGCGAACACCGGCGAATACAGGGTCGCGGCCATGCCCAGACCCAAGGTGGACCAGACTGCATAGAACTGCCACTGGCTGTCAATCACGCTGTGTAATGCCAGACAGGCACCCACCAGCACGGACCCGGCAGTCATGACGAGACGCTCATGGCCACGATCGATCAGCCGGCCGATCGGAAAGGCGCAGAAGCCCTCGAGCAGCAATGCCAGACTGAAGGCCAGCGACGACTCGGCGCGGGTCAGGCCGAGTTCGCGCTCGATCGGCTCCATCAATAGTGCGAAGGTGTAAAAAACACTGCCCCAGGTGATCAACTGCGCCAGCGACAGCCACAGGATGAGGCGCTGGTCGAGCCCGGTGGTGCGTGGTGCCATGGTGAATTATCGCGACGCCGGCTGGCTGCGGCAGCGTGATGCAGGGGGTGCCCCCGCGCGCCTCAAACGACGCCCGACTTGCGCAAGGCCGCAATGGCCGCTGCGTGCAAGCCGAGCTCGGCCAGCACCTCGTCCGTATGCTCACCCAGCGCTGGCGGCGCGTAGCGCAAGGTCGGTGGCGTTGCCATCAGGCGCAAGGGGCTGGCAACACCCCGAATGCTGGGTATGCCATCCTGCGCCTGCAAGTGTGCGGCGCGTGGCTGCTCAACCACCAGGCCGCGCGCCTGGACCTGTTCGTCGGCAAAAGCACGCCCCACATCATTGATCGGACCACACGGCACGGCCTTGTCGCCGAGCAGCGTGATCCAGTCCGCGGTGCTGCGCGAGCGCGTCACGGTTTCCATCAAGGGGATCAACTCCGCGCGGTGCATGACGCGACCGGCCATGCCGGCAAAACGCTTGTCGTCACTCCACTCGGGACGGCCAGCCGCATGACAGAAGCGGCTGAACTGCCCGTCATTGCCGATTGCCAGCAACATGGATCCGTCCGCCGTGGAGAAGTCCTGGTACGGCGCCAGACTGGGATGGCTGTTGCCCTGGCGAACCGGCACCTTGCCGGTGTTCAGGTACCCGCTGGCCTGGTTGGCGAGCAAGGCCATGCCGACATCGAGCAAGGACATGTCGATGTGTTGCCCCTGCCCGGTGCGATGGCGCACCTCGAGTGCCGCGAGAATGGCGG
>JANOTG010000456.1:0-12048 GCA_031416215.1 Betaproteobacteria bacterium
GCTCAGGTTGGCGATGGTATCGAGCAGGGACTCTCCCTTGGAGGCAGACGAGCGGGCAATGTCCAGATTGATCACGTCGGCACTCAGCCGCGTTGCAGCGATCTCGAACGTCGTGCGGGTGCGGGTCGAGTTCTCGAAAAAGAGGTTGAAGACACTGCGCCCGCGCAACAGCGGCACCTTTTTCACCTCCCGGTCGCTGACGCTGACAAAACTGGCCGCGGTATCGAGCACCTGGGTCAGGATGTCGGCCGGCAATCCTTCGATTGACAGCAGGTGCACCAGTTCACCATGCTGGTTGAGCTGCGGATTGCGTTTGGACAACACGGGGGCAACCTTCGTCTTAGACGATCGTCTCGACGCGAAACGAGAAATGGCCGTTGTCATCACGGCTGAGCGCCAGCGACTGGTTGGCGGCGACAACCATGCGTGCGGCCGCGAAGTCGGGCTCGATCGGCAACTCGCGTCCGCCGCGGTCGACCAGCACCGCCAGCCGCACGCCTGCCGGCCGACCGTAATCGAACAGCTCGTTGATCACGGCGCGGATGGTACGGCCGGTAAACAACACGTCGTCGACGATGATGATGCGCGCACCATTGACGTCAAACGGCAGGCGGCTCGGCGGGTGCGACGACATGCCGCGTTGGGCGAAATCATCGCGGTGCATGGCCGACGAAATCACGCCGGCTTGGCCGGGCAGCTGCAAGTCGGCATGCAGGCGTTGCGCCAGCCAGGCGCCGCCAGAGGTGATGCCGACCAGTTGGGTGCCCTCTTCGCGCAGCCTGGTCACGCCGCGCCGCAACTCGCCGTACAGTGCCTCGGCATCCATCACCAGTTGACCTGGGCCGGTCGCGGCAGCAGCGGGCGCCGGGTCGACCATCAGTCGATACCCCGCAGGAATTGTTCCAGGATGATGCAGGCCGACGCGGCATCGGCGTCGCGCGCACCACTGGCCAGCGCTTCGGTCGTGCTGTAGCGTTCATCGACTTCGAACACCGGCAGCCTGAAGCGCCCCTGCAGGCTGCGTGCAAACTTGCGCGCCAACGCGGTATTGGCATGCGCCGCGCCGTCGGGATGAAACGGCACGCCCACCACCAAAGCCTGGGGTTGCCATTCGTCAACACGCCGCTGCACTTGCTCCAGTCGCGCAGCGCCTTGGGCTTGTATCGTCGGCAACGGCTGGGCACTGCGCAGCAGGCGGTTGCCAAAGGCCAGGCCGGTACGCCGGGTACCGAAATCGAGCGCCAGAAAAGTCTGCAGACCGGGCGGTACCACCCGCTGCGCCAGCGTGGCTGCGGCCTCAGGCATGGCCCGCTTGTGGAGACAACATCCACAATTCAAGGCCGAGCAAACCCAGCGCGCGGTTGTACCGCTGCTCCACCGGTGTATCGAATATGACAGCGATGTCGGCACCCACCGTCAACCAGCTGTTTTCACCGAGCTCTGACTCCAGCTGGCCTTCGGCCCAGGCCGAATAACCGAGCGACACCAGCACGCGACGCGGCCCGGCGCCCGTGGACAGGGCCTCGAGCACATCCTTGGAGGTGGTCATCTCCAGCCCGCCGGGAATACTCATGGTGGATGCATAGACCGATTCGCCGGGCTTTTCGCCAACGGCAAGAAAAGGCTCATGCAGCACAAAACCGCGATCCACCTGAACCGGCCCGCCATGGAACACCGGCGCGCGCACCAAGTCAGGCCGCCCCAATGGCAACTCCACCTTGTCGAAAAGTCCCTTCAGGTCAATGTCGCTTGGCTTGTTGATCACCAGTCCCAATGCACCGCGTTCACTGTGCTCGCACACATAAACCACACTGCGCGCAAATGACAGGTCTTCCATCCCGGGCATGGCGATCAGGAAATGATTCGTCAGGTTGATGGGAGCACAATCGGCAGGCATTCGGGAATTCTAGCGGTCAACATGGACAAACAATTTGCCAGCGGCCTGATGTGGTTCCGGCGCGACCTGCGGCTGGACGACAACGCAGCGCTACACGCGGCATTGCGCGCCTGCGGCAGACTGCACTGCGTGTTCGTGTTCGACACCGATTTGCTTTCCTCGCTGCCCCGGATTGACCGGCGGGTGGAATTCATCCGCGAGTCGCTGCAGGAGCTCGACTTGCTGCTGCGCGAGGCCAGCGGCCAGCCAGAGGGCGGACTCATCGTGTGCCACGGCTGCGCCACGCAGGTGCTGCCGGCCCTGGCCAGGGAGTTGGACGTTCAGGCGGTGTTTGCAGCCCACGATTACGAGCCGTATGCACTGGAGCGCGACCGCCAGGTACTCGGCCGCCTCGCCGACGCCGGCATCACGCTGCAGACCTGCAAGGACCATGTGGTCGTCGAGGGCCGCGAACTGCTGACCCAGGCCGGCAATCCCTACACCGTCTTTACGCCGTACAAAAAGGCCTGGCTGGCGCGTCTGGCCGCGATGCCCCTGCCGTCACACGATGCCAGCGCCTGGTACGGCAGGCTGGCAGCGCGCCCGCAGGCGCATCGGCAACCGGTGCCAGAGTTGACGCAGCTCGGCTTTGAGCCGTCAAACCTCGGCGCGCTACGCATCCCGACCGGGAGCAGTGGCGCCCAGACGCTGTTCGCCGAGTTCTTCGAACGCATGGATGACTACGACGCGACACGCAATTTCCCCGCCGTCAAGGGCCCGAGTTACCTCGGAGTACACCTGCGTTTTGGCACGATATCGGTGCGCCGTTTGGTGGCGGTCGCCTGGCAACGTCAGCTGCAGGGCAGCGCTGGCGCCGCCGTCTGGCTCAGCGAACTGGTATGGCGCGAGTTTTACGCGCAGATCCTGGCCAACTTTCCCCATGTCGCCGAGCGGGCGTTCAAGCCCGACTACGACAACATCGTGTGGGAACACGGCAAGGCGGCACGAGACCTCTTCGCCGCCTGGTGCGCCGGGCGCACCGGTTATCCCCTGGTCGACGCGGCCATGGCACAAATCAACCAGACCGGTTACATGCACAACCGGCTGCGCATGGTGGCGGCCAGCTTTCTGGTGAAGGACCTGGGTATCGACTGGCGCTGGGGTGAGCGCTACTTCGCCGAAATGCTCAACGATTTCGACCTCTCGGCGAACAATGGCGGCTGGCAATGGGTCGCCTCCAGCGGTTGCGACGCACAACCTTATTTCCGCATCTTCAACCCGGTGACGCAAAGCCTCAACTTTGATCCGCAGGGCAAGTTCATCCGGCGTTACCTGCCGCAACTGGCCGCACTCCCGGATGGGCAGATTCATGCACCCTGGAGCGCCAGCGGCACGACCCTGCAGGCAGCTGGTGTGCGCCTGGGCGACAACTACCCGGCACCGCTGGTGGCGCACGACGAGGCACGCGCGCGCACGCTGGCGCGTTACGCGGTGGTGCGCCAGCCTGCTGCGGCGCCCAAGCAAGGGCGAACGGTGTAGGGGAGCCGGTCAGGCCATGCCGTCTGCCGCTGCGGGAATCGCGCAGTAGTGGCGCACCAGGCCCAGCAGTTCCTCTTCGGAATAAGGCTTTCCCAAATAATGGTCCACGCCCAGTTCGCGTGCGTGTTCGCGATGCTTTTCAGCAATGCGTGAGGTGATCATGATGATGGGCAAGGCGCGCAAGCGGTCACTGCCCCGGATATTGCGCGCCAGGTCAAACCCGTCCATGCGCGGCATATAGATGTCCGACAACCCGACACTCGGCAATTCGTCCTGCAGGCGTTCCAGCGCCTGAAGTCCGTCGTTGGCCAGGGCAACCCGGTAACCCTCCCGTTTCAACAGGCGCTGGGTGACGCGTCGCACGGTGATCGAGTCGTCCACCACCAGCACCAGCGGCAGCTGTGCCGCAGCCGCCACGGGAACGCCGCCCGTCGCGTTATCTGCCGTGTTGCCTGATGCCCGCTGCTGGCGCGCCTGCAATTGCAACACCATGGCCTGCTCGCCATACACGGTGGCGAGTGCAACCGGGTTGTAGATCAGCACCACGGCACCCGACGCAAGTACCGACATGCCGGTCAGTCCCGGTACACGCGACAACTGCGGGCCCAGGTTCTTCACCACCACCTCCTGGTTGCCCAGAACCTCGTCGACGTGGGCCGCGACACGCCGTCCAGCGCTGCGAAACACCACCACCGGCAGATGTTTGGTCGCCGCCTCAAAACTGCGCCCGGACGCCTTGAGCAGCGAGCCGGCCCAGAAAAAAGGCACTGTCTCGCCGTCGTGCACGACATGGCCTGCGTCATAGGCCTGCTCGACCTCGGCCGCGGAGACCCGCTTCACCACCTCGACCAGGTTGGACGGCACACCGATGGCCAGTTCTCCCAGGCGCAACATCACGACCTGGGTCACCGCCGTGGTGAGCGGCACGACCAGCTTGAAGCTTGTCCCCTGGCCCGGCGTGGAGCTTGTTTCTATGCGTCCGCCCAAGGCGTTCACCTCGGAGCGCACCACGTCGAGCCCGATGCCGCGGCCAGCCAGTTCGGTCACCTTGTCGGCGGTGGAAAAGCCGGGCGCAAATATCAGGTTCGCCACCTCGCCCGCATCGAGCACCGCGTCGGCGCTGATCAGGCCATTGGCAACCGCCTTCTCGCGCACGCGTTCCAGCTGCAGGCCAGCGCCATCGTCGCTGAACTCGACCGACACATCGTTGCCTTGTTGCTGCAATTCGATGGTGATGCTGCCCACCGCCGGCTTGCCTGCGGCAATGCGCAGTTGCGGGTCTTCGATGCCGTGCGCAACCGCATTACGCAGCATGTGCTCGAACGCCGGTGCCATACGCTCCAACACGCTGCGGTCCAGATCCATCGAGCCGCCGACAATATCCAGCTTGACCTGGCGACCGGCGTCCTTGGCGGCCTGCCGCACTACGCCGTACAGTCGCTCGGAGATGCCTTCAAACTCGACCATCCGCGTGCGCAGCAGATCGCGTTGAAGTTCCCGCGCCTGACGCGCCTGCGCGATCAGGTCGTCTTCGGTGCCCTCCATCGTGCGCTGCAGATTGCGCTGCACCGTCGCCACATCAGCCACCGATTCGGCCATGATACGGGTCAGCTCCTGGACCCGGGTAAACCGGTCGAACTCCAGCGGATCGAAATCCTGCGCATGGTCTTTCGCCTGCGCCATGCGCGACTGCAACTGCGATTCGGACTGCACTTCGATCTCGCGCAGCTGTTGACGCAGCCGGTCCAGGTTGCCACCCAGCTCCTTGAGTGAGCCACGCAATTGTCCGAGACGGCCGTCCAGGCGCGAGCGCGTGATGATCACTTCGCCGGCCTGATTCACCAGCCGGTCGAGCAACTGCGACGATACGCGCACACTTTGCCCGCTGGCGGACCGCGACGCGGCAGCAGCAGCCGGTGCGCGTCCGCGACCGCGCCGCTCCGGCACCGCCTGCACCAGGGGCACGGCAGGCGCAGACTCCCGCTGCGCCGTGTCCGCCGGCGCTGGCAGCAGTGCCGCCCCGGCTTGGCGCCGTGCCATTCCGCGCAAGCCATCCAGTGCAGACTGCAAGGCATCAAAGCGCCCCAACAGAGGTTCAAGCTGGCTGGCATGGAACGACTCGCTGCCCAGACTCTCGATGGACGATTCCAGCCGGTGCGCCATTTCACCCAAGCGCATGGCACCGGCCAGACGGGCACTGCCCTTGAGCGTGTGCAGGACGCGCAAGGCCTCGTTGCGCGCGCCGAGGTTGTCGGGTCGGGCTGTCCATTGGCGCAAGGCGCCACCAAGCTGCGGAAACAGGTCGACCGCTTCTTCGTCGAAGATCGGAAACAGGTCGGGGTCCAGCGTATCGGCCTGGTCAATGACCTCATCGACGACCGTGATGATCTGTGCGGCCCCGGCCTCGAACTGCGCACCCAGGCGCGAGGACATGGGCGCCGTACCCGCGAGCACCGCTGCTGCAGGTGCCGACACCGGGGTCCCCTGCGACGGCACGGCCGGTTCAGCCACCGGTTGGTCAAGCGTCCGTGCATCGGCATCGGCCTCGGCCGCCGCAAATTCGGTCGACAGGATGGCGTTGAGGGCCGGCAAGATCGACGCGTCGGGGTCTTTCAGGAAACCGGCGGCAAACTGGTGCAGCAGACGACGGATATCCTCACCGGCGAGGTTGAAAACCCGTGCATGCTCGGCCCTGCCCTGACGGTGCAGTTGCACATGCTGCAATGCTTGCTCCAATGTGCGCGCCACCTCCGCCAGCGCATGAAAACCAACCGTACCAGAGCTGCCGCCCAGTGCGTGGGCCAAACCGATGGTGGAATCGCGCACCGGCTGATCCAGCTCCAACGCCCATTCGTTGAGTTCGGTCAGCAGGCGGCGTGACCATTCGTCCGCCTCGTTCAGGTAGACGTTGTACAGGGGGATGCCGATGCGCAGTTGCCCGATCACCTTGGTCTGGTCATCGATGGCCTCGACTGGCACACTGGCAACCTCCGCGGCCAGAGGCTGCGGCAGCTCGCCCAGCTCGGGCGCGAGAGCGTCCACCGGCATCAGGGTGTCTACCGATGCCGCATCCTCTTCCGTAGCCGCGCCCGTGCCGCCGGGCGCCACCGCTGGCGAACCCACCGCAGCCAGATCGCCAAAGTCGAAGTCGCCCAGGTCGAGCGACATCGGGCTTGCAGGCGTTGGCGGCGACTCGAGCTCCATGGTCTGGGTAGCGGCGAAGTCCACCCGTGCCGGTTCGGCCGGTGTTGCCGCACCAAGTGCTTTGAGGTCGAACATTTGCGTCGACTCGAACTCGGCCTTCGCCACTGGCGCTTCGGACGGCAGCGAGAACATCTGGGTCGACTCGAAGTCGACCGCGGGCGTCGCCACCGGCTTCACCAAGGCGTTTACCGGCGGCTCGACCGACACATCCTCAACCACGGGCGCCGCAGCCACCGGCTCAAGCACCGGTTCAAGCACCGGCTCATCGATCACTGGCACAGGTGGCGGCGCAACAACCGGGGGCACGGCAGACTTCGCCAAGCCCGGTGGCACCAATGCGATGCGCCGGTGATCCTGGCGCAGCGCGTCGGCCGCAGCGCGAAAGGCCTGCGCCGACCAAGGTGTGTCGGCTGTCTGCGCAATGTCTTCCACCCATTGGCTGAACTGCCGCATGGCCTCGCCGCATACTGCCAGCAGGTCGTCGTTCGCGGGCTTTTGTTCTGCCAACCAGGTATTCACCAGTTGTTCCAGAGACCACGCCGCATCACCAAATTCTTTCAAACCCACCATGCGGGAGCTGCCTTTGAGGGTGTGAAACGCGCGCCGCAGCGTCGTTTGTTCACCCAGGTCGCCGGGATTGGCCAGCAGGGCCGTGATGGACTGCAAACCAGTCTGCACCACCTCGCGCGCTTCGTCGAGGAAGATCTCGCGCATCTCGGCATCGTCATCGTCCAACGGCGTCGCCGCCGCAGGTGCCACCTCAACAGGCGCTGCGACCACGGGCTCGGCGGGCTCCACAGGTGCTGGTGCAGCAGGCGTGGCCGCCGCCTCGACTGGCACGGGCGCATCCATCGCCGGCGCGTCCTCGGCTTCATCGTCGATCGACTTGTCACGCCCCATGACGGGCCGCAGTTCACCCAAGGCCTCGTCGTAGACAAACAATTTCTTCGCCAAGGCCCGCTGGTAACTCAGCATGTCGATCAGGAAGCCCAGGGCACCCAGGCTGTTCCCAAGTTTCTCGAAAATTCCAGTACCGGACGCGGAGCGTTCGTCGATCTGATCCACCAAAAATTTCTCGACACTGTCACGCATGCGCAATGCAGCCAATGAAGCCTGGTCCAGGCCGAGGACGGAGAACACGCCGCGCATCTGCGACAACTGGCTCGGCACTTCATGCAGTGGTACGCGGTCCTGCGGACTGCGGAAGAACTGGTCCAACGATTTTTCGACCTGCCCCAGGGTGTTGCGCAACTCATCCACCACGCTGCCCATGGTCTGGCGATCGCTGACACGCCGGTACAGTTCCTCCATCCAGGATTCCATCGGCTCCGGAGCGGCGCCCGTGGTGACGTATTCGAGCCGCTGCGCCAGGCGCTGGCTGCGCTCGGCCATCTTGGACTCGGTCGGGTCCAGGTCTTCGTAGGCAGCCTCGAGGTACAGCACCGATGTCGCCACCTCCATGGCAACCGCCGCCGTCGGCGGCTCACCCGAGCGCGCCGTAGCCTCGACCGCGCGCGTAAGAGCCCGCGCCAGATCCGCGCTCTCGGGATGCAGCTTGAGCATCGACTCGGCGACTGCGCCGAACTGGTCGGTGGCGGTCTTCATGCGGTTCGTGTCACCTCCGGCCAGAGCAGCCCAGGTCTCTGCTGCTGACGAAATACGTTTGCGTGCCTGCGCCAGCATGGACGGGTCAAAACGGCCGAACTGCGGCGTTGAATAATCGAACGGCCGGCTCTGCGACAGTCCATAGGCTTGGCGTACCGCCACCAGCGTCGGCGTCTGAGTGTCAGCCCGTGGTACCGCCAGAGCACAATAAAACAGCAGATCCTGCGCCAGCCGATCGACCACGGCAACATCTCCACGGGCCAGGCTGGTGTACTGGCCAATGACGCGCGAGGCGGTACGTTTCACATACACGTCCGGCGGGCACAAACCAGAACACAGGGCCTCAAAAAAAGCCGCGCTGAGTTTCCAGAACACGCGCGGCTCAAGTTGTTGCGAATGTGCCGCCAGGCCCAGGCAGATCTGCGTCATGGCCCGAGCGGCGTCCTGGTCCAGCGTGCGGACCACCCGCAACACGGCCTGATCAACCCGGGCGCGCACCGCCGCGTCATAGGCCAGGGGTGGCACCACAGCATCGGTCGGCGCGTCGATCCAGCGCCATTCGTTGGGCCACAGGTCCGCCGGATGCACACGGTCACCGCCGACCAATTCGATCACGTCACGGTACTGCACAAAAAGCGCCACCGGGGACGCATTTTTGCCTTTGAGTACACCTTCCAGGTATTCGGTGAGCGCAAAACTGGCGCGCTCGACCCTTGCGGCGGCATCGTCACTGCACAACTCAGGTCGCTGCACGAACTTTTGCGCCAACGCCTCCATGGCACGCAATACCTTGGCGGGCGCGCCCAGACCGACCATTTCCAGCGCACCGACGGCCTGGTGCAGCTGCTGGCGCGCGATACGCAGCTGGCTGGAGTCGACCTCGGCCAGGTCCGAACCTCGGGCCTGCTCGGCATCGCGCACAAAGCGGCGCATCGCCTTGGTCGCACCATCGAGCGACTTGCGCAACTCGTCCAGTACCCAGGCCAGCGGACCCAGGTCGTTGCTTGCCATTTCGTTGTCGCCCGGCGCGGTACTGTGTGTTTGCATCTGGTTGAGCACTCCTGCGATAGACCGTTGTGTGCCGGCGGGTATCAGGCGATCTTGAAGCGGGCCACCGACTGCCGCAGCTCTTCTGCCATGCGCGAGAGCTCCCTCACCTGGCCGGCGGTGGAACGCGTGCCATCGCTGGTCTGCTCGGTCACCGCGAAGATGCTCTGCATGCTGTCGGCCACCGTATTGGCCAATGCGGCCTCGCGCGAAGCCGCATCCGAAATTTCGCGGATCAGCTCAGACAGGCGCCGCGAGACCTGTTCGATCTCGGTCAGCCGCGCTCCGGCGTCATCTGACAACTTGGCGCCCTCCACCACACCCTGGGTCGATCGCTCCATGGCCGCAACCGCGTCCTGTGTGTCTGTCTGGATGGTGCGCACCAACGCAGAAATCTGCCGCGTCGCGTCGGCGGACCGCTCCGCCAGCCGCTGAACCTCCTCTGCCACCACCGAGAAGCCGCGCCCGGCCTCACCGGCCGAAGCGGCCTGGATGGCTGCATTGAGCGCCAGCACGTTGGTTTGTTCAGTGATATCGGAGATCAACTCGGTGATTTCGCCAATCTCCTGTGATGATTCCCCCAGCCGCTTGATGCGCTTCGAGGTGTCCTGAATCTGGTCGCGGATGGCATTCATGCCGCCAATCGCGTTCTGCACCGCATGCAGTCCCGATTCGGCCGCCTGCAGGGACTGCCGCGCCACCTCGGCCGACTGTTGTGCCTGACCCGACACGGCATTGATACGCGACGCCATCGCCAGCACCGACTGGCCAGTGGCCTGGATCTCGTTCATCTGCTCGTTCGATGCGGCCAGCAGCTCGGTCGATGTGGCGTCCACGTCCGAGGTGGTCTGGGCCACACGCGACGCCGTGCTCTGGACACTGGCCACCAGCGTGCGCAATTCCTCCACCGTGTAGTTCACCGAATCGGCAATGGCACCGGTGATGTCCTCCGTCACGGTAGCCTGTTGCGTCAAGTCGCCCTCGGCGACCGTCTGCAATTCGTTCATGAGGCGCAGAATCGCGGCCTGGTTGGCATCATTGACGCGTTTGGCCTCGAGCTGCATGCGCTCCGCATCCACCATCTGCGTCTGCGCCACGGTCTGACGATTGAGTCCCTCCCGCAAAAGAATGCTCACCAGCCCATAGACACACAGGGCTGCAAGTGCTGCCGCAATCAGCAGAGCGACGATCGACCCGGCGCCCAGGTCGGTGCCTGCGGACAAGTTCTTCTGCAACTGCTCCAGTTTGGCACGTAATGGCTCACTGTCCTTGAGCACCAGAGTCTGGGCCTCGCGCGCCGCCACCAGTCCACGCAAATTTGCCAGTACCGAGCTGGCCTGTTCGCGGGTCTGCTCGAACAATTTGATCAGACTTTCCAACTGCTGGCGCGTCTGCGCATCACGCGCCGCAGGCAACCGCAGCTCGGCGCTGCCCTGCAACAGACCCTGCGCGATGTCCTTGAACGAGTTCAGGTCGCGGCCCATTTGGAACACCGCTTCCGGGCTCACGCCGTCGGCCGTGAGGAATTCGGTGGAGGACTTCCCGATGCGCTGGGTCAGCATGACCAGTTGGCCGGCAGCGGCGATTTCGCCCGCCGAAGCGCCTTGCTGCAGCTTCTGTGCCACTACCGATTCGGCTATGTCCAGCAGCTCACCCGACTGGCGGTTGATCTGGCGCAGCGACGCGCCGATTTGCGTCAGTACCGCTTGCTGGGTCATGATGGTGGCTGCGCCTTTCTCCGCCCGGTCGATAAACGGCAGCAGGTCACCCACCTCTTCCTGATGTGACCCATCGACCGCGTCCAGGCGCTGCTCCCCATCACCGGACTTCAGGCCACGCACCGAGCGCGCCAGCACCGTCGCACTTTCGGCCACGTCGGGAAAGGCCTGGGTGGCGCCGACAACGGCCTGGGATACCGACTTGGCAAGTCGCTGCGATTGCATCAGCGACTGACCGACGGCACTGATCTGCTGCCCAGCCTGACCGGACAACCGCAATGCAAAGGCTGCAACCGCCGCGAACAGGATCACCGACACGGACAGTCCGATCAGAAGCACTTGCTGGTGTTCAGCCACGCTGCGGGTGCCCAACAGGGGCAGCATCACCATGCCCGGGGCCAGGACCACGGGTGGCGCTGCCTCCACCACAGACGCGTCCGGCGCCACGGAATCGGCCGGGTCCGGTTGCATCGACGTTTCAGCCGGATTGCGCGAATCGCGGCCGGTGTCCATGATGGTTTTCGAAAAAAAACGCTTGAGCCGGTCTACGGACATGATGATGCCTCAGGTGTGCACTTAAGCAGTAATGTTCAAAAAACGGGGAAGCTGCGACAGCGTTTGAAGATTGATCTCCTGCCAGGTGTGACCATCGGCATCGGTGAACTGGTTGCCCAGATACGGCGCGCCCCCAGCCGGGGGCGCCTGGGCGGCAATGAAACTGTCCGGATTGCGCAAGCCGGCCAGCTTGTCCACCAGCAGCGCGCAATTCACATCGAGCGCCGCATTGAGCGTCACCATCATGGCCTCGGCCGCCGCCTTGGCAACGTCCGGGACATTGGCCGACGTATCCTGGGAAACAAAGGCAGCGGTGTCAACCACCCCGTACAGTCCGCCACGCAAATTCACCACGCCGCGAAACCACGGCATGGAATAGGGAAGGGGCTGCAGCACCGACATGGGGAAAATCTCGCCGGATTGGGCCAACGGGAAAAGGAAGTTCTTGCCACCCGAACGGACCGCCAGCCACGACACCGAGAGGCCCTCGTCCCGTGCTGCCTG
>JANOTG010000457.1:0-7624 GCA_031416215.1 Betaproteobacteria bacterium
CGCATATCCGCTCCGGGCGGATTCGGCCGTTGGCGGTCACCGGCTCGCAGCGCCATGCCCAGTTCAAGGACCTGCCCACGCTCGACGAGTCCGGCTTCAAGGGCTTCGACGCCCAGCAGTGGTATGGCGTGATGGGGCCGGCGGGCATGCCGGCGGCGATCATCCGCCAGTTGAACGAAAGCCTGGCGACGGTGCTGAAGATGCCCGACCTGCGCGAAAAGCTGTCGATCGAAGCCATCGAGCCCATGCCCATGACACCGGAGGCCTTCGGCGAATTCGTGCGCATGGACATCGCCCGCTGGACCAAGGTCGCGCGCGAACGCAACATCCAGCTCGACAGCTGAGCGCAGCCGCCTGGCATGGCGCTGCGCCCGACCACCCCTCCCTTTATCCCTGAGAGCATCCATGGCACGCAATACCCAGGTCGCCGCTGACCACAACGCCCCGCCCGTCACCCAGATCCTGGCCGAGTTCGTGGCCACGCACCCCGGGTTTGTATCCGGTGGATGGTCTGCGGCAGTGGACCATGAAGCACATCGCACATTTTTGAACTGGTTCGGGTGCGCCGTTGGCGCGGCCCGCCATGAGGCCGCCGACGCCGCGCTGGCCGCGGCCCAATTGCTGCAGCCCGCTGCGCAGGCCAGCCTGCTTGGGCGCGCGGAGCAGGTCGACATGGCGAGTGCCGCCCTCATCAACGGCATCACCTCACACACCTTCGATTTCGATGACACCCACCTCAAGACCATCATCCATCCTGCCGGCCCGGTGGCGTCGGCGCTGATGGCACTGGCCGAGCACACCGGTGCCAGCGGACGCGCCCTGATCGATGCCCTGGTGCTGGGCATCGATGTCTCCTGCCGCGTCGGCAACGCCATGTATCCGGAGCACTACGACCGCGGCTGGCATATCACCGGCTCCACCGGCACACTGGGCGCGGCGGCCGGCTGCGCACGGCTGCTCGGCCTGGACAGCGGCAAGACCGCGATGGCGCTGGGTATCGCCGCCTCGCAACCGGTGGGCGTGCGCGAGCAGTTCGGCACCATGACCAAGCCGTTCCACCCGGGAGCTGCTGCACGTGGCGGGCTGATGTCTGCGCTGCTGGCAAGCAAGGGCTTCACTGCGAGCCCCAAGGCGCTGGAGGCGCCACGCGGCATGATGCAGACCGTGTCGACCAAGAACGACTGGCGCGAGATCAGCGATGCGCTCGGCCAACGCTTCGAGATTTCCTTCAACAGCTACAAACCCTTCGCCTGCGGCATCGTCATCCATCCCAGCATCGACGCCTGCGTGCAGTTGCGTGCTCAGGGGGTGTTGCCGGAGCAGATCGAGCGTATCGAGCTCAAGGTGCATTCGCTGGTGCTGGAGCTCACGGGCAAGAAGGAACCGGCGGATGGGTTGCAGGCAAAGTTCAGTGTCTACCACGGTTGCGCCGCCGGGCTGGCGTTTGGTTGTGCCGCCGAGGACGAGTTTTCCGACGCGGTCGTGAACCGCCCGGACATGGTGGCGTTGCGGCGCAAGGTGGTGGCGACCGTGGACAACGCGATTGACGAGGCCAGTGCCGATGTCACCGCCGTCCTGCGCGATGGCCGCAGAATTCATGTTTTCGTGGAGCATGCCATCGGCTCGTTGCAAAACCCCATGGGTGACGCCCAACTGGAGGGCAAGTTCCACGGCCTGTCGGACCCGGTGCTGGGCGCCGAACGCAGCAGCCGACTGCTGCAAGCCTGCTGGACGGTGGGTCAGGCTGCCGACGTGCGAGGTCTGGCGCGCCTGGCCCGGCCCTGATGGCTGCAACCCGGCACGTCGCCCACACACCGGTGCCACGCCAACGCCGGGACTTCCCCCGATTGACATGGTGATCATTTCGTATACGATCTTTATCAGACTTTTACCCGGACTGCTGGAATTGCCGCGTTATTGCGCCCCTCGAACCGACTGGAGACAACCCATGAAAGCCAAGAATCTGCTGGCCACACTCGGTGTGGTCTTTTTTGCCGCATCGGCGGCGCAAGCCCAGCCGGCCGATTACCCGGTCAGCCGGGTCACGCTGGTGACGCACTCCAGCCCGGGTGGCGGCACCGATGTGTTTCTGCGCGATCTGAGCAAACAGTTGGCCACAGTGATGAAAACCAGCTTTGCGGTGGAGAACATTCGTGGCGGCAGCGGCGCGACAGCTGTAGCCGCAGTGGCCAAAGGCGCGCCGGATGGCTCGATCTTCTACGGTACGACACCGACCTACATCCAGACCACGCTGTTGTCCAAGCCACCCGTCGGATACGACGGCCTGGACCCGGTGGTCATCGTCTTCCTCGACCCCGAGATCATTTATACCCGCACCGAGTCTCCCTACAAGTCGCTCACGGAGGTGATCAACTTTGCGCGGGCCAATCCGGGCAAGTCGCGCTGGGGCGCCTCCAACCCGGCCTCGCTGGAGCGCATTGCGATGGAGCGGCTGGCACGGGCTGCCGGCGTCAAGGTGCCGATCGTGAGCCACGATGGTGGTGGTGATCAGATGATCGGCGTGCTCAACGGCACCTACGACATCGGCATCGGCGAGATGCAGGAGATTCAGGGGCAACTCGAAGCCGGCAAGATCCGCCTGCTCGCCACCTTGTCCGAAACACGGCTGCAGGGCCTGCCCCAACTGCAGACTGCCAAGGAGCAGGGATTCAACGTCGTGGTGCGCAAGTTCCGCGGCCTGGCCAGTCCCAAGGGCCTGCCGGACAATGTGGCGAAGGCCTGGGAAGACGCGATTCGCAAGGTGATCGCCTTGCCGGCCTACAAGGCGGAATACACCCGCGAGCACCTCACACCGATCGTGATGGGACGCGAGGCGGCGCGCAAGTTCACCGCCGAAGTGGCGGCCGAGACCACCGAATCCTTCAAGGAACTGGGCTTGGTGAAATGACCGCTGTGATCGGTGACCGCGCCGCCGCGTTGGTCGCGGGCAGTGGCGGGCTGGCCTTTTCGGCGTTCTACATTCTGGCGGCGCGGCGCATCGAGGACAGCCTGTTGGCCGATCCGGTCGGGGCGTCGGGTGTTCCCGTGGCGGTCGGCGGGCTGATGGCGCTGGCGTCGGTGGCGCTGATTTGCAAGGGTCTGATGGCAAGCGGCCCCCCGGCGCCAACCGAATCCGGGTTGGCCGAACCCGGAGCGTCCCGCCTGCGTCTGCATGGCCTCGCCGCGGGCTTGTTGCTGATCCTGGCCGTCTATCTGCTGGTATTGCCCTGGCTGGGTTACGTTGTGTCGGTGGGTCTGATGGCGGCGGCGGTAGCCTGGTTTGCAGGCGGCCGACAGGTGCCTGTGCTGCTGGGTTTCACCGTCCTGACCGGGCCGCTGTTGTGGCTGGTTTTTGACCTGGCTTTGCGCGTTCGGATGCCGACGGGCATCTGGCGTTCACTTTTTTCCGGCTGAGCGATGGACGCGTTTTTGCAGGCCATGGGCGGTCTGGTGTCGCTCGGGGTGATAGCGGCGGCATTCGGTGGTGTGCTCTGGGGTATTTTCGGTGGCGCCTTGCCCGGGATTTCGCCGTCGATCGCGATGGCGCTGCTGCTGCCGTTCACCGTGGGCATGCCACCGACCGTGGCTATTGTCCTGCTGGCAAGCGTCTATGTAGGGGCCGAGTACGGGGGCTCGATACCGGCCATCTTGATCCGCACACCCGGCACCAACTCCGCTGCCGCCACCGTGATCGACGGTTTCGAGATGGCGCGCCAGGGCAAGGCCGGCGAGGCGCTCGGCATCTCGCTGGTGTCTGGCCTGGTCGGCGGTCTGTTTGGTTTGCTGGTGCTGGTGCTGGCCACCGAGAGCCTGGCCAAGGTCGCACTGGCATTTACGCCGGCCGCCTATTTTTCACTCGGTGTGCTGGGGCTGTCGGTGATTGCGGGCCTGTCGGGCGGTTCGCTGCTCAAGGGCCTGTTGGCCGCCTGCGTCGGGCTCATGATCGCGTTTGTCGGCAGTGATCCGGTCTCCGGCGTGTCGCGCTTCACCTTTGGCTCGCCGCACCTCATCGACGGCGTCAAGCCGATCATCATCATGGTGGGGCTGTTCGCGGTCACCGAGATGCTGGTGCAGATCGGCGAGCCGGCCTGGGCCAAAGCCGACGCGGCTGCGTCGCGCCTCAAGCTGCCCGACTGGGCGATGTGGAAGCGCCTGTTCCGGCCGCAAGCCATTGGCGCCGCGGTGGGCACCTTCGAAGGCGTCACGCCCGGCGCCGGGGGCACCGTAGCGGCCTTCATGGCCTATTCGGAGAGCAAACGCTGGTCCAAACACCCCGAAGAGTATGGCCATGGCTCGCCCGAAGGAGTGGCTGCGCCCGAGGCGGCCAACAACGTCGTGACCGCCACGGCCCTGGTTCCGCTGCTGAGCCTGGGCATACCGGGCTCCAATTCGGCAGCCATCCTGATGGGCGGGTTCCTGATCCATGGCCTGCAGCCCGGCCCGATGTTGTTCCAGAAGGCACCGGACGTGATCTACGGCCTGTATGGCGGATTGCTGTTTGCCAATATCGCCATGCTGCTGATCGGCCTGGTCATCCTCACGCCCTGCATCTGGCTGGTGAACCGGCCCAAGCCCTACCTGATCGCCGGCATCCTGGCACTGGTGATGACTGGTGTGTATGCGTTGCACCAGAGTGTCTTCGACCTTGCCCTGGTGCTGGCAGTCGGGGTACTCGGCTACATCATGCGTCTGCTGCGAATCCCGGTGCTGCCGATGGTGCTCGGTCTGGTGCTCGGCTACATGGTGGAATCCAACTACCGGCGCAGCCTGTTGATCTCCGGCGGCGAACATTCGATCTTCGTCACCGACCCGGTCTCTGCCGGCCTGCTGGGCCTGGCCTTGGTGCTTACCGTCTACACCAGCTTGAAGGAGTTTCGCGTGAAAGGGTCTGATCGATGAGTGCCACTGCGACCCACCCCGTGACCATTGCCGCGCGGCTGGCGCATGCCGTGGTCGAGTCCCGTCCCGAGCGGGATCCGCTGGCGCACGCTGTGGCGCGCCGTCTGCTGATGGACGTGGCGGGCATCTGCATGGCCGCACGCGCTGAAGACTATGTGCGCGCCGCGTTGTCCGCCGTCGAGCAGCCGGGTCCCAGCACCGTGATCGGCGTGTCCCAGGGTTATGGTGTCGAGGCAGCGGCGTTCGTGAACGGCATTGCGGCACACGGCGAGGATTTTGACGACACCTACGAGGGCGGACCGGTGCATGCCGGTGCCGTAGTCGTTCCGGCCCTGCTGGCGGCGGCCCAACGCCACCAGTTCGACGGTGCCGCCCTGTTGCGCGGCGTCGCGCTCGGCGTCGAGGTGACCTGCCGTTTGTGCGCCGTGGCGCCGACCCGCGTGCACAAGGCGGGTTTTCACCCGACGGCCATCTTTGGCGTGTTCGGCGCCGTGGCCGGCATCGGCGCGGCGATGCGTCTTTCCGAGGCGCAACTGGTGGACGCGTTCGGCCTGGCCGGCAGCATGGCAGGCGGCATCATCGAATACCTGGCCGACGGTTCTTGGACCAAACGCATGCACCCTGGCTGGGCGGCCCAGTCGGCCTACCGCGCGGTACGGCTGGCGCAGAACAGCTTCAAGGGCCCCGCCACGGTGTTCGAGGGCACCCATGGGCTGTTTCATGGTTTTGCCAACACGTCGCAGGGCAACTTCGAAGCCATGCTGGAGGGTTTTGGCGAGCGCTGGTTGTGGACCACGATCGCGTTCAAGCCGTATGCCTGCGGAACCATGGCCCACCCCTACATCGACTGCGCGCGGGCGCTGCGCCGGCGCGGTGTCACGGCCGAGCAGGTGCAGTCCATCGAATGCGAGACCGCCGAGGGCATCGTGCACCGCCTGTGGGAGCCACTGGCGCTGAAGGCGGCACCGCCCAATGCGTATGCAGCCAAGTTCAGCATCCCCTATGCCATCGCCGCCGGCTTGGTTCTCGACGATGCTGGCCTTGCCGCCTATACCGAAGCGGTGGTGCAGCGCGCTGATCTGCGCGCGCTGGCAGCCAAGGTGCGTTACCAGGTCGACCTGGCCAATCCGTATCCGACACGGTTCACCGGCCATGTCCGGGTTACCCTGCACGGCGGCGCAGTGCTGGAGGAGCGTCAGGGGTTTTTCAAGGGCGGGGCCGAACATCCGCTCAGTGACGCCGACCTGACGCAAAAATTTCGCGCCAACTGCAGCCACGGCGGACTGGATGCCGCGCAGACCGGTGCCGTTCTGGCGTGTGTCGACGCCGCATTCGGCGACACGCCGTTGCCATTGACCAAGCTCGCCGGAGCCGCGCCATGAACGACACCGCCCCGGCTATGCGGGAGTCGCGCCGGGTTGCACTGGTCACGGGAGCCGGGCGCAATATCGGTCGGGCCATCGCGCTCGCCCTGGCGCGCGACGGACTGGCCGTGGTGGTCAATGTGCGCAGTTCGGTCCAGGAAGGGCAGGCGGTGGTGGACGCGTTGCAGGCGCTTGGCGCTCCAGCCATGTTGTGTGTGGCCGACGTCACCGATGCGCAGGCGGTGCGCGCCATGCTGCAGCAGATCGCGGCGCGTTTCGGGCGCCTCGACGTGCTGGTCAACAACGCCGCGATACGCCGCGAATCCGCGCTGGCCGAACTGTCCAGCGAAGAATGGCGCAATACGTTGGCGGTTGTGCTCGATGGCGCCTTCCATTGCACCCAGGCAGCACTGCCCTACCTGCAACGCGCGCAGGACGGCGCCATCGTGAACATCGGCGGGCTGACCGCCCATACCGGGGCTTTGAACCGGGTCCATGTGGTGACCGCCAAGGCCGGTCTGGTGGGCCTGACGCGCGCCCTGGCGCATGACCTGGCACCGCACCAGGTCACGGTGAACTGCGTGGCCCCAGGAATGATCGACACCGTGCGCAAGGGCAGCAGCACCACCGGCACGCCGCAGCACCACAACCAGCACACACCACTGCTCGGGCGCCGTGGAACGGCTGACGAAGTGGCGGACGCGGTCGCCTGGCTGGCCGGCGCACAGGCGCGATTTGTGACTGGGCAGGTACTGCACGTGAACGGCGGCACCTATCTGGGCTCTTGAGGCCGCAGTTGGCGCCCATTCCGCTCATCCAATGATCGCTGCGAGGCCGGGACAGGCAATGCGCACAACAAAGTCACCCTGTCACAACCGGTGGCCGATGAACTGCCTGATTGGCAGCAAGTCGTTGCGTGATTACTGGCCTGCCCGGAGGGGATCGAATTTTCGTATGAAAGCCGCATGAATGCTGGGTTTCGGGGGCGACACAGTGGGTTTGTTCCCCGGTCTGCTCCCCATCATGGCGAGTGTGTCCCTGACCTGCTATGGCATGGTCAAACTCGCACACTGCGGCGAAAATTGCGCGCAGCAGGCCCACCTCTGAACAGATTTCCCGCTGTTGCCTGATTCGGTGGATTGGTCGGTAGGCGGGTGCGGGTGGGTGGTGTTTGTTTTCCAGCTTGCAATAGCGCCCTCAAGCGGACCGAAGCCCGCCAACAGTTTTGCCGACCCAGGATGACACGATGACCGCTTCCATTACACCGTCGATGCGCCCTCTCCACCCCCCGATCGAGCCGTACCACACCGACATGCTTGACGTCGGCGACGGCCACCGCCTGCGCTACGAGGTGTCCGGCA
>JANOTG010000458.1:0-12881 GCA_031416215.1 Betaproteobacteria bacterium
TCCAAAACGGGATGATTTGCACGCCAACACCGTGCGGCGTGTGCCCGAGGCACACGCAAATGGTTTGGTGGGCAAAGGGCCTGTTTTGGGCCGAACCCCTTCGGGGGCGCGGTTTTGCGCCTTGCGTCTCATCCCGCAAAATCCACGCCGCGCGCGGCGCGAGTTATGCAGAGCATCCCTAGGCCCAGGCTCCATGCGTAACCTGTCACGCTTTATTCCCGGTGAAGAGATCGACGCCGTTGCGCAGTGGAGTTTTGGTGCCGTGGATTCGGCTGCGCTGCGTGCCGTGGCGAAGGCGCAGACCGAGGAGGATTTGGCCCAAGCCGCGCGCGACGATGTGGTGCGCACGCAGGCTTTCGCGGAGGGGTTTGCCCAGGGACGCGCGCATGCCGCAGTGGAAGCCGAGCAGCGCATGGTCGAGTACACGCGTGTGCAGGGGCAGGACGCTGCGCATCGGCTTGCGGCATTGCTGGCGGCAGCGCAGGCGCAGGTGGAACAGGCACGACAAACCATGGCACAGGGTGTGCTGGAGCTGTCCGTCGAGATGGCGCGCCAGGTGCTGCGGCATGAGTTGTCGGTCAATCCGAATGTGTTGCAGCCGGTGGTTCGTGAAGGACTTGCCGTCTTGGCAGCGGATAACCAGTTTGCGACGATACGCCTGAACGCGATCGATGTGGAGGTAGTGCGCGAGGCCCTGGGCGCCGTGTTTGAAGGGCTGGCGTTGAAGGCGGTGGCAGATGCGTCGGTGAAACCGGGCGGGTGCATCATCGAGTCGGCAGGCACCGTGGTGGACGCGACGCTGCAAACGCGCTGGCGTCGGGTGGTGGCCAAGCTAGGGCTGGAACTGGCCTGGGACGACTGATGCCGGACAACCAAACGCCTGATGCTTGGCAGAACTACCTCGCGGCAGCCAGCCATGCCGTGCAACAAGGTAGTTCGCTTGAGGTGCGCGGTACGCTCACTCGCCTGGCCGGCCTGGTGCTGGAGGCCAGCGGATTACGCATGCCGGTGGGTGCCCAATGCCTGGTGTCGATGCAGGCGCAACCACCGGTGCTGGCCGAGGTTGTTGGTTTTTCGAACGACCGCACGTTTTTGATGCCGGCGGGTGATATTTATGGTCTGTCCAGCGGCGCGCGTGTGACGCCGGCCGCACCATTTGTGCCGGTGCCGCGTTTTGGTGAGCCGGCGCGCAGCGTGGCGCAACTCGGCGCCGGTTTGTTGCGCCTGCCACTCGGCGCCGGGTTGCTGGGTCGGGTGGTGGATGCGCACGGCGTGCCGATGGATGGGCGCGGGACGCTGAGCGACGTTTCCTCCTTGCCGCTGGATCGCACGCCGGTCAATGCCATGGACCGGGCGCCCATCCGCGAGGTGCTGGATACTGGTGTGCGCGCCATCAATGCCTTGTTGACCGTCGGGCGTGGTCAACGCATCGGTCTGTTCTCAGGCTCTGGGGTCGGCAAAAGTGTGTTGTTGGGCATGATGGCCCGTTATACGTCGGCCGACGTGATCGTGGTCGGTCTGATCGGTGAGCGTGGGCGGGAGGTCAAGGAGTTCATTGAGGACAACTTGGGCGAGGAAGGGCGAGCTCGGTCCGTGGTGGTGGCGGCTCCGGCCGATGCGCCGGCGATGTTGCGCATGCAGGGAGCGGCGTACGCAACGGCGGTTGCCGAATGGTTTCGCGACCGCGGAAAACACGTGTTGTTGCTGATGGATTCGCTGACCCGCTACGTCATGGCGCAACGCGAAATTGCGCTGGCGATTGGTGAGCCCCCGGCAACGCGGGGTTATCCGCCGTCATGTTTCGCCAAGCTGCCGCAACTCGTGGAGCGCAGCGGCAACGGATTGCACGGAGTTGGCTCGATCACGGCCTTTTATACGGTGTTGGCGGAGGCAGACGATCAACAGGACCCCATTGCGGATGCGGCACGAGCCATACTGGACGGCCATGTGGTGTTGTCCCGCGCGCTGGCCGAGGCAGGGCACTATCCGGCGATCGACATTGCGCAATCGGCCTCACGCGTGATGCACAACGTGGTGAAGCGCACGCATTTCGAGTCGGCGCGGCGTTTTCGCGCAGTCAGCGCGGCCTACGACAAAGGCCGCGACCTGGTGCAGATCGGCGCCTATGTCGGCGGGTCGGACCCGGTGCTGGACCGGGCCATCGAGTTGCATGGTCCGATGGAGGATTTTTTGCGGCAGGACATGTTTGAGTCAGCGACACTGTCCGACAGTCTGGTCGGCATGCAGGCATTATTGGAGTCAGCGTGAAACATTCACTCAGTGTGTGGGTGTCATGGCGGGGTTGACGATGCTGCACACGGCACAACAGGTCGCCCAGCAGCAGCGCGACCAGGTATTGGTGCAACTGCAGGAAACGCAACGGCTGTGTATTGCTGCCACGGGGCAGTTGGATCAACTTTGCAGTTATG
Source organism: Betaproteobacteria bacterium (assembly GCA_031416215.1). Classification (GTDB taxonomy): domain Bacteria; phylum Pseudomonadota; class Gammaproteobacteria; order Burkholderiales; family Burkholderiaceae_C; genus CAISIP01. The sequence goes on from JANOTG010000458.1 coordinate 2,430, forward strand.
CCTCTGAGACCCAGAACCGATGGGGACTGGCGGCAGGGCAACACACCACGCCGCACACGCTGCAGCATTTCGGCCAATTCATGCAGCGACTGCAGCAGGCGATCAGTCTGCAGCAGCAGGCGCTGCAGCGGCAGCAGCACAACCTGCGCACACACCAGCAACGCTTGTTGCAGATTGAGACACGCATCGCGGCACTCTCGCTGCTGTTGGAAAAGCGGCTGCTGGCGATCCAGCGTCAGCGCTCCAGGCAGGAACAAAAACAGATGGATGAACTCGCCGCGTTGCAGCATCGGCGGCATCGAAAAACACCGGATTCCATGGGAATATCATGAGCATCGACAACAGCGTCCCGACACCCCCGACACCACGTTCAGAGAGCAGCCGGTCGACTGCCGGCCATGCAGCCCAGGCCCGCCAGTCAAGCTCCAACGCGGCCGCGCCGACTTTCCTGGCTCTGCTGAATGCTTTGGGTGCGGAGCCGGATCTCCAGTCGTCCGATTCGACAATACCTCCAGCGGAAAGCGACAAGTCCATCGTGTCGGGGTTTTCGCCCGACCTGCGGCATACGCCGGCCGAGTCTGCTGTCGCCAACGCCATGGGTCCTGTCGATCCGGCGCCCGATGGGTTCGATGCGACCGAACAATGTGGCATCGCCGCAGTCGTGGCGCAGGCTGCCCTGGGCGCCCGGCAGATCGCGTCGTTGGCCGAGTCACTGCCGACAGCAGGGAACGGAGCGGTTGTGCTGTCCGGTCTGACGCCGGCACCAGCTGCACACAGGGTTGCTGCGATGGCGATGGGCGCAGGGGCAGTCCGCCAGGACATGGCTCCGGTCGTGACAGACGCGTTGGAGCACTCGCCCGGGCGGTCGGCCATGGATTCGACGCTGCTGTCGGCTGCCAACCCGGATCAACCTGGTGCATCGCACACTGCGCCGGTGGTCCCGTCCAAGACCCGTACCCGATGGGTGGACACCCAGGCCAGCGTTGATGCGGCCAAGCCACAGGGCTCCCCCAGCCCAGTGCAGATGGCCGAGCAGCGATTGACGCCTGGTCCCGCAACACTGGCGGCAGTCTTTGGCATGGTCAAGGAATTTTCCGGCACGCGAGAGCCGGAGCGTTTGCCTGCGCGATGGTCAGGCGCAGCGTCCGGGTTTGAGCCGGCAGCACCAGGAATGCCCGGTGGCCTGGACGCATCAGCAGCGTTCGACTCCAGCAGCTATGTGATGGACCCGATGAAGGCGGCGGGGGAAGTGACTATCGCGCAACGTGTGCACTATTGGGTTACACGCGGTGTGCAGAGTGCCGAACTGCAGCTCGACTCGCCGGGTGGCGGGTCGGTGGATGTCAGTGTGTCGGTGCAGGGCAATGAGGCCACGGTGGAGTTCCGTACTGACCAGCCGGAGGCGCGCAAACTTCTCAGCGACGCCATGCCGCAGCTGCGCGACATGCTCAAGTCCGATGGGCTCATGCTTTCCGGCGGTTTTGTCGGCACATCGGCCCATCGGGATTCCGGCGCGCAAGCGCAACGCGGCGAAGGCACGCGGGAGACCAGTCTGCAGGCCGCCGCCGATCCAGCCCAGGCGCGTGGACCCCAACGCGCAGGAAGCAGCGGCCGCTCGATCGACGTGTTTGTCTGACCCCGCTCGATGCCCAGCGGATGGAATACCATGGTTTTGTGCCCCTAATTGACCCTTCGGCCCTGTTGTGGCCATCAATAATCAAGTGCCGATCTCCTCACTCTGGATAAACCGTGTCTGACAAACCTGCTGAAGTCGCGGCTGCACCACCCAAAAGCAAGAAGCTGCTGATCATCCTGGCGATACTGCTGGTGGTACTGGCGCTGGCCGGCGGCGGGGCATGGTTTTACATCAGCAAGCAACGTGCTGCGGCGCTGGAAGGTGAGGAGGAGGCGCCGGTAGCCAAGGTGGAACAAAGCGGACCCCCAACCTATTTGCCACTGGACAACATGGTGGTCAATCTGGCTGATGCGGGCGGCGAGAAGGTGGCGCAAATCGGCATCACATTGGAGCTGGCCGACTCCAAGGCTGTCGACAAGGTAAAGCAGTATTTGCCCACCATTCGCAGTGGTGTCCTGCTGTTGGTGTCACAACGCACATCCGAAGAGTTGCTTCAGATCGAGGGCAAGGAGAAACTGGCTACAGACATTCTGCTGGTGGCTTCACGGCCATTCGGCGGTGTGCCACCAGCTGACGCTGGCGATGCCGAAAAGACACCGGCCGCCAGCAAGAAGTCCAAGCCAAAAAAGGACAAGCCGCAAGAGGAGCCACCGGTACGCCGCGTCTTGTTCTCCAGCTTCATTGTGCAGTGACCCCGCTGCATCCGCATATGCCATGAGTGAATCATTTCTGTCCCAGGAAGAGGTCGACGCACTGCTTGTTGGTGTGACGGGCGAGAGCCCGGCGGTGGCCCAGGATGCGGCCCAGGACGGGGAGGTGCGGGTCTATGACATGTCGAGCCAGGAGCGCATTGTGCGCGGCCGCATGCCGACCATGGAGGTCGTCAACGAACGGTTTGCCCGCAACCTGCGGCTGGGCTTGTTCAACTTCATCCGGCGGACACCCGAGATATCGGTCGGATCGATCGCAGTGCAGCGTTTCAGCGCGTTCCTGCGTGAGCTGGCGGTGCCTACCAACTTCAACGTCATGGCTGTGCGACCCTTGCGTGGCAATGCCCTGGTGGTGTGTGCGCCATCCCTGATATTCGGAGTCATCGACACCTTGTACGGTGGCCTCGGGAAATTCCAGGCGCGTATTGAGGGCCGTGAATTCTCGGCCACCGAAAACCGTGTCATCGGACGCATCGTTGCCGTGATTGCCGAGGAGTACAAAAAGGCATGGCAAGGCATCTATCCGATCGAACTGGTCTACCAGCGCTCAGAAATGCAACCCCAGTTCGCGAATGTGGCAACGCCGAGCGAAATTGTCATCGCCACATCGTTCCAACTGGAGATCGGCGAAATTGCCGGGTCGATCCATGTCTGTCTGCCCTACGCCACGCTGGAGCCGATTCGCGATGTGCTTTACTCGTCGACCCAGGGCGACTCCCTTGAAGTCGACCGACGCTGGATCAACCTGCTGACACGGGAGATGCAGGCCGTTGAAATAACGATGGTGGCGGAACTGGCGCGGACGCGTACCACGGTAGAGCAGTTGCTGGCGATGAAAGCGGGTGACTTTATCGAGCTCGACCGCGAGCCGCGGATCCAGGCCAAAGTCGACGGCGTGCCGTTGTTCGAGTGCCATTACGGCACGCACAACTCCAAATACGCGATTCGCATCGACAAGAACCTGCGGGCCAAGGAACACGATTGGAAGGGAGATTGACATGGCAACTGACGACAAACCGGAGCAGCCTTCCTCCGGCACAGGGGATGCAGCGGCCGATTGGGCCGAGGCCTTGACGGAACAAAAAGCTGCCACAGAACAGGCGGCCGCAGGGCCGCAAGCCGGCAGCGTATTGCAAGGAGAGCAGCCGCGGCCGTTCTCTGCCGCCAACGCCACCGGCGACGGCCCGGTGCGCGATATCAATATGGTGTTGGACATTCCGGTGCAACTGTCGGTGGAACTGGGCCGCACCAAGGTGTCGATCAAGCACATTTTGCAGCTGGGTCAGGGCTCGGTAGTGGAACTCGATGCCCTGGCTGGCGAACCGATGGACGTGCTGGTCAATGGTTACCTGATCGCGCAAGGCGAGGTGGTGGTCGTCAACGACAGGTTCGGCATCCGTCTGACCGATGTGGTGACGCCGTCCGAGCGGCTGCGCCGCATCAACAAGGGCTGATGGGCGATCTGACGCAGACCTTGGCCCTGGTGGCCATCATGGTCGTGTTGCTGGCCATGTTGCCGGCGGCTGTCAAATGGTTGCAGGCGCGTGCCAACGCGCGCGCACCAGGCCAGGCCATGACCACCCGATTGGTGTCTGCGGTTGCGGTGGGCCCGCACCAGCGGGTGGTGACGGTGGAGGTCGGCCCACCAGCGGCCAGGACCATGTTGATCCTGGGCGTGACGCAGCAATCGGTTTCCTGCCTGCACCACTTCGCGCTTGCACCGGAGGCGGTGCGCGGCGGCGAAGAGCCGGCTCATGTCGGTGCGATTGCAGCAACCGGGTCATCGTGATGGCCACAGGATGCAGCAAAAGCCGGACGGGCCAGGCCGGACTGACCCAGCGCCGGGCACGGGCCCTGGTCTTGGCCATGTTCTGGTGCTTGTTGCCAGCGGCGGCGGCGGCACAAACGGCCGGGCAACTGCCGCTGCTGGTTGGCAGTGGGCCATCGGGCGCGAGTTATTCGGTGCCGATCCAGACGCTGCTTTTTTTCACCACGTTGTCGTTTCTGCCGGCCATCTTGTTGATGATGACCGGCTTTACGCGCATCGTGATCGTGTTGTCGCTGCTGCGCCAGGCGCTTGGCACGCAGTCGTCGCCCCCGAACCAGGTGATCATTGGCTTGTCGTTGTTCCTGACGCTTTTTGTGATGGGCCCGACGCTGGACAAGGTATACAACGATGCCTACCTGCCCTACAGCAAGAATGCCATGTCTTTTGAGCAGGCGCTGGACAAGGCGGAAGCGCCGATGCGGCAGTTCATGAGCAAGCAGACCAGGCAGTCGGATCTGGCGTTGTTCGTGCGACTGGCCAAGTTGCCAGTCGGATCGACCGCCCAGAACGTGCCGTTGCGGGTTTTGGTTCCGGCATTTGTCACCAGCGAACTCAAGTCGGCATTCCAGATCGGCTTCATGATCTTTATCCCTTTCCTGGTGATTGACATCGTTGTAGCCAGTGTCCTGATGTCGTTGGGCATGATGATGCTCTCCCCCGTATTGGTGGCGCTGCCTTTCAAGCTGATGCTGTTTGTGCTGGCTGACGGCTGGAACTTGTTGATCGGGTCGCTGGCCGCCAGCTTTGTCACCTGAGGCCCATGCCGTGAACGCACAAATGGTTTTGACAATGGGGCAGGAGGCGCTGCTGACCTTGTTGATGGTGTCCGCACCGGTTCTGGGAGTGGTGTTGGTGGTGGGTCTGGTCGTGAGCCTGTTCCAGGCCATCACCCAGATCAATGAGGCAACACTGACCTTCATTCCCAAACTGGTGGCAGCGGTCGCTGTCTTTGCATTGGCCGGTCCGTGGATGCTCAATGTGCTGATCGATTACATCCGGCGCACCATTGAGATGATCCCGGTTTCGCTGGGCTGACCCGAACGGGCGCACCTTGATTTCGCTGACCGAAGCCCAACTGGCCGCTTGGGTATCTCCGGTTTTATGGCCGTTCCTGCGCATCCTGGCGGTGTTCACAGCAGCCCCGGTGTTGTCGTCCCGGGCCTTTCCGGTGCGGGCCAAAATCGGTTTGGCATTTTTTGTCGCCTATGCGGCGCAACCCGGCATGCCCGACCAGGCGCTCATCAGCATCATTGGCCCCGATGCCCTGGGCGCCGTGGTACAGCAAGTCGGCATTGGCCTTGCCATCGGGTTCACGGTACGCCTGGTTTTCGCGGCGGTTGAATTGGCCGGACAGGTGGTGGGATTCCAGATGGGTTTGGGTTTTGCCGCATTTTTTGACCCGTCCAGCAGTGCCCAGTCCAGTGCCATGGGTCGTTTCTATGCCAACCTCGCGGCATTGTTGTTCGTCGTTCTCAATGGACACCTGTTGCTGATCATGGCGGTGGTGCACAGCTTTACCGCCTTCCCGCTGGACCAGAACTTTCTGCAGGCCGCGGCAACCATGCAACTGCACACACTTGGCGCCAAGCTGTTTTCCAGTGCGTTTTGGATAGCGCTGCCGGTGGTCGCCATGCTGATGTTCGCCAACCTGGCGCTGGGTATCGTGTCCCGGGTGGCGCCGCAGATGAATATTTACGCCATTGGTTTTCCTGTCACGCTGCTGGTTGGCCTGCTGGGCGTGGCGGCGACCCTGCCGATGCTGGATCAACCCTTTGCCGGGCTGATGGAGCAGATGCTGGAGCTTTTCGGGCGGCGTTGAGCGCTGGTTTTGCCGCTGTCGGCGTCACACCAGATTGTTGCGGATGGCGTAAACCGTCAATTCCGCATTGTTGGTCAGCTTGAGCTTTTCCAGGACCCGGGACCGGTAAACGCTGACGGTCTTGGGGCTCAACATCAACTCGGTAGCAATATCGGCCAGGCGCCTGCCCGAGGCGATCTTCAAAAGGGTCTGCAGTTCGCGTTCGGACAGCAAGGAATGCAAGACCTCGTTGGTCGGGGCATGCAGGTTGTCAACCAACATCTGGGCGACCGTCGTGCTCACGTATTTGCGGCCATGTGCCACGGTGCGAACCGCAGCAACCAGTTCGCTCGGGTCGCCCGCCTTGTTCACGTAACCCTGGGCACCGGCACGCAGACATCGGATGGCATACTGATCCTCGGGGTACATGGAGACAATCAGAACCTTGACCTGCAGTTCGGTGTCCTTGATGCTGGACAACACCTCCAGCCCGCCCCGCCCAGGCAGGTTCAGGTCCAGCACCAGCACGTCGCATGGCGTAGAGCGCAGGATGTCGCGCACTTCCGAATAACTCGCCGCCTCCCCGACCACCTGGATGTCCACTGCCTCTGCGAGGGTGTCCCGGATGCCGCGGCGCACCACTGCATGGTCATCACACAGGATGACACGGATCATTCGGAGACCTCCCGGATGTTGGCTTGTGCCGGCTGAACCAGCGGAACCGACAGGATGATGGATGTTCCAAGACCTTCGCGTGTGCTGACGTCGAGCCAGCCGCCGACGGTTTTCGCGCGCTCATGCAAACCTTTGAGACCGAAAGCCTTGGGCTTGCCCATCAGCGCTGGAGAAAACCCTTGACCATTGTCGCTGACCTCGAGCGTCAATACGTCGGTGCTGTCCGTCAGATCGATCGACACATGATTGCAGCGCGCGTGTTTGGAAATATTGGTAAGCGCTTCCTGCGCCGTACGGTAAGCCGCCAACTGGACCTCCTTGGTCAATTCATGGTCTGTTGTGGTTGCGCGAAATACAGTCTTGATTCCGGTACGCCGTTCGAAGCCCGATGCCAGCCAGTCTACCGCCGCCACCAGGCCCTGGTCGAGGATGGCGGGGCGCAGGTTCATCATGATGCGCTGGCTCGCGCCGAGTGCATGCTGCAGCATTTCAGCAGCGGCGTGTACGTGGCTGAGGGTTTTTTCATCGCTCAGATGGCGGCCGATCCATGCCAGATCCAACTTCGCGGCCGCCAGCGCACCGCCAATATCATCGTGGATCTCCCGTGCTATGGATGCTCTTTCCTGCTCGATCGTGGCTTGCAGGTGTTCGGCAAAGTCAGCCAGGCGCCGTTCTGACAAAGCCAGTTCGGCATCCGCGCGGTCTTTGGCGAGGCGGGTTTGCTGCATGTCGATGGCACGCTGCACGACGTGGGCAAGTTTGGCGACATCGTCTTTCTGCAGGTAGTCAGCCATGCCCAGCTTGATGGCTGCGACGGCGGCGGCTTCGCCGATCGCGCCTGACAGAAGCACAAAAGGTGGAAAATTCGGCAGTGTGCGGAGCAGATCCCAGGCATCAAGGGCGGTAAAACCGCGCAAGCGGTAGTCGGCCACGATCACGTCGAACTCGCGTGCAGTCACGGCTTGCCCAAACTCCTGCAGTGTCTCGACCCGCTCCAGCGTGCATTGCAAGCCCGATCGCGTCAACGCATGTTGCACCAGTTCGTGATCGATGGTCGAGTCCTCCAGATGCAATATACGCACTGCTCTGGCCTGCGAATCATCGTGGGTGTAGGAGGGCATTCAGTCAATCCGGGGTGATCCAGATCCAACGGGAGTCGCTGAAGCGGAGTCAAAATTTTAGTGCTTCGCCTGAGGCTTGTTGGTGTCCGACGCTTTGCTGCCTCAAGCGCGTTCCGATAATTCTTCCCACCGCCCCATGGCGCTGGAAATCGCCCTTTCGAGTTCTGCATCGCGCAGAAAAAGTTTCTTGGCGCGTGCTGCGTCACGCTGGTACAGATCGCCGGTGGCAAGTTCTTGGCGCAGCGCCGCCTGCTCCTGCTCAAGGCTTTCAATCGTGCCAAGCGCCTCGTCCAGTTCACGGCGTTCCTTTTGGGTCAACTTACCCGCATGTTGCGCTGACGCCGTCGCCACGACACGCTGCGGCGCGACAGCGATGACACCGGCTGATGGTTTGGTCGCGCGACGCTGGGCCGCGACTGCATCGCGGCCGCGTGCGGACTGCAGCAACCAATCCTGTACCCCTCCTTCGTATTCGCGCCACAGGCCAGGCCCTTCGTTGGCGATGGTGCTGGTGACTACATTGTCCAGGAACGTGCGGTCATGGCTGACCAGGAAAACGGTACCGTCGTAATCCTGCAGCAGGTCCTCCAGCAATTCCAGCGTATCGATGTCCAAGTCGTTGGTTGGCTCGTCCAGCACCAGCACATTGGCCGGCCGCGCAAACAAGCGCGCCAGCAGAAGACGGTTACGCTCGCCACCGGACAGGGATCGAACCGGCGAATTTGCCCGCTCTGGAGAGAAAAGAAAGTCGCTCAGATAACTTTTCACGTGTTTGCGCTGGTTGCCGATCTCGATCCATTCGCTGCCCGGGCTGATGAAATCCTCCAGAGTGGCGTCAAGATCCAGCGCGTTGCGCAATTGATCGAAATAGGCGATCTGCAGATTCGCACCCAAACGTGCTTTGCCGCTGTCCGGGGCAATTTCGCCCAGTATCAGTTTCAACAAGGTTGTCTTGCCCACGCCATTGCCGCCAATGAGGCCGATCTTGTCGCCACGTACCACCGTGGCACTGAAATGCTGGACCAGCCGGTTTGCACCAAATGCCAGCGATACGTCGTCGAGTTCGGCGACCAGTTTTCCACCAGAGGCGCCCTTGTCCAGGTCCATCCGAACCCGTCCAACAACGTCCCGGCGCGCAGTTCTGCGTTCGCGCAATAGGTCGAGCCGGTTGATGCGGCTCTGGCTGCGTGTCCGTCTAGCCTCTACGCCCTTGCGAACCCAGACCTCTTCCTGCGCCAACAACTTGTCGGCTTTCGCGTTGAGGATCGCCTCCTGGGCCATCTGGTCTTCCTTTTGCAGCACGTAGCTGGCAAAGTTGCCTGGGTAGGAACGCAGCTGCCCACGGTCGAGCTCCACGATGCGCGTGGCAACACGGTCGAGAAATGCCCGGTCGTGGGTAATCGTCACGATGCTGCCGGTGAACTCGACCAGCAGCCCCTCCAGCCAGTCGATGGATTCCAGATCCAGGTGATTGGTGGGCTCGTCCAGCAAAAGGATGTCCGGTTTGGCCACCAACGCGCGTGCCAGCGCCACGCGTTTGCGAGTCCCGCCTGAGAGGTGTTCGATCTGTGCTGCTCCATCCAGACGCAGGCGATCGAGCGTCTCAGCAACAGTTTGCTCCCAATTCCATCCGTCGCGGGCTTCGATGGCGCTCTGCATCGCGTCCAGGTCGCCGTCGCCCTCGCTGTACTGCGCGATCAACGCGATGACTTCCGCAACACCGGCGCTGACAACATCGAAAACGCACGCGTCCAGTTTCAACATGGGCTCTTGCTCGACATAGGCCAGTCGCAGATCCTGTTGCCACTGCACCGATCCGTCGTCGGGCTTCTCCGAGCCGGCAAGGATTTTCAGCAGTGACGTCTTTCCCGTCCCGTTGCGGCCGATCAGGCCTACCCGTTCATCCGCCTCCAAGGAAAAGTCGGCGTGGTCCAAAAGTGCGACATGGCCATAAGCCAGCTGCGCGTTGCTTAAAGTGATACGTGCCATGGTCCGACGGATTATCCCGTGCGCCCGCTGTGAATGCGGCCGTGCAGTGCTTGCGGACGGCGCTGGAAGTCCGCAGGCTCGCTGAGCGATTGCGTTGCGCGGCGCGGCGCGGCGCCAGACTGGATCGAGCGGAGGCTGTTATCCGACTGACGGACTGACTGGTGCCTCAGGGGGTCAAATTGCAGGCCGTGTCGAAATACTTGGGCAAGCTCGAAATTCCGGCATATAATTCGAGGCTCTGTGCAGCAATTCATGACGGCCTCTTCCAAAAAAGAGCAATCGCGAAGCGTACAGACTAAGTAGGGCAAAAGACCCTCAATTTGACAAGGTAATAGAGACAGTGTGATAATCGAAGGCTCGGCTGATCTCAGCTAAGCAGCAAAGTCGGTTCACCGATGGAGCCGGTTCATTAAAAATTTACAGCCGATAAGCGTGGGCGTTTGAAGGCAATTGCCAAGTTCTTCGGAACCAAGTCTTAACTGACTTGCAAACGCTCATGAGAATAGAAGTGAAGTTCACTTCAATTCCGTTTTTATGAGTGGCTCGAAAGAGCAAAAAAATCAAGATCGAACTATAGAGTTTGATCCTGGCTCAGATTGAACGCTGGCGGCATGCCTTACACATGCAAGTCGAACGGCAGCACGGGAGCAATCCTGGTGGCGAGTGGCGAACGGGTGAGTAATATATCGGAACGT
>JANOTG010000459.1:0-15696 GCA_031416215.1 Betaproteobacteria bacterium
TGGGCGCCGGCATGATGGGCGCAGGGATTGCATTTGTGCAGGCCAGTCGCGGCATCACCACCGTGCTCAAGGATGTGGGCATGGAAAAGGCGAATGCCGGCAAGGCATACAGTGCCAGGCTGACGCAGGAGCGGGTCGACAAGGGCCGCATCGGACCGCATGACCAGGCTGAACTGCTGGCGCGCATCACACCAACCGACAAGGCCTCCGACCTGCAAGGCTGCGAGCTGATCATCGAAGCGGTGTTCGAGCAGCGCGCACTCAAGGCCAGCGTGACCCAGGAGGCTGAGCCGATGCTGGCGCCGGGCGGCTTTTTTGCCAGCAACACCTCCACGCTGCCGATCAGCGGTCTGGCCGCTGCCAGCGCCCATGCCGACAAGTTCATCGGCATCCACTTTTTCAGCCCGGTGGACAAGATGAAGCTGGTGGAGATCATCCGCGGCAAACAGACCGACGACGAAACCGTGGCCCGTGCCTTCGACTATGTGCAGGCGCTGGGCAAGATTCCGATCGTGGTGAACGACGCGCGAGGCTTCTACACCAGCCGCACCTTTGGCACCTTCGTCACCGAAGGCACGACCATGCTGAGCGAGGGTATACCGGCCGCCGTGATCGAGAACGCCGCCATGCAATGCGGCATGCCGGTGGGCCCGCTGGCGGTGGTGGATGAGACGTCGTTGTCGCTCAGCGTACATGTGCTGGACCAGACCCGGGCCGATTTTGCCGCCGAAGGCAAGACCTACGAGGCCGGCCCCGGACAGCTGCTGGTGGAGCGCATGGTGAAAGAATTCAAGCGCCCGGGGCGGGCCGGTGGCGGCGGCTTTTACGACTACCCGGCGGAAAAAGGTGGCAAGAAGACGCTGTGGCCGGAACTCAGAAGCCGTTTCGAGAAGCCGGGGCTGGCCTGGGACATGCAGGACATCAAGGATCGCATCCTGTACCGGCAAGCCATTGAAACAGCGCGCTGCCTGAGCGAAAACGTGCTCACCACCGTGCACGATGCCAATATCGGCTCGATCTTCGGCATCGGTTTTCCGGCCTGGACCGGCGGCGCGATGCAGTTCATCTACGGTACCGGCATCGACCCGTTCATCCACCGCGCCGAGGTGCTTTCGGCCAAGTTCGGCGCCGGCTTCGTGCTCAGCGACGCGGTGAAAGACAGCATCCGCAGCCACCGGCCAGTATATTGACCCACATTTCCCACCAATAACTCAACCGAGGACCCGACCATGCCGAGAGTCACTTTCATAGAACACAGTGGCAAGGCGCACAGCGTCGATGCCGTGGTCGGCCTGTCGCTGATGCGTGCCGCCATCGACAACAACGTGCCCGGGATTGACGCCGACTGCGGCGGCCAGTGTGCCTGCGCCACCTGCCATGTCTACGTCACGCCCGAGTGGGAGGGCAAGACCGGCAGCCGTACCACGATGGAAGAAGACATGCTGAATTTTGCCGCTGTGACGCAGGACAACTCACGCCTGGCATGCCAGATCGACATCACCGAAGCCCTGGACGGGCTGGTGGTTCACATGCCCGAAGGCCAGCACTGAAGCACCACTGGAGAAATCGCCATGACTACCGCAACCATCGATACCGCCCTGCAACAACAGGCCCGCGCCCATGCCGCCAGCATGCCTCTGGACCAGATCGACCCGGCATTAGCGCAGTTGTTCGTGGACGATACGGTAGGCCACTACCTGGAGCGATTGCGCCGTGAGGACCCGGTGCACCTGACGCACAGCCCGTTTTTTGGCGACTACTGGTCCATCACCAAGTACCAGGACATCATGCACGTGGACACGCACCACGGCATTTTTTCCTCCGACTGGACACATGGCGGCATCACCCTGTTTGATGCGCCGCCGGATGAGCGGCTGCCGATGTTTATCGCCATGGACCAGCCGAAACACGACGACCAGCGCAAGGCGGTGAGTCCGATCGTCGCCCCTGGCAACCTGCAGAACATGGAAAGCCTGATCCGTGAGCGCACCCGCAAGGTGCTCGACGGACTGCCACGCAACGAGACCTTTGACTGGGTTGATCGCGTGTCGATCGAACTCACCACGATGATGCTCGCCACCCTGTTCGACTTCCCGATGGAAGACCGGCGCCTGCTCACCTGGTGGTCCGACGTGGCCACCATGAACAAGCTGACCAATCCGGACGCCCTGGACCCGCAGGAACGCATGGCCGAGCTGGGCAAGATGCTGGCCTATTTCACCCGGTTGTGGAACGAGCGCGTCAACGCCCCGCCCAAGACCGATCTGGTCTCGATGCTGGCGCACGGTGCCGCAACCCGCAACATGAGCCCGCAGGAGTACATGGGCAACCTGGTGCTGCTGATCGTCGGCGGCAACGACACCACCCGCAATTCCATGACCGGCGGCTTGCTGGCGCTGAGCCAGAACCCGGAGCAATACGCCAAACTGCGTGCCAATCCGGCCCTGATCGACAGCATGGTGCCGGAGATCATCCGCTGGCAGACCCCGCTGGCCTTCATGCGCCGCACCGCGCTGCAAGACAGCGAGGTCGGCGGCAAGACCATCCGCAAAGGCGAAAAACTGGCCATGTGGTATCTGTCGGGCAACCGCGACGACAGCGCCATCGAGAATCCCGACGAGTTCATCATCGACCGTGCCCGGCCGCGCCAGCACCTGTCGTTCGGGTTTGGCATTCACCGCTGTGTCGGCAACCGGCTGGCCGAGATGCAGCTCAAGATCCTGTGGGAGGAAATCCTGGCGCGTTTCCCGGTGATCGAGGTCATGGGCGCGCCGACCCGCGTGCGCTCCGCCTTTGTACGTGGGTATTCACAGATGCCGGTGCGTATTCCCGGATGAAGCTGCGGCCGACCTCTGTCGGGCACATGTCCGCAGAACTGGCCCATCTGCCTGACCGGCACGCGGCATTCGGGTTGGCACCGGTGGCATACCGGGCGCCTCAATGAATCAATGAAGCACTGGTGACGGCAAGCACGTTGTGCCGCAGCCGGTCCAGTTCGGGCAGCGGCAGCTTGGCCTGCTGCCAATAAAGGGGCACGTCCAGTGGCCGGCCGGCGTCCAGTGCCACGAGACGACCGGACTGCAGATGGTCCTGCACCAATTGCCAGGGGTTCAAGGCCCAGCCGATCCCCGCCAGCGTGGCCTCGACAAACCCCTGGGTGGATGGAATGCGGTGTGCCGGCAACGCCACATCCTTGCGCAGCAGCCGCCTGACCCATCGCTGCTGCAACTTGTCATTGTGGTCAAACACCAGGCTGGGCGCTGCTTCAAATGCTTCGATGGTCAACCCTGCGGGGAACCAGCGCTGCATGAATTGCGGGCTGGCGCAGGCGCAATAACGCAGCGAGCCCAGTTTGCGGCTGCGACAACCCTGCACCGGACTCGCCAACGAGGTCACTGCAGCCAGCACATGACCACGCCGAAGCCAGTCACTTGTCTTGTCCTGGTCATCCACCACCAGGTCGATCAATGCCGACCCCGGCTGCTGAAAGCCCTGCATGGCGGCGATGAACCAGGTACCAAGACTGTCGGCATTGATGGCCACACGCACGCTGGCATGACTGCGCGCAGTACCAGGTGGAGAAAGCGATGGCATGTCGCGACGTAATCCGTCTTCGAGCATCAACACCGTGTCGGCGTGGCGGCACAGGCGTGCACCGGCCTCGGTGGCAGCACAGGGCTGCCCGCGGACGATGAGGACGGCGCCGACCCGGTCTTCGATGATCCGGATGCGCTGCGACACAGCCGAGGGCGTGATGTGCAGTGCGCGGGCTGCGCGCTCGAAGCTACCCTCCCGGATGACGACGGCGACGGTGGCAAGCAGCGTTGTATCGAGCATGGTTTCAAAAGATTAATTTCACTGACTGCAGATTAGCACTTTTCAGTATGGGTTTTGTCCCTCCTGAATGACACTCGCGACATGGACTACACACCAGCAATCAGCTCTTTTGTCACCGGTCTGACGCTCAGCCTGTCCTTGATCGTGGCCATCGGCGCGCAAAACGCGTTCGTGCTTCGCCAAGGTTTGCGCCGGGAGCATGTCGCCGCCGTGGTGTTTGCCTGCGCCGCGCTTGACGCCATCCTGATGATTCTGGGTGTCAGCGGTTTGGCGACCTCGCTGGCCGGCTCGGCCCGCGTCCTGGATGCCCTGGGGCTGCTTGGCAGTCTGGTGTTGTTCGTCTACGGCGCGATGGCGTTGCGCCGGGCCTTTCTGTCGCAATCGATGCTGGCCAATGCCGAGGGCACACCGGCCAGCATGGGACGCGTTGTCGGCCAGGTTCTGTCCATCAGCCTGCTCAACCCGCATGTCTACCTGGATACCGTGGTGCTGGTGGGCGCGGTGGGTGCGCGACAACCAGCAGGAATGCAAGCCATGTTTCTGTGGGGTTCCTGCCTGGGAAGCGCAATCTGGTTTACCGGTCTGGGGTTCGGTGCCCGACTGTTGACCCCGCTGTTCGCACGTCCGGCCGCCTGGCGCGTGCTGGACGTACTTGTTGCCGGCATGATGTGGTACGTGGCCTACGACTTGGCCCAGGGTATTCTGCGCGTGTAAGGGCGATCAACCCGATCTGTAGCGACGACTGGCGCCCGCCCCGCCGTATCCCATCCACTATGATGAGAATGTACTTTTTTCCCCAGCCCATTGATTTATGCCGACTGTCACCGAACCGCTGCTGGTCGAACTCAAGAGTGTGACAGTCGGATACGGTGACGCCCCGGTATTGCATGGCATTTCGCTGCAGATTCCACGTGGCAAGGTCACTGCGCTGATCGGCCCCATGGGCGGCGGAAAGACAACAACCTTGGGAGTTATCAGCGGGCAGCTCCGAGCCTGGTCGGGTCAGGCGATGTTCGACGGACAGGACATCACCGCCATGGACCAGAAGCAGATTTACGCCGTGCGCCGTCGCATGGGCATGTTGTTTCAGTTTGGCGCCCTGTTTGCCGACCTGAGTGTTTTTGAGAACGTTGCCTTTCCCCTGCGTGAACATTCCAAGCTGCCTGAGGCCCTGATTCGCGACATCGTGCTCATGAAGCTCAATGCGGTTGGTTTGCGCAACGCCAGGGACCTGATGCCCAGCGAAGTGTCGGGCGGCATGGCCAAACGTATCGCGACCGCGCGTGCCATTGCGCTGGATCCCGATCTGGTGATGTACGACGAACCGTTTTCCGGACTCGACCCGATCTCGCTGCGCACTTCAGCAGGCTTGATTCGCAGTCTCAACGACACCATGGGCCTGACCAGCATCTTTGCCTCGCACGAGATCACGCGCACACTGGAGATTGCCGATGTGGTGATCGTGCTGGACGCCGGTCGGGTCGTTTTTCAGGGCACGCCGACGGCGCTGCGCGGCAGCACCGACCCTTTGGTGGTCCAGTACATCAACAGCCTGCCGGACGGGCCGATGAACTTTCACTATCCAGCCAGGTCACTGGTGGAGGATTTCTGAATCGCCGACTGTGGCAGCTTGAGCGGCCTAGCTGAACACCCCGCCATACTGCTTGCGCAAGTCCCCTTTTTGCACCTTGCCCGTGCCACCCACCGGCAGCGCGTCGAGAAACACCACGTCGTCGGGCACCCACCACTTGGCCACGCGTTCTGTCAGAAACGCCAGAATCTCTGCCTTCTCCAGGGTTTGGCCCGGCTTGCGTACGATGAACAGCAGCGGACGCTCATCCCATTTGGGGTGTTTCACACCAATCACGGCCGCCATCGCCACCGCCGGATGCGCGACAGCCGCGCTTTCCAGATCGATCGAGCTAATCCACTCACCGCCGGTCTTGATCACGTCCTTGGTGCGGTCGCGAATCTGCATCACGCCGTCGGCGTCGATGGTGGCAATGTCGCCCGTCGGGAACCAGCCATCCAGCAGCGGGGAACCCTCGCCCTTGTAGTACTGGCGCATGATCCAGTGCCCTCGCACCATCAGCTCACCCTGCGCCACGCCATCACGCGGCAGCGTGGCACCAGTCTCGTCCACCACCTTGATCTCGATACCGAATACGCTCTTGCCCTGTCGGGCCACCAGGGCGTGTTTCTGTGCCGGCGTCCAGTCTGCATGTTTGCCCTGCAGCGTGCCCATGGTGGCGACTGCCGTGGTCTCGGTCATGCCCCAGCCGTGGCGTACCTCGACGTTGTAGACGTCGGCGAACTTGGCGATCAGCGACAGCGGCATGGCCGAGCCGCCGGTCGCGGTGAGTCGCATGGTGGAGAACTGCAGACCATGTTGCTCCACATGCGCGATCATGCCTTGCCAGATGGTCGGCACACCTGCACTCACCGTCACCTTCTCCGACTCCATCAATTCGTACAAGGACGCGCCATCGAGCTTGGGGCCCGGCAGCACCAGTTTGGTGCCAGCCATCGGTGCCGCGTACGGGATGCACCAGGCGTTGATGTGGAACATCGGCACCACCGGCAGCATGGTCTGTTTGGTCGACAGGCTCAGCGCATTGGCACTGCAGATGGTGATGGCGTTGAGCACGATGGCGCGGTGCGAATACAACGCGCCCTTGGGGTTGCCAGTCGTGCCTGAGGTGTAACACAAGGCGGCGGCCGAACGCTCGTCAAACTGCGGCCAGGAAAACTGCTCGCGATGGGGTGCGATCAGGTCTTCATAAGCCATCACATTGGCCACGCCCTCGATCACCGGCAACTGCGCCGCCTCCGACAGGCAGACCCAGTGCTGCACCAGCGGACAGTGTGCGGCGATGCCCTTGACGAGGGGGGCAAAGGTGGCGTCAAACAACACCACCCGGTCCTCGGCATGATTCAGGATATATATCAGTTGCTGCGGATGCAGGCGTGGATTACAGGTGTGCATCACCATGCCCGAGCCCGACACGGCGTAATAGGCCTCCATGTGTCGGTGGTTGTTCCATGCAATCGACCCGACGGCCTGCCCCGGCTCCAGGCCCAGGCCAGCCAGCGCATTGGCCAGCTTGCGGGAACGCACCGCTAACTCGGCATAGGTGGTGCGGTGCAGAGGGCCATGCGTCTCGCGCGACACCACCTCCACATCGCCAAATTGCGCCGCCGCATGTTCGATCACACCCGACAACAAAAGGGGCAACTCCATCATGAGTCCAGGTTGAAGCATCGTGGTTGTCCTCGTACAGGGTTGAAATTGAACTTGATTCAGACCCGCATGGTAACGGTGAATACCTGGCTCACCGTCGGACCGACCGCCCGACCGCCCATTGGCACGAGCGCGACATGACGGCGCACAAACGCCCGCCGAGCCCATAAACTATCCGGTCTCTGATACGGTGTCTCGAACGCACAACCGACCCCATGCAAACCCTGAACAACAAAGTAGTGGTCATCACGGGTGCGGCGTCAGGCATCGGCCGCGCGCTGGCACTCGAATGTGGTGGCCAAGGTGCACGCCTGCTGCTGGCCGACCTGAACGAACCCGGGCTGGCCGAACTGTCAGCGCAACTGCAGGCGCGCGGCATCACCTGCCACAGTCAGCGCATGGACGCCGGCAGCGAAACAGAAATATTTGCCCTCGCCCAGACCTGCCAGAGCCACTTCGGAGCGGCGGACGTAGTCATCAACAACGCCGGTGTCACCTTGGTATCGTCGGTGGAAAAATTGCAGACGGCGGATGCGCAATGGCTGATGAACATCAATTTCTGGGGCGTGGTGCACGGTTGCCGCGCCTTCATCCCGCAACTGCGTACCCGGCCCGAGGCAATGCTGGTGAACATTTCAAGCATATTTGCCATGGTGTCCGTACCGTCTCAAAGCATGTACAACGCGGCCAAGGCGGCGGTACGGGGTTTCAGCGATGCACTGCGCGAAGAACTGCGCGAGTCGCCCATCAAGGTGTTGTGTGTCCACCCCGGTGGCATCCGTACCAACATCGCCAACCATGCCCGTTTGGCCGACACCTCGCTGATGCTGGTGACCCCGCAGCAGATGCGCTCGGGGTTCGAAGCGCAGGCGCGCACTACACCGGAACAGGCGGCACGCGAGATTGTGCGAGCCATCAAGTCGGGCCGGACGCGGTTGATGATCGGTGTCGACGCGAGAATCCTGGACTGGATCTATCGGCTGGTGCCAACGCGGTCGTCCGCGTGGCTGACCCGGCTGGCGAAACGGCGTCAGCTGGCGCTGGCAGGCAAGCCGTGAACCGGGTCCCCGCGGCCAGAGCGCACCGTTACGTTTTTCCATGGTAGGCCTCAGCACATGAACACCTTCTTCAGAATTGTCATACTTTCCACCTACGTCTTGGCCTGCGCCAGCCTGCTGCTGACCCTGCCGTTTGATGCCGGGGCGATGTTGCGCCGGATCAGCCTCATCTTGCTGGTCGTTCATGCTCTGGAGGTGGTGTTCGTGTTCCGCCATGTGCGGCTGTATCGCGGCCCACTGGCGATCAGCATCCTGTTGACCCTGTTGTTCGGCCTGCTGCACTGGAAGCCACTGGCGGACGCGAAGGCGCTTGGCCGCGACGCCGCCTGATTGCGGAGGAAAGAAGATGTCCATTCCCCTGCCCCTGGTGCTCAAGGGTGCCCCCGGCTCGCCCTACACGCGCAAGATGCTGGCGCTGTTGCGATACCGCCGCCTGCCCTATCGTTACCTGGTGGCCGGGGCGGCGCAACTGGCGACGCTGCCCGTTCCCAAGGTCGAACTGTTGCCCACCTTTTACTGGGTCGACCCGGATGGCGCCATGCAGGCACGCACCGACTCCAGCCCCTTGCTGCGCAGTTTTGACGCTGCGTTCGCTGAACGCCCCGTGCGCCCGGGTGACCCGGTGCTGGCCCTGCTCGACAGCCTGCTGGAAGACTTTGCCGACGAGTGGTTGACCAAGGCCATGTTCCACTACCGCTGGCATTACCAGGCTGACATCGCCCGCGCCGGTGACATCCTTCCGCGCTGGCGCGGCATCACTGCGACCGACGAGCGTGCCGCCGAGCTGAACCGGCTGTTCGCAAAGCGCCAGATCGACCGCCTGTGGGTGGTGGGGTCGAACCAACACACCTGGCAACTGATCGAGGACAGTTATGTGCGCTTGCTGCAGGTGATGGAAAACCATTTCCGCCAGCTGCCGTTCCTGCTCGGACGTCGGCCGGGCGCATCCGACTTTGCACTCTTCGGACAACTGACGCAGTTGACCCATTTCGACCCGACACCGATGGCCGTCGCGCTGCAGACGGCACCGCGGGTATTTGCCTGGGTCGATCTGATGGAAGACCTGTCCGGTGCCGAGCCGCAGGCCGACGACTGGCTGGACCCGGCACAACTGCCCGAAAGCCTGTTGGCGCTGTTGCGGGAAGTGGCGCGCACCTACGTTCCGGTCATGCTTGCGAATTCGCACGCACTCGCTCGTGGCGACGGGCAAGTGAACTGTGTTGTCGACGGCGTCGCCTGGCGTCAGCAGGCGTTTCCCTACCAGGGCAAATGCGTGCGCTGGTTGCGCGAAGAGCGCGCTGCGCTGTCAGCCGAGCAAGGGCGCGCGATCGACCGGATACTGGAGCAGACCGGTTGCCTGGGGCTATTCACAACAACGATCGGAACTTGAAGATGCTCGCGATGCCGGCCTGGACGAGGTTTTTGACACTGTGGTTCCTCCTGGCGGTTGGTGGCTCCGCCAGTGCTGCATTGACTCCCGAAGAGGCGACCAAGGTCGGTGGCGACCTGAACCGTGTGGGTGGCGGCCTGTCCCACCTTAACCAACAGTTGGCGGGCGTCAAAGCCTCGCTGGCGAAGATTGCGCAGGCGCTGCCAGACCTGCCTGCGGATCTGGAGAAGGTCCGGGTGACGCTCGCCGCTGGCCGTGACCAACAGGAAATGGCCATCAGCACGCTGACCACGGTCGCGGTGCTGGCGGCAATGCTGGGCGTTGGGGTCGTTTTCACGCGGGCCACGCGCCGCTGGCGCGCCTCTCGTGTCGCCGACGTCAATCGCTCGCGCGGCGCAGTTGGACTGCTGCTGCTGGACCTGGGACATTACGCCGTGGTGTCAGTCACCGCATACCTGGCGATCCGATTGTGGTTCGACGCGCAAGACCTCCATTCCCTGCTGGGCGTGGCCACCTTGTGGGGCGTGTTGCGATGGTTGTTGTTCTGGAAGTTCCTGGGCGTGGTACTGCGACCCGACCTGTCCGATTTCCGGCTGCTGCCGATGTCGGACCGTGCTGCTTTCGTGATGAGGCGCCTGTTTGGCGTCGGCACGTTTGTCGGCATTCTCAACATCTCCTGGGCTCCGGTGGCACTGCGCGCCGGTCTGCCGGTGCCCTCGGGCCAGCTTATCGTACTGGTGGTGGGCGGGTTCGTGGCCGCCTGTTGCCTGCTTGGGGTGCTGGCCTACGCCGCTTCGCAACACCGTGCCGGCGGCATGGCCCGGTTCTGGATTCGACTTGGCATGGTAGCCACGCCGGCCATCCTGCTGGCGTGGTTTGTGGGTGTCGTCACACTCGAGTTCGCCGTCTACCACTCGCTGATCTACACCCTGCGCATCGCTGTCATCGCCTACTTCGCCTTCCACATCTTCGAGCTGTCCACCACGGCGAAGTGGTGGTACAAGCTGGTGCAACATGCGATCGCCGCAGGCGCCATCCTGGCCCTTTCCATCATGCTCTCGGAGTTGTGGCTGGTAGAACGCATGGGGTTGATGTCGATGGCAACATGGACACCGATTCGCCATTCGCTGGAGACCACGGCCATCACCCTGTTCGCCGGCTTTATCGGCTGGCGCTACCTGGATTTGTGGACCGAAGAACGTTTGCGGGCGGCATCCGGCGGCCTGTCGCCGACCCAGATGGACGAGGAGATTGCGGTCGAGCCGGCCTCACGCCTGACCACTGCCCTGCCCCTGGTGCGCGTGTTGTCGGGTGTGGCCATCCTGTTTTTCGTCGCCTTCCTCGGCATGTCGCAACTGGGTGTGGATGTCACGACCTTGCTGGCCGGCGCCGGCGTATTCGGTCTGGCGTTGAGCTTTGGCTAGCAGGCGCTGGTGCGCGATATTGTCTCGGGCGTTTTTTTCATGTCGGATGATGCCTTTCGGGTCGGAGAATACATCGACACCGGTCGCCTGAAGGGCACGGTGGAGCGGGTGACGTTGCGTTCGGTGCGACTGCGCCACCAGAACGGGCAGATCCACACCATACCCTTTGGCCAGCTCAACTCCATCTCCAACTTCAGTCGCGACTGGCAGACCGTCAAGTTCAACCTGCGGCTGTCGCGCGACTCCGATCTCGAGAAAACCCGCAAGTCAGTGAAGCGGGTCGGCCAGGAGATGCTGCAGGACCCGGAGTACGGTGCCGAGTTCTTGCTGCCCCTCAAGCTGCAAGGCATGGCCGAGATCACGGACAGCGCGCTGGTCGTGCGGCTGAAGTTCACCGTCAAGCCAACCAACCCGAGTGTCATCCAGCGCGAGGCATTGAAACGGCTTCACAGCGCATTTGCCAAGGACGGTATCGAATTTGCCGCCGGGGTCATTACGGTACAGGCGGCCGGTGGCTTGAGTACCAGCGAGGGCGCCGCCGCCGCGCTGGCCGCGTCGGCGGCAACACCAGCTGGTACTGCGGTTTGACGCCGCGACGGCAAATGCCTAGGAGCCCGTAGGGCTCCTAGTCGCGCACGCCAACACGAACCCGCGCTGGCGCCTTCCCTGAAGACTTGCGCGGCGTTGCGCTGCTGACAAGTTTCAACGGCATGCTGCGCTTGCGGGTCGGCTTGGCTGCTGCGGCGGGTGCAGCCGCAGGCCTGACAACCGCTTTGGCACGGGCAGGTTTTGGACCCTTGGTGGTCGCGGCAAGCGCTGTTTCGGCAACTGGTGCTGCCAGGCCAAGTGCCAACTCCAGCAGCTTGCGGTGTTCGGCCAGCAGCGAATCTGCCAGTTCAGCCACATCGGGCAAGGCACGCCGGCAGGCGATCAGCCCGTAGTCCAGCCGCCCGTTGTAGCTTTGCACGGTAACGTTGAGCGCCATGCTGTGCGCCGGGATCGACACCGGGTAATAACTGACGATTTTGGCGCCGGCAAAATACAGCTGAACCGGTATGCCCGCCACATTGGATATCACCACATTGGCGATCGGTGGCAGCACATTGGCCAGGCGTGAGCGGCCAAACAGCGACGCCAGGCCGGACATCAGCCAGGGGGCGGCCAGCATCGGAAAGTCGGTCGGAATTGCCGCCCGCATGCGGCCCATCATCGCCTTGCTGCTGGTGGACGACTCGTTGATCTTGCGCAGGCGCGCGATCGGGTCCTGGATGTCCGTCGCCAGATTCATGATCACCATGCTGACCTGGTTGTTCGCGGTTTCGTCTCCGGCCTCGCGCAGACTCACCGGCACTGCCGCCGACAGCGGCTTGTCGGGCAGGTCGTTGTGGTGCTTCAGGTAGCCGCGCAGGCCCCCAGCCACGGTGCCCATCACCACATCGTTGAGCGATACACCCACCAGCTTGGCGATCTGCTTGACCTCGGCCAGCGGCACGGTGCGGCCGGCAAAACTGCGCTGGTTGGTGATGGCCACATTGAGCAGGGTACGTGGTGCGAAGAAATTCAGGTTCTTGGGCAGGAGCCAATTGCGTTTGCCGTTTTCGTCCTTCGCCGGAACCAGCACATTGCGGGCGGTACGCACAATCGTCGGCACCGACTTGACCAGCTTGAAAACCTGCTGGCCGGTGTTGCTGATGGCAGCACCCAGCAGCTCGGCGATGCCGAGCTGGTACTGGTTGCGCCGTGCCTTGGGCCGGGGAGGTTTGATCTGCCGACCGCTGGGTTCGAGGTCCAGAATGGCCTTGCCGAGCGCCACACCGGCCTGGCCATCGATACCTGCATGGTGCACCTTGGTATACAGCGCCACCTGGCCACTTTTCAGGCCATCAATGATGAAAAACTCCCACAACGGGCGGCTGCGGTCCAACAGGCTGGAATGCAGGCGCGCGACGTACTGCTGCAACTGGCGGTTGCTGCCCGGGGCTGGCAGGGTGACATGGCGTACGTGGTAGTCCATGTCGATGTCTTCGTCCTCCACCCAGACCGGGTTCGACAGGTCAAATGGCATCAGCGCCAGCTTGCGCGTGAACACGTCGGCCAAATGCATGCGCTGCACCAGGTAGGCCTTGGCGTCCTCGTAAAAATCGCCGTCATAACCCTCTGGCAGGTCCATGACGTTCAAGGCACCTACATGCATCGGCATCTCGGGCGACTCGAGGTGCAAGAAGGTCGCGTCTACGCCGCTGAGGTGGTTCATGGAAGTTGCCTTTGGACTAAAACTTGCCGTCGACGAGGTACATTGCAATCCAGGGCTGCCAGACCACCAGTGCCAGGCAAACCAGCATGATCAGAATATACGGCACCGCCGCCTTTATAAGCAGCCCGAACGGCTGTTTGAAGGCGGACATGGCGACAATCAAGTTCAGGCCCACGGGAGGCGTTAGGTATCCGATCTCCAGGTTCAGGATCATGATGATGCCAAACACGATCTTGTTGTAGCCATAGGCTTCCGCCATCGGAGCCAGCAGCGGCGCCAGGATCAGGATCGCTTCACCGGTTGTCATGATGCAACCGACACCCAGCAACAGGACGTTCACCAGCAGCATGAACATCAGGGGGCTGGAGATGTAACCTTGCATGAACTGCACCAGGGTGGACGGCACCCGGTGTTCTATCAGGATGATGTTAAGGCTCAGCGCAACCGCCAGCACCGGGAACAGGGAGCCACCGAGCTTGGATGCATCCAGCACCACCTGGTAGAAGTCGCGCAACTTCATCTCGCTGTGCACAAAGGTCTCGATGATGATGGCGTAGACCAGCGCGACAGCGGCGGCCTCTGTGGCGGTGAAGAACCCGCTGTAGATGCCACCCAGAAGGATCACCGGCATCATCACCGCCCACACACCATTGCGGCAAGCCTGGGTGAACTCGGTCATGCTGAACTTCTGCGATGGCA
The DNA here is from genome assembly GCA_031416215.1 of Betaproteobacteria bacterium. Taxonomy (GTDB): domain Bacteria; phylum Pseudomonadota; class Gammaproteobacteria; order Burkholderiales; family Burkholderiaceae_C; genus CAISIP01. The sequence goes on from JANOTG010000459.1 coordinate 13,904, forward strand.
TGTTGCGGTTGAACCAAATGGCGTAGATCGACATCACGATCAGCAACAAGATGCCCGGACCGACGCCGGCCAGAAACAGGTCAGTCACCGATGCTTCGGTCACCAGCCCGTAGATGATCATCGGAATCGACGGCGGGATGATGATGCCCAGTGTGCCACCCGACATGATGGTACCGAGGGCAAACTTGTTGTCATATCCGGCGCTGCGCATCGCCGGGTACATCACCGTGCCAATGGCCAGCATGGTGACGATGCTGGAGCCGGAAATGGCGGCAAAGATGCCACAACTCAGGATCGCCGACACCGCCAACCCGCCCGGCAACGGTCGCGTGATCGCGGCCATGATGTCGATCAGGCGTTTGGCGGTGGAGCCTTGCGTCATCACGTTGCCACACAGGATGAACAGCGGGATGGACAGGATCAACTCCTTGTCCAGGCCGACCCACATGTCCTCGATGATGTAGTCCAGTTGGCCCTTGCCCCAGACGATCTGCACATAGGCACAAATACCCAGCAGGATGACTATCAGCGGCTGGCGCAGCAACAGCAACACCAGCACAATGGCCAGCAGAATCAAGCCGTAGGTCATGGAGCCTTACTCCTGGAATTCGGGTGGCAGCGGGCGAATCGCCGGCCAGCCTGCATACAGGAAATACCGCACCGCCGCCGACAGGAACCCGAGCGGGATGGCCAGTTGGAACGGCCACACCGGCAGGTTGAAAGCCTGGGCACGCAAACCCGAGGCAATCGTCGAGCTGATGAACACGTAGCCATAGTAGGCCACACCCACCATGAAGACAGCGGTGATCACATCGGCCAGGCGGTCCATCGCCGGCCCCCAGTCTTTCGGTACCCAGCCAAACCCGACCCGCGGCAACAGATGGCTGCCGGTTGCGGTGGCAATACCGATGCCGCAAAAACTCGCCAGCACCAGCATGTAGACCGACATCTTCTGGGCGCCATAGACACCGGTCGCGCCTTTGATGTCGAGCATCTTGTAGATCGGGCCGAGCAATTCACGCCCGGCAACATCCAATACCAGCAGCACGGCGATCATGCCGAAGGCGGCCACGGCGATCAGGCATTCGGCCCGATGCCAGAGCGCCGCAAAACGTTGCACCCAGACCGGCGCTGCAACCGATCCGGCGGAGGAAGCGGCGCTATCGGTGGCCATGCGGACCGCCTACTTGCTGCAGGCTTTGACTCCGGCCTCCATCTGGGCAAAGAAACTGGCGGAGTCGCCACCGGTTTCCTTGACGATCTGCGGATACACCGGCTCCAGCGCCTTGCGCCACGCGCTACGCTGCTCGGGTGTCAGGTTGACCGCCTGCCCGCCGGCTTTCTCGTGCATGCCGAACAGGGTGTTTTCGAAGCCGCGCACCTCGGCACGCATTTTTGCCGAGGTATTGCGTGCTGTGGCCCGGTTCAGCGCGTCCTGGTGCTCTTTCGACAGTTTGTCGAAAATCGCCTTGTTCATCAGAGTCAGGCCGGGCGAGTCGTAAAAGCCGCGGGTTGCAACCGGTGCCACCTTGGTCAGACCCGATGGCAGTGCAAAGGTGATCGGGGTAAACACCACTTCAGCCAAGCCGGTCTGAAAGGCCGGTATCCACTCGGGCAAACCCAATGGATTTGGATTGGCACCTTGTGACGAGAAGAACAGCTGTTGGGTCTTGTTGGCGTAACTTGCAGCCTTGGCGCCATTCAGGTCCTTGGGCGTCAGATACGGCTTCTTGCCTCACAGGTCGATATTGCCGACCTCGGTCCAGCCGGCGAAGTAGATGCCCTTCCTGGCA
>JANOTG010000460.1:0-7348 GCA_031416215.1 Betaproteobacteria bacterium
GAAGACCTGGAGCTCACCGGAGCGCAGGCGATCAACGCCACTGGCAACGGCGCTGGCAACACCCTGCGCGGCAATGCGGCGGCGAACCGGCTGGACGGTGCGGGCGGTGCCGACATGCTGGTGGGGGGCGCGGGGGACGACACCTACCTGTTGGGTCGTGGCTACGGTGTCGAGAGCATCTGGGAGCTCGACTCCACGGCTGGCAACACCGACAGCGCCGAATTCGCCGCTGGCATTGCCTACGACCAGTTGTGGTTTCGTCAGCTCGGCAGCGCACTCGAGGTCAGCGTGGTTGGCACTGGTGACAGGCTGCATATCAGCAGTTGGTATGCCGGCAACCAATACCATCTGGAGCAGTTCAGGACCAGCGACGGCAAGACCCTGCTCGACAGTCAGGTGCAAAACCTGGTGAGTGCCATGGCCGCGTTTGCACCGCCACCGATGGGGCAGACGACTTTGCTGCCGGCCTATACGAATCAGCTGGCCGGCGTGCTCGCCGCCAACTGGCAATAGGCCGGGCTGCAGGTCAGTTCGAACTGCCAGCCGCCGGTGCGCTGTCGCAAACCGCCTTGAAAGGGTTGCGCGCCTCCAGCGCCTGCATATAGTTCTCGATGCCGCTGCCCTCGCGCTGCAAAAATTTGTCCACCGCGTCGGCAAAGGCCGGGTGCGCCAGCCAGTGGGCGCTGGTGGTCTTTACCGGCAGCAAGGCGCGCGCCATCTTGTGTTCACCCTGGGCTCCACCCTCGAAGCGCTGGTAACCATGGGTTATGCACCATTGCAGCGGCTGGTAATAACAGGCTTCGAAATGCAGGCAGTCCACCCGCTCCAGCGCTCCCCAATAACGCCCATAGGCGACCTGACCGGTGTGGGGTGCAGTGACCATGTCACTCAGCGCAATCAGGCTGCAGGCCATGGGCTGGCCGGCGCGCTCAGCCACAAACAACAGCCAGTTCTCGGGCATGGTGGCCTGCATGCGGGCGAAGAAGTCGCGGCTCAGATACGGTGCGTTGCCGTGTTCGTAGTAGGTGCGTTCATAACAGCGGTAGAAAAAATCCCAATCCTGCGGCGTGATGGCGATTCCCTGCGCGCTGCGGAACACGACCCCGGCGTCGGCCACCTTGCGTCGCTCCTGGCGGATTTTTTTACGCTTGTCCTGCGACAGGCTGAGCAGAAAATCGTCGAAATCGCGGTACGCCGGCATGCGGTTGGTCCAGTGGAACTGGATGTTGTGGCGCAGCATCATGCCGTTGCTGCTGCAGGCATGGGTGTCTGCATCACTGGCAAACAGAATATGCAATGACGACAGGTCCTGCTCGGCGCACCATTGCAGCACCTCGCGCACCAGCAGCGCCCGGGTTGCGGCGTCCCGCGCCAGAAACCGGCTGCCTGGCACCGGGGTGAAGGGCGGCGCCACCAGGGCCTTGGGGTAATACGCCAGCCGGTGCTGCTGGTAGGCGTGGGCCCAGGCGTGGTCAAACACGTATTCGCCGTAAGAATGGTCTTTGAGGTAGAGGGCACATGCACCCACGAGCTGTGGGTGTTTGTGGCCGCCGGCGCTGTCCGAGTGCGTCAGCGTGATGAAGCGGGCGGTCCAGCCGGTAGCGGCCACCGCACTGCCACTCTGGTGCATCGCGCACAGGTATTCATGGCGCATGAAGGGGGTGGCGTCGGCCTGCTCGGCCAGTAGGTCGTTCCACGCCGCGGCCGTTATGCCGGCGGGCGACGAATGCACTGCGATGACATAATTCCTGTCATCCACAGGCAGCCTTGATCTCTGTGGCATTTCTGCGGTGTCTGGCCGTTGCGCCAGTCGTGTCGACTGGCCGGTTCGCGCTTGGTAGTTTTTTCATGACCCTCAAAATTTGCGTTGCCCAACTCAATCTGTGTGTGGGTGACCTTGCCGGCAACGCGCAACAAATCATCCATGCGGCGCGCGCCGCCTACGACTGTGGTGCCCGCCTGGTGCTGACTCCCGAATTGTCGATCTGTGGTTATGCCGCTGAAGACCTGTTCCTGCGGCCGGCCTTTATATCCGCCTGTGATGATGCCGTGAAAAGTGTGGCCAGCGCATTGGCCGGGTTAAAAGACCTGCATGTGGTGGTGGGTCACCCGGTGGGCGGCGACGACCGTACGCGTTCGGTGGCGGTGCAAAAGCGCTTCAATGCCGCCAGCGTGCTGTGTGGCGGCCGTGTGTTGCACACCTACGCCAAACGCGAATTGCCCAACTACCAGGTGTTTGACGAGCGGCGCTATTTTGTGCCGGGTAACGGTGTCTGTGTATTTGCCGTCGGGCATGGCGCGGACTCGGTGCAAGTAGGTCTGCTGATCTGCGAAGACGCCTGGTTTGAGGCTCCGGCGCGGGACGCCCGCGCCGCCGGCGCCGAGCTGTTGGCCGTGATCAACGCCTCGCCGTTCCATGTCGGCAAGGGTTTCGAGCGCGAGCAGACCATGCGCGAGCGGGTGCTGGCCTGTGGCCTGCCGATGGTCTACGCGCATTTGGTTGGGGGACAGGACGAGGTGGTGTTCGAGGGCCATTCCTTCGCCCTGCAACAGGATGGCAGCCTGGCCGGTCGCGCCGCCAGTTTCCGTGAAGATGCGTTTCATGTCCAGGTGCAGCGCCAGGGTGCGCAGCTTGTCTTGCAGGCGCCCGTGGAGCCGGTGCGTGATGCCGACACCGACCTGTGGGATGCGCTGGTGCTGGGCGTGCGCGACTACCTGGGAAAAAACAACTTCCCCGGCGCCTTGCTCGGACTCTCGGGTGGCATCGACTCGGCCCTGGTGCTGGCCATCGCCGTCGACGCGCTGGGTCGCGACAGGGTGCGTGCGGTGATGATGCCCTCGCCGTACACCGCCGACATCAGCTGGCTGGACGCGCGCGAGATGGCGTCGCGCCTGGGTGTGCAGTACGAGGAGATATCCATCGTGCCGGAGTTCGAGGCTTTCAAGGCCTCACTGGCCACGGCATTTGCGGGTCGGGCTGAAGACACGACGGAAGAAAACATCCAGGCGCGCATCCGCGGTACGCTGCTGATGGCCATGTCCAACAAATTTGGCTCCATCGTGCTGACAACCGGCAACAAGAGTGAGCTGGCCACCGGGTATTGCACCCTGTATGGTGACATGGCAGGCGGTTTTGCCGCCATCAAGGACCTGGCCAAGACCACGGTGTTCCGGCTCGCGCGCTGGCGCAACGCGCATGACCCGTATGGCACCGCAGCGGCGCCGATTCCCGAGCGCATCATCACCCGGCCGCCAAGCGCCGAATTGCGCCCGGACCAGAAAGACCAGGACAGCCTGCCAGCCTATGAGGTGCTGGACGCGATTGTCGAGCGTTACATGGAGAACGACGAAAGCATCGAATCCTTGCTGGCCGACGGTTTTCGGGCGGCCGACGTGGAGCGCGTGACCCGCCTGATCAAGATCAACGAATACAAACGGCGGCAGGCGCCGATCGGCATTCGGGTCACGCACCGCAGCTTCGGCAAGGATTGGCGATATCCCATCACCAACAAGTTTCGGCAATGAACACTGGCAAAGCGCGGCGATTTGGCGCTATCCTCCGGGTGAAGCGTGGCAGCACGCTGTCATGCAGCTGCAGCGTGCCGTCAATACCCGCAATCATCAGGATTCCAAGACCATGAAACAGATCACCGCCATCGTCAAGCCGTTCAAACTCGAAGAGGTGCGCGAGGCTCTGGCGGAGTGTGGCGTGACCGGCCTGACCGTGACCGAGGTGAAGGGTTTCGGCCGCCAGAAGGGGCATACCGAGCTCTATCGTGGCGCCGAATACGTGGTCGATTTCCTGCCCAAGGTGAAAGTGGAAGTGGTGGTGAAGACCGACGACGTGGATCGCTGTGTCGATGCCATCGTCAAGGCGGCGCGGACCGGCAAGATCGGTGATGGCAAGATTTTTGTCACCTCGGTCGAGCGCGTGGTGCGTATACGCACTGGCGAAGAGGATGAAACCGCTGTTTGATCGCCCTTCCGTGCCTCATACAGCACGAGGGCGCGAGCCGCAGTAGACACAGACTGAAAATGCCGGGTTCATGCCATGAACCGGCTCCAGACGGCGCCAGCCCAGACACCGCCACAGCCCAGCAGGCTGAGAAAGACCGCCGCACTGCCCATGTCCTTGGCGCGTTTGGACAGGGTGTGCCACTCCGGTCCGATCCGGTCAATCGCTGTTTCGATGCCGGTATTGAGCAATTCGACGATCAGAACCAGCAGTACCGAACCCGTAAGCAGGGCGATTTCTACCCAGCTACGACCGAGCCAGAATGCCGTCGGCAGCAACACCATCGCGGCCAGCAACTCCTGCCGGAAAGCGGGTTCGCCCCAGCCTGCCGCCAAGCCATCCAGCGAATAACGTGCGGCATGCCAGACACGGACGAGGCCGGTACGGTGTTTTTGCGGGTTGACCGGCAACCCGGTTTCCGGCACCCGCGTTGGTTTGTTCATTTGCCGGATTGTCGCGCAGGCTGCTGACGGAAAACGCGAGGCTCGTGTTGCTGGAGCCGTTCTATTTGCCGGCTTTGGGCACACTGATGAGACGGGTTCCCGCCAATGCGTCATGCCAAAACTGCCGCAGCGGATGAAAACGGCTGAGCAGCGCCCAGACCAGGACCCAACCGGCAACAATCAGCGCTGTCTCCGGACCGGTGAGACGAAACGGCGCAACCGCCGCCAACGCGGGAAGCAACCAGAGCCAGCTGGTCAGGTAACGCAGGAAGGCGCGGCCCTGGCGTACCGGCCGACCGTTGCGGTCGACCAGCCGGATATCCCAGGTTTTCATGGCGAGTGACTGACCACGCGACCAGAACCAGGTGAAATAGATACCAAACACGACAAACAGGAACGCCTGCAGGGCGTGGCGATTGTCCAGTGCGTTGCGGGTCTGGCTGAGTGTGCCGAACAGGTAGCCGGCGAGGAAGACGACTCCAAACAGCAACATGCCTTCGTACAACCAACAGGCCATGCGGCGTCTCAGGGGGGGTGCCTTCAGCTCTGGCGACGCCGCTTCGTTCGTCACCTTGCCAGCTGCGGACCCTGCCGCGGATGCTCCCATGCCAGGCCCGCGATCAAGGCTTCACGACGGGCGCGGATGCGGCCGCGGCAACTTGCGGCACCACTGGCCGGGCCACGGAAGGCCTTGACGCCGCCCGCGCCGGTTTCGCCGCTTCCGACCGCGTTATCGGGACTGTAGCCAGCTTTTCCGGCGCCACCGGCGTCACGACCCGCGCCGCCCCACCGGGCTTGGCCGGCGCATCAGCTGCCAACTGCTGCTTCTGCTCGGGGCTCAGTGCCTGGTAGGCCTGCCACTGGGCCTTCTTTTCATCCGCCGACAAATCCTTGGTTTGCGCAAAACTCAGGCGTGCCTGGTTGCGCTGATCCGGGTTCAGGGCGGTCCAGTCCGTCATGCGGGCGTGTAACACGGTGCGCTCTGCAACACTGAGGCTGGGGTAATTCGCCGACAGGGCGAGCCACTTGCGCTTTTGCCCACTGCTGATTCCGCTCCATGCCTCGCGCAAGGGCTGCAGCGCGGTTTGCTGGGCTGGCGTCAACTCGCTCCAGCCGGGTTTCGCCTCAGCGGCCGGCTTGGCTGTTGTCGCCTTCTGGACTGCCTGGGCCGCGCCCGGGGTTTGTGCCCCGGCACCAGTCACCGCCGCAAGCAACAAAATGCAGACGAACGACGCACCCCGCATTCCGCGGCCCACCGATTCGCCGGGCTGGAACATGGCAGTCAAGCTTACTGAACCCCGCCGCGGTTGATCCGTACGAACTGCGCAAAACCGGGGTCGGCATACGCTGCCGGAGGCAGGTCGTCGACCAGCAAAGCCACGTCAACCACAGCCAATTCATTGGCAACCCTGTCGTTTTGCATGGAATTGATGGCGAACAAACCGACCGCCAGGGCGATCAGAGGCAGGGCCGAGGCAACACGTCCCCACAGGTTCAGGCCCTCGTCGCCAAACCCCAAAATGGCGCTGCCGCCGCTGGATAACAGCTGGCCCACCGTGACCGGGCGGCTGAGCTTTCGTTTCGCCACCGCTTGCAGGCGGGCCACACGCAGGCGTTCACTGACGTCGTGCGGCAAAGCCGCAGCAGCCAGGGACAACTGGGCTGCCACTTGGAGACCATAACGGTCACGCAGAATTTCGGCCTGGTATTGATGTGAATTTGTCATAGTGTTATTCCCTTCGCCCGCAGCGCCCTGCTGAGCGCCAGGACCGCCCTGGAACAGTGCGTTTTCACGCTTCCTTCGGAGCAACCCATGGCAGCGGCCGTTTCGGCCACATCCATCTCTTCCCAGTAACGCATCATGAAGGCTTCCCGTTGACGCCCCGGCAATTGCTGAACTTCGAATTCGATTCCGCGCAGAATCTGGGCGCGCCGGGTGGCGTCTTCTGCACTCTCGCTTTGCTGGGAGTCTGCAATGCCAGCGTAAGTTTCCAGCAGATCGAAATCCCCGTCTTCGCCGGGGGCTTCGAAGTCGCTGAGGTTGGAAAATAATGCGTTGCGGGTCTTGTTGCGGCGAAACCAGTCAAGCGTGCAATTGACCAGAATTCTCTGGAACAACATCGGCAGCTCGGCGGCCGGCTTGTCGCCGTAATGCTCGGCCAGCTTCATCATGCTGTCCTGCACAATATCCAACGCCGATTCCTCGTTGCGCACGTGGTAGACCGAACGTTTGAACGCGCGTTTTTCCACGCCCTTCAGAAAGTCGGAAAGTTCTAGTTCGGTTGCCAAGGGTAGTGGCCGGGGAGGATGGAAATAGTGCGTTCTTGGTGTGCGCGTGACATCCGCCGCCGGCATGTCTCATCAACAAATTATGGCATTGGCGACCGCGTTTTTAGCCGATGCTGTCGCGACTGGAATGTTGCAGTGCCATAATCGGCGCTGCAATTGAAACGGCAAACGGGTCATGGTATGGCGCAAAAATTCGCTGCGCCTGTGGTCATGGCCTCAAGTTCCGACGTAGCACCACAAGTGTTTGCGAAGGGGCACCCAAGGTCTTTCGTCAGAGAAATTCACAAAGGTTCATCATGGAAATATCCAAAGCCGAGCTCAGCTCGGCGGCTGCTGTCACGTCGGCCAGTCGCAATACCCCCGATGCATCCGCCATACCCGAACTTCGGGGTGCCGAGATCCTGATCAAGGCTCTGCAGGCCGAAAACGTCAAGTACATCTGGGGTTACCCCGGCGGTGCAGTGCTGCACATCTACGACGCGTTCTACAAGCAGGACACGATCCAGCACATCCTGGTGCGCCATGAGCAGGCCGCGGTGCATGCGGCCGATGGATATGCGCGTGCGACAGGCGAGGTCGGGGTGGCGCTGGTCACCTCGGG
>JANOTG010000461.1:0-6859 GCA_031416215.1 Betaproteobacteria bacterium
TGATGGAGACGCTGAAAAAGCGCTTCGAAGAACAAAAGGAACGCCACGAGGGCGGCAGCAAGATGATCGGCACCGGCGGCACCTCGCCCTTCGGTGCCAACGGCTTCAACCCGCAGGGCATACGCATCGGGCAGGAGAAAAGCCGCAACCGCAGTGCCGTCAAGGTGTGGGACCAGCGCGCCTACAAGGATTACGACGACACGCAGGAGCTGGGCACGCGCAACATCAAGGTGGCGCTGCGGCGGCTGCGCAAATTTGCCCGCGAAGGCAACGAGGAAGAGCTGGATCTGGACGACACGATCCGCGCCACCGCCGCCAATGCCGGATGGCTCGATATCAAGATGGTGCCTGAGCGCCACAACAACGTCAAAGTGCTGCTGCTGATGGACGTCGGCGGCACGATGGACGAGCACATTGCCCGCGTGGAAGAGATGTTCTCTGCCACCAAGACCGAATTCAAGCACCTGGAGTTTTATTACTTCCACAACTGCGTCTACGACTTCATGTGGAAGAACAACCGGCGCCGGTTTTCCGAGAAATTCGCCACCTGGGACATCATCCGCAAGTACAACAAGGACTACAAGCTCATTTTCATCGGCGACGCAACCATGAGCCCCTACGAGATACTGCAGCCCGGCGGCAGCGTCGAGTACAACAACGAGGAAGCGGGTGCCGAGTGGTTGCAGCGCCTGACCAATGCGTTTCCCAAATTTGCCTGGATCAACCCCGAACCGCAGGGCGTCTGGCAATACCGCCAAAGCATCAGCGTGGTGCAGCAACTGATGAACCAGCGCATGTATCCACTCACCATCCGCGGCCTGGAAGAAGCCATGCGCCTGCTCTCGAAGTGAGCCTGCGGGGCGCGCCCCTCGCCCTACAATGGAGTTCGTCCTCCTCGTAGTTCAATGGATAGAACGAGTGCCTCCTAAGTGCTAGATACAGGTTCGATTCCTGTCGGGGGGACCAGGCACCCCGCAGGTACCGTGAGACACACGGACTCCTGACGCTGGCGCGACCGGACACCATCGTATTCCCTAGGTAGTACAGGCGCGCTTCCCGCGCATAATCCCGCTGCCAAGTGCACCCGTTATGCGGCTGACCCAGCGCCTGCTGCGGGCCGAGGGGCGGTTGCGTGGCACTGAGCAGGCACAAAATTTGCGTCACCGCTATAGACAAGAGTATCCAATTCGCCATCCATGTCCGAGTCCATCACCCCGGTGCTGCAGGTCACGCAATTGAGCACGCGTTTCAAGACGCGTGGTGGTGACGTGCATGCCGTCAACAACGTGAGTTTTGACCTCCGACCGGGCGAACTGCTGGGTGTGGTGGGCGAAAGTGGTTCCGGCAAGTCGGTCACCATGATGTCGCTGCTGGGTTTGTTGCCCAGCCCACCGGCCATGGTTTCTGGTGTTTCGGTGATGTTCGACGGCCTGGATTTGCTGCGCTGTACGCCGGAGCAACTGCGCGCCGTGCGTGGCGCCCGCATCGGCTTCATTTTCCAGGACCCGATGACTTCGCTCAACCCGGTGTTCACGGTGGGTTTCCAGATCATGGAGCCACTGCGTAAACACATGGGGCTGGACAAGGAAGGGGCGCGCCGGCGGGCGCAGGAGCTTCTGGAACTGGTGGGTATTCCCGACCCGGGGCGTCGCCTGGACGACTACCCGCACCAGTTTTCTGGCGGCATGCGCCAACGGGTCATGATCGCCATCGCCTTGGCCTGTGACCCCAAGGTGTTGATTGCCGACGAGCCCACTACCGCGCTGGATGTGACGATTCAGGCGCAAATCCTCGAATTGGTGCGCGAGTTGCGCCAGAAGCTCGGCATGGCGATCGTCTGGATCACGCACGACCTGGGCGTGATCGCCGGCATCGCCGACCGCGCCATGGTGTTGTATGGCGGGCAGATCGTCGAGATGGCACCGGTCAAGGAATTGTTCGCACGGCCAGCCCACCCCTACACCCGCGCCCTGCTCAAGACCGTGCCGCGCCTCAAGGGCGCCCGCGCAGCCAAGCTCGAAGTCATCGAAGGCCAGCCGCCCATCATGAAGGCTGCGCCGTCTGCCTGCGCTTTCCGGGCCCGTTGCTCAGTGGCCATGGACCGCTGCGCGCGTGAGAACCCGCTGCGCCAGACCATCGCGCCAGGGCACGATGTCGCCTGTTTTTGGGATGTGAACACCGGGAAAGAGCGCCATGGTTGAAGCGGCAATCGCAGCGGTTAACACCCAGTCGAAAAACGCAATGCGCCCCGCCATGGTGCAGGTGCGCAACCTCAAGATGCATTTCCCGGTCTACTCCGGATTGCTGCGTCGCCGCTCCGGCGAGGTCAAGGCGGTCGACGGTGTCAGTTTTGACATTCCCGAGGGAGAAACACTGGGCTTGGTGGGTGAGTCAGGTTGCGGAAAGTCAACCTGTGGTCGCGCCATGTTGCGCCTGTACGAGCCCACCGAAGGCCAGGTGGTGATCAACGGGCACGACGTCACAGCGGTACAGCCCGAGGCGCTGCGACAGTTGCGTCCGGCCATGCAGATGGTCTTTCAAGACCCGCAGGCCAGCCTCAATCCACGTATGACAGTGGCGTCCATCATCGGCGAGCCATTGGTGGAACACACCAAACAGGGCAAGGCCGAGCAACGGGACCGCATCTACGAGTTGCTGGATCAGGTGGGCCTGAACCGCAACTTTGCCAATCGTTACCCGCACGAGTTCTCGGGTGGCCAACGCCAGCGCATCGGCATTGCCCGCGCCTTGGCGCTGAATCCGAAATTCATCGTCTGTGACGAACCCATTGCCGCGCTCGACGTGTCGATCCAGGCCCAGGTGGTCAATCTGCTGGAGGGCCTGCAGCAGCGGCTGGGCCTGACCTACCTCTTCATCAGCCACGACCTGTCCATGGTGCGCCACATCGCCAACCGCGTGGCGGTGATGTACCTCGGGCGCATCGTCGAGCTGGCCGACCGCGACGCACTGTACGAAGACCCGAAACACCCCTATTCCCAGGCCCTGCTGTCGGCCGTCCCCGAGCCGGACCCGCAACTGGAATCAACGCGCCAGCGCATCGTGCTGACCGGTGATGTGCCTTCGCCCTCCAATCCGCCCAAGGTCTGCGCCTTCAGCACGCGCTGCTCCAAGGTGATGCCGCATTGCCGTGTCAGCGCCCCTGCACTGGCCGAAGTGGCGCCGGGCCGTCTGGTCGCCTGCCACCTGTATACGAACAACCATTCGACCGCTGAGCCAACAGCGGCACATTGAGCCGTCCCGGAAAACCCAACCCCGTCCATGTCAAAGGAGTCAATCTTGAAAACACGTTATTCCCTCTTAGTTTTGGGGGCGCTGATGGCGCTGTCCCAGGCCGCCACGGCCCAGCGCGGCTCCAGTGGCCACGTCAACGTGATCTACTGGCAGGCGCCTTCGATCCTGAACACCTACCTCTCCGGTGGCACCAAGGACCTCGAGGCAGGGTCGCTGATCATGGAACCGCTGATCAAGTTCAACCAGAATGGCGAAATGATCCCGGCGCTGGCCGAGTCCGTACCCACCGTGGCCAATGGTGCTTTCTCGGCTGATTTCAAGACCATCACCTACAAGCTCAAGCCCGGGCTGAAGTGGTCCGACGGCTCGCCGGTCACGTCCAGCGACGTGGTCTTCAGCTGGGAATACTGCACCGGCATCAAGGGCTGCGCCAAGGCCAACACCTTCACCCCGGTGGACAAGGTGGTGGCGGTCGATCCGCTCACGGTACGCATCACCTTCAAGACCGCCAAGCCCTATCCGTACGATGTGTTTGGCGGGGCCACCACACCCATCATGCAGCGGGCACAGTTCAAGGACTGCCTGGGCGACAAGGCACCGACCTGCACCACACAGAACTTCAACCCGATCGGCACCGGCCCGTTCATGGTGAAGGAGTTCCGTCCGAACGACGTGACGCAATTGGTTGCCAACCCCCACTACCGCGAGGCCAACAAGCCGGCCTTTGCCACCATGACGCTCAAGGGCGGTGGTGACGCCGCCGCAGCCGGCCGCTCGGTGATGGAAACCGGCGAGTTTGACTACGCCTGGAACCTGCAGCTGGCACCCGATGTGCTGGCACGTATGGCGCGTGGTGGCAAGGGCAAGACTGTGTCGGCCTTCGGAACCCTGGTTGAACGTATCGAGATGAACCTGACCGACCCGTCGGCCAAACATGGCGACCTGCGTTCCACCACCAAGTTTCCGCACCCCTACCTGACCGACATGCGTGTGCGCAAGGCCCTGTCGATGGCGATTGACCGCAATCTGCTGGTAGAGATCGGTTATGGCCCGGCGGGTCGCCCAACCTGCAATCTGGTACCGGCACCAGCGGCTTTTGCCTCCAACAACACTGACTGCATCAAGCAGGACATGGCCGGCGCCAAGGCACTGCTGGATCAGGCTGGCTGGCGTATGGGTTCGGATGGTGTGCGTGCCAAAGACGGTGTGAAGATGGAGATGCTGTACATCACGTCGACCAACGCCGTGCGCCAGAACTTCCAGGCCCTGATCAAACAATGGTGGACCGAGCTGGGTGTCAAAGTCGAGCTGCGTAATATTTCGGCCTCGGTGTTCTTCGGCGGTGATGCAGGCTCGCCCGACACGTTCCAGAAGTTCTACGCCGACGTGGAAATGTATGCCAACAACTTCGATGGCACTGACCCGGAGAACTATCTGGGCAATCTGGTCTGTGACAAGATTCCCCGCCCTGAAACCCAGTGGCAAGGCACCAACAACAACCGTTATTGCAACCCGGAGTATGACAAGCTGGTGAAGGATCTGTCGGCGGCCGCGGGTGTAGAGCGGCGCGGCGCCATTGCCAAGCGACTCAACGACATGGTGACCAAAGAGAGTTATGTCGTGGTTCCGCTGGTGGACCGCGGTCGCATCTCCGCCCACGCCAATTCCCTGGGTGGTGTGGTCCTGAACACCTGGGACAGCGAGTTGTGGAACGCGGCTGACTGGTTCCGCATCAAGTAAGACCTGTTCAGTCCGGAGCGGCGGTAGGGCGGCTAGCCCGGCCAGCCGCACTGGTCTGAAGGGCATTTTTCAGACCGGAGCCCATCCAGGCTCTGGTTCCTTCGACCCAGGCGCCGCGCATGTTCACCTATATCCTTCGCCGATTGCTGACCGCCGTCCCGACGGTGCTGTTGATCAGCCTCGCCATTTTCATGTTGCTGGAGCTGGCCCCGGGTGACCCGATGGCCGATGTTCCCCTGACCATTCCCCCCGAGGTGAAGGCCAAGATGCGCGAGGCGCTGGGCCTGGACCAACCGTCCTATATCCGTTATCTGCTCTGGCTGAAACAGTTTTTCTGGGTCGAACCGCTGGTGTTGTTCGACCACTGGTTCGGCACCGCATACTCTGCCGACCTGCAGCGTGTCGTATCGTGGCAAACCCGCAGCCCTGTGTCTGAGTTGATCCTGCAGCGCATCCCGCAAACCCTGTGGGTGGTGGGCATGGGTTACGTGGTCGGTGTCTCGCTGGCGATACCGATTGGCGTCATCTCCGCCTACAAGCAATACAGCTGGTTTGACCAGCTTGGCACTTTCGTGTCCATGGTCGGTTTCTCCGTTCCCACGTTTTTCACCGGTGTGTTGCTGATCGTGATCTTCTCGGTCACGCTGAACTGGTTACCGTCCATCTACGACACCACGCTGGTGGTCAATTCATGGCCCAACTTCGTGACGCAGGTCAAGCAGATGATCATGCCGATCACGGTGCTGGCGCTGTTCAACGCGGCGCAGATCAGCCGCTACATGCGCGCCTCGATGCTGGACAACCTGAGCCACGACTACGTGCGTACGGCCCGCGCCAAGGGCATGGCCGAAAAGGTGGTGGTGCTGGTGCATGTGTTGCGCAACTCCCTGATTCCGGTGGTGACCGTGATCGCGTTGGGTGTGCCTTCGATTTTCGCCGGCGCCATCATTACCGAACAGGTGTTCAAGGTCAATGGCCTGGGCCAGTTGCTGATCAACGCCATCCAGTCGAACGACCTGCCGCTGGTGCAAACGCTGACCTTCATCTTTGCGGTGCTGATCGTCACCTTCAATCTGATTGCCGACGTGCTTTATGGCATTCTGGATCCGAGGATCCGTTATGAGTGACGCCATCGCCAAACCCGCCGTGGTCGATCAGGCGGAGCGCCCGCCACGCAGCCAATGGCTCAACGTCTGGGACCAGTTCAAGACCCATAAAGGCGCGCTCGCGGGCGCCACGGTGTTCATCACGATCTTGCTTTTTGTGCTGATCGGCCCGCTGTTATGGAAGACCGACCCGGGCTTTGCCAACCTGCTGATGCGCAACAAGCCGCCCAGCCTGCAGTTCCCGTTTGGCACCGACGAACTCGGGCGCGACCTGTTTGCCCGCATGATGGCGGGCGGCAAGGTGTCGCTGGCGGTGGGCATGACCGCCATGTCGATTGCGGTCATGCTGGGCACATTGATTGGTGTGACGGCTGGCTTTTTCCGGCGCATGGACAACATCCTGATGCGCCTGACCGACCTGTTTCTCGCGCTGCCGCTGCTGCCGCTGCTGCTGGTGATGGTGATGTTGTTTCGCGAGGCGCTCTCCTCCAAGCTGGGCCCGGAGGCCGGCATCTTCATCCTGATGGTGGTGTCCATCGGCGCCACTTCCTGGATGCAAACGGCACGTATCGTGCGGGGTGAAGTGCTGGCCCTGAAAGAGCGCGAGTTCGTGCTGGCTGCGCGCTCCATCGGCGCACCACCGGTGCGCATGATCCTGCGCCACATCTTGCCCAACACGCTGAGCCCGATCATGGTGGCGGCAGCGCTGGGCATTGCCGGCGCCATCATCGTCGAGAGTGCGCTGTCGTTTCTGGGCCTGG
>JANOTG010000462.1:0-2796 GCA_031416215.1 Betaproteobacteria bacterium
TGCGCGGGCGCTTGCCTCTCGGGTATTTAGCCGCGATGCGCCGTGACGCCTCCAGCCCATCCATCTCCGGCATCTGCACGTCCATCAGCACCACGTCGTAGGGCTGGCGCTCGACGCACTCGATCGCCTCGATGCCGTTACTGGCCAGGTCGGCCCGGTAACCCATCTGCAGCAGCAGCCGCATGGCGAGCTTCTGGTTCACCACGTTGTCCTCTGCCAGCAGAATGCGCAAGGGGTGGCGGCTGGCCAGCTGCGGGTCGATGGTGGTCTTGCCGGCTGGCTTGTCCCCGCTGGCCTGCGCCGCCACGGCTTCGGCCTGGATATGGAAGCGGAAGGTGCAACCCTTGCCAGCACCTTCGCTCTCGGCCGCCATCGCCCCGCCCATGATCTCGGCCAGGCGTTTGCTGATCACCAGCCCGAGCCCGGTGCCGCCGTACTTGCGCGTGGTGCTGCTGTCAGCCTGGCTGAAGCTCTGGAACAGTTTGCCCATGCCCTCGGGCGTGAGGCCGATGCCGCTGTCCTTCACGGCGAAATGCAGTTCGTGGTTCACGCCCCGGGTAACGGTCAGGCGCACGTCGCCGGCCTCCGTGAACTTCAGTGCGTTGCTCAACAGGTTCAGCAGGATCTGGCGCAGCCGTGTGCTGTCGCCGCGCACCGTGTGTGGCACGTCGTCGGCGATGGCCACGCTGAGGTCAAGCTTCTTCTCGGTGGCGCGGTGGCGCACCAGCTCCAGCGCGGAGTTCACGCAATCGCGCAGCACGAAGGGCTGCAACTCCACATCGAGCTTGCCAGCCTCGATCTTGGAGAAGTCCAGGATGTCGTTGATGATGGTCAGCAGGCTCTCGCCCGAGTCCCTTACCGTGCGCGCCAGGTCGCGCTGGTCGTCGTTCAGCGGCGTATCCAGCAGCAGTCCGCTCATGCCGATGATCCCGTTCATCGGCGTGCGGATCTCGTGGCTCATGGTGGCCAGGAAGCTGCTCTTGGCAGAGTTGGCGGCTTCGGCCTGGGCGCGTGCGTCCTGCGCCTCCTTGAACAGGCGCGCGTTCTGGATCGCGATCACGGCCTGGTCGGCGAACGTCTTGAGCAAAATCTGCTCCGTGTCTGTGAAGCCGCCCAACCTCGGGCGCGCCATAACTATGGAGCCGAAGCCCAGGCCACCACGGATCAGCGGAGCCATCATCATCGATTGGTTGATACCCATTCGTTGCACCGGCGCACGCAGACCAGGCGGCACACCGGTGCCGTTCAAGACATCGGGAAAGTTCAGTACCCGGCCGGCGGCAATCACAAGCTCGGTCGCCGTGCCCTCAAGCGGCATCGGGTAAAGGGAGCGTATGCGTTCGGCGATTGCCGGCTCGGCGCCATGAATTGCGGCAAGGGCGAGTTTGCCGTCGTCCGTGACCAGGCCAATTGCTGAATTGTTGGTTTTGAACAGCGTTGCGCAGCTGTCAAGTATCTTGTCGAAAACCGGCTGTGTTTCGGCAACCGAACCGCTGATCACACCCAGCACCTCGGCAGTCGCGGTCTGCCGCTCCAACGCCTCCTTGGTCTCGTTGATGAGCCGCGCATTTTTCATCGCGATCTGCGCCTGCGTGGCAAAGGCCTGCAGCAGCGCGACCTGCTTGTCGGAGAACGGGCGCACTTCCGGCCGGACCAGGTTGAGGATGCCGATGACGGCGTTGCCCTCGATCAATGGCACCAACAGGCTGGTCCGCCCGCCACCCAGCTCAACGACCGCAACACCAATGGGAAGCCGCTTCTGGTAGGCGATCGACGCGGCCACGTCGGCAATATGCAGGTACGGATTGGCAAGTGGATCGCGCCCCAGCAGGTGCCACACCGGGACCGGATTGTTCGCCAGCCAATCCACAAAGGCCTGCGGCACGTTGCCGCCAAACAGGCCATTGGCCCGCGCCATATCACCTTCGACCAGCCACAGGCCACCAACATAGGCATCACACAAATGCATGGCGCTGCGCACGATCGCGTCGAACACCGGCGCCAGATCGCCTGGCGACGCGTTGATGACCTGCAGCACGTCGGTGGTGGCGGTCTGGCGCTCCAGCGCCTCCTGCGTGTCGCTGAACATGCGCGCGTTCTGGATCGCGATCACGGCCTGGTCGGCGAAGGTCTTGAGCAGCGCGATCTCCCGCGGCTTGAAACCCGGGGGAGCCTGCCCCGGCGCCGGAAAACGCGTGACGTGGATCGCTCCCATGCCCTTGTCCTGCCAGACCATCGGAATCACCGCGCAGGAATAGTTGTTGCCGCCATCCTGGGCAATCCTGCGCAGGCCCCAGGGCACCCCTTCGCCGTGCAGCACGTCGGCGAATTCAAGCACCTGGCGCGCACGGATCGCGAGGTACTGCATCGACTTCTGGTACGGCACCGGATAGTAGGCGGCGACGGCACGTTTGGATGCCTCGTCGGGACCCACATGGGCCTCGAGATGGACCAAGCCATCGTCGTGCAGTACGCCCACCCCGGCATCCGTGACGCCAAACAAGGAGCGGCAACTGCGCATGATGGCCTCGAAGACCGGACGCGCATCGGCCACCGAACCACTTATCACGTTGAGCACCTCGGCAGTGGCGGTCTGCCGCTCCAGCGCCTCCTTGGTCTCATTGAACAGCCGCGCGTTCTGGATTGCGATCACCGCCTGGTCGGCAAACGTGGCCAGCAAATTCATCTGCTCGTCGGTCATCGCGCCCGGATCCGGCGACGATACGGAGATGACACCGATGGCGGTGTCACCGAGCAGCAGGGGGGCCGAGGCGATGGAACGAAAAGCCAGGCGGG
>JANOTG010000463.1:0-9486 GCA_031416215.1 Betaproteobacteria bacterium
GTGTTGCGCAAGCCGGCGCAATGGCCGAGCATGATCCAGGCGTGTGGCCGCAACACCGCGATATGGTCGGTGATGTTCTTGGCATTGGCCGGGCCGACGCCAATGTTGACCATGGTGATGCCGCTGCGGTCGGCACGCAGCAGGTGATAACCCGGCATCTGCGGCAAGCGCAGCGGCTCGGCGCCAAATTCGTCCCCGCGTTCAGCACCCAGCCCAACCCGTCGCGTGACCATGTTGCCGGGCTCGACAAAGGCGATGTAGTCGCTGTCCGGGTCTTGCATGCAGGTGCGCCCGAGGCGTACAAACTCGTCGATGTAGAACTGGTAGTTGGTGAACAACACGAAATTCTGGAAGTACTCCGGCGCCGTACCGGTGTAGTGGCGCAGGCGATGCAGCGAATAGTCGACCCGCGGCGCGGTAAACAGCGACAACGGTTGCGGTTCGCCGGGTTTCGGCTCGAAGGTGCCGTTGGCGATGCCATCGTCCATGGCCGCCAGATCCGGCAGGTCGAACTGGTCACGCATCAATTGGCGCCGCTCGGTACTCAAACTGCCTTCAATATGCTCATGTTCGGCGAATGAAAAGTGCACCGGAATGGGTTGCTGGCTGGCGCCAACCTCCAGTTCGACGCCATGGTTCTGCAATAACAGCGTGAACTGCTCCAGGTAATACTGGCCGTACAGGTCGGGGCGGGTCAAGGTGGTTTCGAACCGGCCCGGACCGGCCACAAAGCCGTAACTCAGCCGCGCGTTGTCGCCGCCGCTGTTGCTCCGCGCTACGGTGTGGGTCTGGATCCGCACGAACGGATAACAGGCACGTGCATGGCCGGGCAAAGTGTCACCATCAACGTAACGCTGCATGGCGCGGCGCAAATGCGTCAGCCCGGCATCGTAGATCTTGCGCGCATGTGCCAGCGCAGCCGCCGCATCGGTGAAGCGCGCAGTGGCCATGGGGGGGGGGAGATAAACCATGCCTGTATTGTCCACAATGGCAACGGGCGCCCGCCACACGCGGCTGCGGTAGAGTCAAGCGCATTCCAGCCAGGAGGTAGTCGGTGATGGCGAAAAGCTGGATCAAACGCGGCCTGCAGGGGATCGGCGCGGCACTGCTGCTGTTGCTGGTGTTGGCCATTGTTGCGTTGCTGCTGCTGGATATACCACGCAATGCGGCCGGCATGGCGGCCAAAGGCGTTTGTTCGGCCGCCTTTGTGGCACTGCGGCCATGGCAAACGCTGCTTGCTGAAGACGTTTTGCCGGCCAGCCCGGCCTTGGCACCGATCCGTGTCCGCGTGGACGAAGATCAGCGCAGCGTAACGGCGCGTTTTGCCGGCATGTTCGCGCGCACCGCGCGGCTGCTGCCGCAGCGCGGCTGTGTGCTCGATGCCGCAGCAGCAACGACGGCTCCGACCAGCCCAGGCGCCAGACCCCTCTTGGCGTCCACACGTGCCTGGCCGCTGGGCGAGGGGCGTGGTTACGGCGCCCAGACCTGGCGTTACGGCGACCCCGATGCGGGCCGCTGCAAGGCGCAAGGCGTGCCCGCCGACACGTTGGCGATGAGCGGCCACTGGGGCCAGCTGGTCGCGGTGGTGCCATCGCGCGATGCCGTCGTGGTGCGATTGGGCTGGACCTTTCGCCGCGGGCAGTTTGATGGTTGTGCATTTCTGGCAGCGGCCTTGAAGGCGTTGCCGCACTAAGAACGCACCGGCTCGCGCATCGTCACAAACTCCTCCGCCGCCGTCGGATGGATACCAACCGTGCTGTCGAACACGGACTTGGTGGCGCCGGCCTTCATGGCCACAGCAAATCCCTGCACCACTTCGCCGGCATCCGGCCCCACCATGTGCAGGCCAACCACCCGGTCCGTTGCGTCTTCCACCACCAGTTTCATCAAGGTGCGTTCACTGCTACCGCTCAGCGTGTGTTTGAGTGCCTTGAACTCGCTGCGGTACACCGTCACGCTGCCAAAATTCTTGCGCGCGTCGGCTTCCGAATAACCGACCGTGCCAATGTTCGGATGCGTGAATACTGCGGTCGGGATGAACTGGTAACTCAGGCTGCGCGCAGCCTTGCCCTTGGCCGGGCCAAACAAATGGTCGACCAGCGCCATCGCTTCGCCCAGGGCGACTGGGGTCAGCTGGATCCGGGCAGTCACATCGCCCAGCGCATAAACGGACGGCACCGAGGTCTGGTAATTGGCTCCCACCACAATGCCGCCATGGGGCCCCAATTGCACTCCCGCTTCCTGCAGCCCGAGGCCACGCACATTGGGCACCCTGCCGGTGGCGTACAGAACCGCGTCGACTGCCAGTTCTTCATGGCCACCTGCCGGGCCGGTCATCTGCACCACCAAACCGCTGCTGCCCGGGGTCACGCTGGTCACGTGACTGGAGAGGCGCAAATCGACCCCCTTCTTGCGCAATTCGGCCGCAATGAACTGCCGTACATCGTCATCGAAGCCGCGCAGCACCTGCTCACCACGGTACAGCTGGGTGACCCGGGCGCCCAGGCCGTTGAAGATGGAGCCGAATTCGCAGGCGATGTAGCCACCTCCGACCACCAGCAGGCGTTGCGGAAAAGGCTCCAGGTCGAACATGTCGTTGGACGTCAAGACCTGCTCCGATCCGGTGAACTTCGGCACACTGGGCGTGCCGCCGGTCGCCACCAGAATGTGCTTCGCGCTCCAGGCTTTGCCATCCACCAGCACCGTATGCGCGCCGCCCAGGCTGGCATGTGCGTTCAGCAGCGTCACACCGGCCCCGCTGAGCAGATTGAGATACACCCCGTTGAGCCGCGTGATCTCGCGCGCCCGGTTCGCCTTGAGCGTGGCCCAGTTCAGCACCGGCGCCTCGCCTTCCCAGCCGTAGCCATGCCCTTCCTCAAAACCCTCGGCAAAGTGGGCCGCATAGCTGTACAGCTTCTTCGGGATACATCCGACGTTGACGCAGGTGCCACCCAGGCCCGCCGTGCCACCTTGCTCGGCCAGTGCCACCCGTGCGCCACGCTGCGCGGCCATGCGAGCTGCACGCACACCGCCGCTGCCCCCGCCGATCACGAACAGGTCAAAGTCAAACGTAGCCATCACCGGATTCCTTGTGTCGGGCCGCGCGTTATTGGCGATCGACGAACTTGACCAACTGCCCCGGCGCCAGCGGTCCGCCGCCGTAGACACCGTTGATCAGGCGCAGTTGCTGTTCTGCCATATCCAGCGGGGAACGCCGTACCAGTTCGGCCAGGCCACCGGGCGGCAAGGCAGCGACACGCAAGGCCCACGGGCGGGCATCCGCGCGGTCGGCCGCAGACAGGGGACGGAACGAAGCTTGCGCTTCCTGCAAGGCCCCGCGTGCGCGCTGCAGGGCGGCGTTGTCGCGCGCACTCCACAACAGTACAAAGCGGTTGCTGCCCGGGCCGGACACCACGGTGGCAACTACCGGCTCGGCCTGACCCTGGGCGCCGGCACGCACACCGGAGAACTGGGTCGCCGACAAACCGTTGAGCGTGATGCGTTCGGATCTGCCGGAGCTGGGTTTGATCAGGTTGCGGATGACGTCGTCATGGCTGGCACCCAGGGCCGCCGGCGCCAACCGCACCACCAATGCGGCATCCCGTGCGGCATTCACCAGCAGCACCCGATCCGGCGCGTTCTGGATCGACCATTGCGCTGGTGCGGTCAGTGCCAACCCGAAACCGTCATGGTAGAAATTACGTCCTCGGGTGAGTCCTTGTTGGGCAGTCTCGCCGAAAGGCAGGCCGTCGATCACCTGCAGGTACCGCGCGCGCCCCTCGTCTCCATACTGACCCCGGTACTGCGCGGTCAACCGACCAATCGCCTCCAGCCGCTGATCGTTGCTCGGGTGGGAGGCCAGCCAGCTGCTTTGTGGCGGTGCTGGCCGGCCCTGGGCACGGGCCAGTTCGGCCGCGAACAACTCCTGGTTTTTCAGCACCCGGATCACGTCGACCATGTTGCTGGGGCTGAATTGCACCCGCGCCAGGTATTCGGCGCCCAGGGTGTCGGCTTGCAGCTCCTGCTCGCGGCCGTACGAAGCCACATAACCGGCGGCCGCAGTTTGCGACACCTCGCTGGCGACACGGCCGGCGCCACTGACACCCCTGCTCTCCAGCACCGCGCCCAGCACGGTGGCCGCCAGCACACCCAACCCGGCATCCTGCTGGCGCGTGGCACGTTGGGCTCCATGGCGCGCCGTGACGTGGCCGATTTCGTGGCCCAGCACGCCAGCCAGATCGGCCTCGCTTTCCATATAGGCCATCAGGCCGCGCGTCACATAGACATAACCACCCGGCAAGGCGAAGGCGTTGATCTCCGGGCTGTCGAGCACCGTGAATCGCCACTCAAGCTGGCTGCGGTGGGACTGCCTGGCCAGGCGCTGACCGAGCGTGTTGACGTAGGCCTGCACCCTGGGGTTGTCGAGCGCGGTATATTCCTGCAGCACCTGCTGGTGCTCCTTGCGACCGAGCGCAATTTCGCCCGCCTCGTCGAGTACGGTGCGCTCCTCACGCCCGCTCACCGGGTTCTTGACCGGTGCTCCGCAGCCGAGCAACACGGCCGCAGTCAGCACAACCGACAGGCCTCGGTGCACCATGCGACGCCGGCTCACACAATGGGCCCGGCGTGCCCGACCGGCAAGCCAATCGGAATCGTGCCGAACAGGGGGCGTCTGGGGGTGGCGCGGCGTTCTGGCGCGGTACGCACTTCGTCGTGCCCCTGGTGCGACAGCGATGCGGCAGGCCCGGGACGCCCCAGCAGAAAACCCTGCAACTCATCACAGCCACGCTCCTGCAACGCGGCCATCTGGCTCGGCGTCTCAACGCCCTCGGCGTTGACCCGGATGTCCAGCGAATGGGCGAGCGAAATGATCGAATGCACGATCAGCGCGACTTTGTCATCATGACCCAGATTGTGCGTGAACGCGCGATCGATCTTGACCTTGTCGAACGGAAAACGCCACAAATAGGCCAGGCTGGAATAACCGGTGCCGAAATCGTCCATCGCAATCGACACCCCCAGCGTTGACAACGCACGCAATATGCCCAGCACCTGCTCGGTGTTGTGCATCAGCAAGGATTCGGTGATCTCCAGTTCCAGCCGTTGTGGCGGCAGACCGGAATCGGCCAGCGCCTCGGTGACCTGCTGCACAAGGTTGTTGGAGACGAACTGCAACGCGGAGAGGTTCACGGCCACCGTCAGCGGCGCCGGCCAGTGTGCCGCCTCGGCACATGCATGGCGCAGCACCCACAGGCCAATCGAGTCGATGACACCGGTCTCCTCGGCCAGCGCAATGAATTCGGTTGGAGGTACATTGCCACGGGTCGGATGTTGCCACCGCAGCAGCGCTTCGTAACCAGTCAGGGTTTGCGCGTCACGATTGAACAGCGGCTGGTAGTGCAGGGACAGCTGGTTCGCTCCAATCGCTTCGCGCAGGTCGTGGGTCAGGTGGCGCCGCGCCTGTATCTGGCGGTCCATCGCGACGTCGTAGAAACTGAAGGTGGCGCGGCCCGCGGCCTTGGCCCGGTAAAGCGCCATGTCGGCGCGCCCCAGCAGGTCATTCGGTTCGGTGGCATCGACGCCGTGGATGGCGACACCCACACTGCCGCTGCAGCGCAGCCGCTGGTCGGCCACGTCGTACGGCAGCAGCAGAGCATCCACGATGCGTTGCGCAAGCGGTGTGACGGCAGCCACGCTGGCCACCCCCATCAGTATCACGGCGAACTCGTCACCACCGAGGCGCGCAATGTGGTCGCCCTCGCGCACGCAGGTCCTCAGGCGTTGCGTGGCGATCCGCAACACTTCATCACCGGCGGCATGTCCGAGTGAGTCGTTCACTTCCTTGAAATGGTCCAGATCAATACACAATAACGCGAAGGGTGGACCACCCTGGGCGCGGCGCCACACCGCCTGTTGCAGTACATCGTTGAAACTGGCCCGGTTCAAGGCACCACTGAGCACGTCGTGTTGGGCCATGTACAAGACGCGCGAACTGACCGCACGTTGCCGGGCCAAGCGTCGCCAGAACTGGTAAGCAGCCACACCCAGCACCACGCACAACAACAGCAACACCGCGCCGCCAACTCGCTTGAAGGCAGCGCGCGCGTTCGCTACCCGGGCGGTCTGATCGACGTATACCTCGGCAATGCCAAACACGGCGCCGTCCTTGTGTATCGGCACAAAAGCCGTGCTGAAGGACCTGGGTGCAGCGTCTTTGCCCGACTGCACCGATCCCGCATGGCTCTGTCCCGCCAGCACCCGGTCACGAATCGCCAGCCGGTCGGCATCTGCCGCCAGGCCGATACCCTGCTTGGCGGCATAGGTCGGCAGCACCGGTCGATCCAGGTCTTCCGACGCCAGTCTGAGCAGACCGGCACGGTCGAACAAGCGAAAGCGGAACACGTCGTCCACGCTCCGCAGTTGCATCAGCTGCGCACGGGCTGCCATCGTGACTTCCGGGCCCGCCAGCATCTGCTCAAGATCGGGGACGGCACGGGCGGCGAGCACGGCCCAGCGCAGGCCCGATTCGGTGGTAACCAGCTCCAGCTGGTGCCGCGACTCGCTGCGCAACACCCAGAGCATGCCCAGCCCAGCCACAGTGATACCGATCACCCACAGGGTGAAGGTTCTCCAGTCGGCTGAACGCATTTGGGCTGTCATGGACCTGACCCGTGACGTTGGTCCCCGGGATCGTTGATGTGGGGCAAATTCTATCGGCGCCCCAGCGCCCGAAATGCAAAGATTTGTAGACAGTCAGCGCGCCAATTGTGCGCGCAAGTTGATCAACATGTCACGCGCCATGGTGTCCAAGTCAAATTCAGCCTGCCAGCCCCAATCCGCGCGTGCCGCCGAATCATCGATCGAGCGTGGCCAGCTGTCGGCGATGGCTTGGCGAAAATCCGGGGCACAGTCGAACTCGAATGTCGGCATCAGGCGCCGGACGGCGGCGGCAATCTGCACGGGCGTAAAACTGATACCGGCCAGGTTGTAAGACTGGCGCTCCCTGACACGGGGTGCGGGGGCGTCCATCAGCTCCAGCGTGGCGCGGATGGCGTCCGGCATGTACATCATCGGCAATGCCGTCTCAGGCCCGAGAAAGCTGGTGTAACGCCCGGTCTTGATGGCAGCATGAAAAATCTCGATCGCGTAGTCGGTGGTGCCACCACCCGGCGGTGTTTTCCAGCTGATCAGGCCCGGATAACGCAGGCTGCGCACGTCGACACCGTGGTTGCGGTGGTACCAGGCACACCAGCCCTCGCCCGCCAGCTTGGAGATACCGTACACCGTGGTCGGGTCCATCACCGTCTTCTGCGGCGTCTGCTCGCGCGGCGTGCCGGGGCCGAAGGCAGCGATTGAACTGGGCCAGAAAATGCGCTGCAGCTTGTGGGTACGCGCAATCTCCAGCACGTTGAGCAGACCCTTCATGTTCAGGTCCCAGGCCCACTTGGGATGTTGCTCGCCACGCGCCGACAAGGCCGCCGCCAGCAAATAGATATGGGTCACGCCATGCCGCTCCACAACCTCGGTCAGGGATCCCATCTCGGTGGCATCCAGCGCCTCATGGCGCACCCCCAACACCCGGCCATCCGGCACCAGGTCGCTGGTGATGACGCCGTCGTGTCCATGGCGGGCCACCAGCGCATGGGTGAGTTCAGTGCCAATCTGGCCATTGGCGCCGATGATCAGGATACGTGTCTGCACGGCGCGGGTCTCAGGTCAGCAGGCCGAGCTCACGCCCGGCCTGGGCGAAAGCCGCCACTGCACGCTCCAGGTCGGCCTGTTCGTGCACGGCACTGATCTGCACCCGGATGCGCGCCTGCCCCTGCGGCACCACCGGAAAAAAGAATCCCACTACATAGACACCGAGCTCGAGCAGCCGCGCCGCCAGTTGCTGCGCCCGCACGGCGTCGTAGACCATGATGGGCACGATGGGATGCTCCCCCGGTTTGATGTCGAAACCCACCCGCGCGATGGCCTGGCGGAAGTAGCGGGTGTTGTGCGCCAGCTTGTCGCGCAGGGCGGTGGAGCCTTCCAGCAGGTCCAGCACCGCAATCGACGCACCGACGATGGACGGCGCAACCGTGTTGGAGAACAGGTAGGGCCGTGAGCGCTGGCGCAGCAAGTCGATCACCTCCCGGCGTGCACTGGTGAAGCCGCCGGAAGCACCTCCCAGCGCCTTGCCCAGCGTGCCGGTGATGATGTCGACCCGGCCGAACACGCCGCGGTGTTCGTGGGTGCCCCGACCAGTGGCACCCATGAAACCGCTGGCGTGGCATTCGTCCACCCCCAGCATCGCCCCATGGCGGTCACACAACACGCGCATCTCGTCCAGCCGCGCCACCGTGCCGTCCATGCTGAACACGCCATCGGTGAACACCAGCGTGAATCGTGCCCCGTCCGCGCGGGCCTGCTGCAGACAACGCTCCAGATCGGCCATGTCGTTGTGTGCATAACGGTACCGCCGGGCCTTGCACAGGCGGATGCCGTCGATGATGGAGGCATGGTTCAGCGCGTCGCTGATCACCGCGTCTTCTTCACCCAGCAGCGGCTCGAACAGGCCGCCGTTGGCGTCGAATGCCGCCGCATACAGGATGCTGTCTTCGGTACCGAGAAAACGCGACAGTCTGGCCTCCAGCGTCTTGTGCAGATCCTGCGTGCCACAGATGAAGCGCACCGAGCTCAACCCATAACCGTGGGTGCGCAGCGCCTCGTGAGCCGCCTGCACCACCTGCGGGTGGGATGACAAACCGAGATAGTTGTTGGCGCACAGATTGAGCACCTCGCGTGTGCTGCCGTCGGCCGCCAGCGTGCGGATGTGTGCACCCTGGGGCGTGGCGATGATGCGTTCGTTCTTGTACAGGCCGGCATCGCGAATGCCCTGCAGCTCGCGCCCGATGTGGCGGTAGAAGTCCTGGTGTTCTGGCATGCCGGTCCTTTGCAGTGCTTGGTTTGTGCGGCACAATGCCGTCTAGCCAATTTTTGGCTATTGTGCAGTATATCGAACACAAATGCAATATATCGAATAACATCGAATCATTGGAACCCCAGCCCATGGCAACCCGCCCTTCCCGAACAGGCCCATCCGAACCACCACGGGTCGGAGACACCTTGTCCGCCCTCCGCCTGGCGCGCGCCCTGTCGCTCGACGAGTTGTCGCGCAAGGCGGGTGTCTCCAAATCGATGTTGTCGCAGATCGAACGCGCGCAGGCGAACCCGACAGTGGCGGTGGTATGGCGGCTGGCCAATGCGCTGGGCGTGGAAATGGGCGAGCTGCTGGGCAACAACACGCCGCCGGCGCAGCCCGCCATCAGCGTCGTGCCAGTACAGGCGACACCGTCCTTGCGCAGCCCGGATGGCGCCTGCGAGCTGCGCATTCTTGGGCCGATCGACCTGGCTGGTCAATTCGAGTGGTACACGCTCACCCTTCAGCCCGGCGGCGCGCTGGATTCGCAGGCGCATGAGGCCGGCACCCGCGAACACCTCACG
>JANOTG010000464.1:0-3143 GCA_031416215.1 Betaproteobacteria bacterium
CGCGCTCTCCCCGTTCATGCCCCGATGGATCAGTTTGCGGTTGACGACGGCGAGCTGGTTGTTGGCGGCGAACGCCTGAGTGTCCTGGCGGCGCGCGTCGGTCAGACCCCGTTTTACGCTTATGACCGCGGGCTGCTGAAAGCCCGGGTGGCTGAACTGCGTTCGGCTTTGTCATCTAAGGTCAAGTTGCACTACGCGATGAAAGCCAACCCGATGCCGGCGGTCGTCGCTTTCATGGCGACGCTGGTGGAGGGCGTTGACGTGGCCTCGGCGGGTGAACTCAAGGTCGCGTTGGATTGCGGCGCCGACCCGGCAGAAATCAGCTTTGCCGGGCCGGGCAAGCGTGATCCGGAGTTGCGCCAGGCGGTGGCGTCGCGCGTGTTGATCAATCTGGAGTCGCCGCGGGAAGTCGGCGCATTGCGTGCGATATCGAACGAGTTGGGTATTGCAGCGCGCGTGGCGGTGCGGGTCAACCCGGATTTCGAACTCAAGGGTTCGGGCATGAAGATGGGCGGAGGCCCGAAGCAGTTTGGCGTCGATGTCGAGCAGATGCCGGCGCTGTTACACGATATCGGTGTGGCTGGCCTGGCGTTTGAGGGCTTCCACCTGTTTGCCGGATCGCAAAACCTGCGCCCGGATTCGATTTGCGAAGCCCAGCAAAAGTCGTTTGAACTGGCGCTGCGGCTGGCCGCCTGCGCACCGGCGCCAGTCAAGTTTCTCAACCTGGGCGGTGGGTTCGGCGTGCCGTACTTCCCCGGTGAACAGCGCTTGGACCTGGCGCCGATTGGTGAAAACCTGCGGCAGTTGTTGGAGCGAGCCAGGTCTGAGTTGCCGCAGGCTGAGTTTGTCATCGAACTGGGCCGTTTTCTGGTCGCCGAAGCCGGTGTCTATGTGACCCGCATCGTCGATCGCAAGGTATCCCGCGGGCAGGTGTACCTGGTGACAGACGGCGGCCTGAACCACCATTTGGCTGCGTCTGGCAATTTCGGCCAGGTGGTGCGAAAGAATTACCCGGTCACGATTGGCAACCGGTTAGGCGGGGCAGTAACAGAACAGGCTTCGGTGGTCGGGCCTTTGTGCACACCACTGGACTTGCTGGCCGATCGCATGCAGTTACCGCTGGCCGGTATCGGAGACCTGGCGGTTGTTTTTCAGTCGGGGGCCTACGGCGCCAGCGCCAGCCCACAGGCCTTTCTGGGACATCCACCCTGCCTAGAGGTGCTGGTTTAGGTGGCAATGGCGCGCACCGCCCCGCCATATCGATTGCCACTGCGAACTGTCAGGGCGTCGCAGTCGCGCGGCACGATCAGGCCGTGTAGTATTGGCGCCTTCAGGGGCAAATGCTTGGGGTGTAGGTCCGGAACAGGGGCCGAAAAATGATAAAGATATTCAACCATTACATCCACCGACGAACCCTGCTGCAGGCTTTGCTGGATTTGCTGCTGGTCATGGGTGCCATGTCGGCCACCGTCATCTGGCGCGCGGGCAACCCGGCGGCGGCAGTGTCGGCGGCACTTCCGGCAGCGGTCGTGCTGGCGGTGCTGGCGCTGGTAATCAATGCGGCGCTGGGGTTCTACCAGCGGGTCCATAACCGTTCGGTGGCACAGTCCTGGGCGCGCGCAGTGTTATTTTTGGCCTTGATGTTGCCGGTGGCCTACGTGGTCCTGCGGCTGGTGGCTTTGAGTGTGGGCGAGCAGGAACTGGCCTTGCTGACGGTGGCGGCCGGGCTCGGTGTGATGCTGGCCCACCGGGTCAGTGTCGGTCATGCCGGGGCGACAAAAATGATGCGCCAGCGGGTGCTGGTGTTTGGCACCGGCACACGCGCCAAGCTGGTCGGCCGCACGCTGCAAAAGTCAGACCCGCACATCGATCTTGTCGGCTACTACGCAAGCCCGAACGAGGCGGTGGCAGAGGTTTCCGCCTGGGGTATCTTGTCACCGAACATGTCGTTGACCGACATAGTCATGGAACAGCAGGTGGACGAGATCGTTGTGGCCCTGGCAGAACGGCGTGGCGGCAGCATGCCGTTGCGCGAGTTGCTGGACTGCAAACTGCAGGGTGTACGGGTGGTCGATATGGCGACCCATTTCGAAAAGACCCTGGGCCAGATACGCCTGGATTCGGTGTCGGCCGGCTGGCTGATATTTGGCGAAGGCTTCAGCCAGGGTTTGTTGCGCACCATCGTCAAGCGCCTGTTTGACATGGGCTGTGCGGTGGTGCTGATTGTGCTTGCGTCTCCGGTGATTCTGCTGACGGGAATACTCATCCTTCTGGAGA
Organism: Betaproteobacteria bacterium; assembly: GCA_031416215.1. Taxonomy (GTDB): domain Bacteria; phylum Pseudomonadota; class Gammaproteobacteria; order Burkholderiales; family Burkholderiaceae_C; genus CAISIP01. The sequence goes on from JANOTG010000464.1 coordinate 2,278, forward strand.
GTGGCGGGCCGATACTGTACCTGCAGGAGCGCGTGGGCCTCAATGGCCGGCTCTTCAACGTGATCAAGTTTCGCAGCATGCGCACCGATGCGGAGAAGGACGGCCAGCCGCGTTGGGCGTCGGCACTGGACGACCGGGTGACGCGTGTCGGGCGCATCATCCGCAAGCTGCGAATCGACGAGTTGCCACAGTTATTCAGTGTGCTCAATGGTGACATGAGCCTGGTCGGTCCGCGCCCGGAGCGGCCCTATTTTGTCGACAAGCTGACGCAGGAAATCCCGTATTTCGCGGTGCGCCAGAGTGTCAAACCGGGGGTTACCGGTTGGGCGCAGGTGCGTTACCACTACGGTGCGTCGGTGGAAGACTCGGCAGAAAAACTGCAGTACGACCTGTATTACGTGAAAAACCACACCCTGTTTCTGGATCTCGTGATCCTGTTCGAAACCGTCGGGGTGGTGCTGACTGCCAAGGGTGCGCAATGAGCAGCGCCCGGGGCCGCGCAGTCCAGCGCAGGCGCCGCAACTGATTCGATGGACTCCGAGAATCTGCTTCTGACGGCCTGGAGTTACGGTCTGGCCGGCGCCGTCTACACCTTGTTGGCATTCGGTTTGATGGGCCGTGGTTATTTGCGGGCACCACGGGAGGCGGCGCGCTTGGCGCTGGTAACGGCGGTCAGCGTGAGTGCCCTGTGGGCGTGGATGCTGGTGGTGTTCCTCTACAGTGGTCAGAGGCTGCTGCTGCAGATCGGTTATGCAGCCGACATCGTGCGCTACGGCGCCTGGTATTTCTTCATCCTGTCTCTGCTGCACATACGGCCGGTTGATGGCGGGCCGGTGGCCCCATTGGGTTGGTTGGCCCCGGGGGCG
>JANOTG010000465.1:0-8042 GCA_031416215.1 Betaproteobacteria bacterium
ATGAGCGCCGCGCCGGGCCGCCCCAAGCAAGCTCGCCCCGCAGTGCGCAGCACGGAGGTTGCCTGATGACCACCGCGCCCCACCCCACGATTGCCCTGTTGCAGAACAACTCCCTGACGATGGTGGTGCAGCAGGAGATCGAGCGCGCCATCCTGGCGGGTGAGTTCGGGCCCGGCGCCAAACTCAACGAGGCCGCTTTGGCACTGCGCCTGGGTGTGTCACGCGGGCCGGTGCGCGAGGCCTTTCGCATGCTCGACGAAGCCGGGTTGGTGCGCACCGAGAAAAACCGCGGTGTCTTTGTGCGCGACATTCCGGTGGACGAGGCGATAGAAATCTACGAGTTGCGCGCCGCCATGGAAGAGTCGGCCGGCCGCCGCCTGGCGCTGCACATGACCGACGCACAACGGCAGGAAGCACAAGCGCTGGTACATGCGATGGAAGAAGCGGTGCGGGCCGCTGACGCACACCGTTACCACCTGCTGAACCTGCAGTTTCATGACCGCCTGGTCGAAATGGCGGGCAACCGCAAGCTGACCACGATCTACCGCAAGCTGATCAACGAGATCGCGCTGTTTCGGCGCATCAACCTGGCCGACCAGAACCAGCTGCCCGCCTCGGCCCACGCGCACTGGGAGATGCTGCGTGCGATCACCAGTGGTGAACCGCAGACTGCCGGCCGCGCCATGTACGACCATGCAATAGACAGCAAGAACCGCATGGTGGACAACGCGGCCCGCCGCCACAAGCCAAGCCCCGCAAACGACTGACCGACGATGGAAAGAACCTGACATGTTGCATGTAAACAACCGAAGTTACCGCCTGCCGACCGTGCCCACCGTGGTGGTGTGTGTGGACGGTTGCGAGCCAGATTACCTGGGCCAGGCCGTTGGCACCGGCCACATGCCCTGGCTCAAGGGCGCGCTGGCCAACGGCACCGGCCTGATCGCCGAATGTGTGGTGCCCACCTTCACGAATCCGAACAACCTGTCCATCGTCACCGGCGCGCCGCCCAGCGTGCACGGCATCTGCGGCAACTATCTGTTTGATACCGCCACCGGTACCGAGGTCATGATGAACGACGCCAAGTGGCTGCGTGCGCCGACCCTCTTTGCGGCACTGGCAGACGCCGGCAAGTCGGTGGCCATCGTCACCGCCAAGGACAAGCTGCGCAGTCTGCTGGGCCACAAGATGGCCCGAGGCATCTGCTTTTCATCCGAAAAGGCCGACCAGGTGACGCTGGTCGACAACGGCATCGAGAATGTACTGGAGCTGGTGGGCAAACCGCTGCCCAGCGTCTACAGCGCTGACCTGTCGGAGTTCGTGTTCGCTGCCGGCGCCCGGCTGATGCAAAAGCACCGCCCGGACGTGATGTACCTCTCCACCACCGACTACATCCAGCACAAACATGCCCCCGGCACACCGGGCGCCAACGCCTTCTACTCCATGATGGACGGCTACCTGGGCCAACTCGATGCCATGGGTTGCGTCATTGCGCTGACCGCCGACCACGGCATGAACGCCAAGGTCGCGATGGACGGCACACCCGACGTGATCTATTTGCAGGACTGGTTCGACGCGTGGCTCGGTACGGCGAAGGCGCGCGTCATTCTGCCCATCACCGACCCGTATGTTGTGCACCATGGCGCGCTCGGGTCGTTTGCCACCGTCTACCTGCCGGCGGAACTGGATGTCGCCGACACCTGCGCCCGGCTGCAAAAAGTCAAAGACATGGAAGTGGTGTTGACGCGCGCGCAAGCGGCCGAGCGCTTCGAATTGCCGCCAGACCGGATCGGCGACATCGTGGTAGTGTCTGAGCGATTCACCGTGATCGGCACCTCGGCCGCACGGCACGACCTGACGGCGCTGGAAGTGCCCTTGCGCTCCCACGGCGGCATCAGTGAGCAGCGTGTGCCGCTGATCGTCAACCGCCCCTTGCCGGGGCTGGACATGCAGCGCCGGTTCCGCAATTTCGACGCTTTCGACCTGGCCTTGAACTACGCCCAATAACGGCCCAACGACCTGCACTGGCTGCCACACCATGATCGAACAATTCATCCTCGACCAGCAACTCAATGCCATGCGCATCGCCGGCAGGAAGGTGGGCGCCGGGCGCTCGCCGGAACGCACGATCGCCGTCTTCAACCCCTACACCGAAAAGCAGATCGGCAGCGTGCCCAAGGCCACGCTGGAAGAGGTGCGCGAGGCCTTCGCCATCGGCGCCGCCTACAAGCCCACACTGACGCGTTTCGAACGCGCTGCCATACTGAACCGTGCAGCGGCCATCAGCACACGGCGGATCGACGAAGTGGCGGCACTGATTTGTGCCGAGTCCGGGTTGTGCATGAAGGATGCGATCTACGAAGCCGGGCGCGTGAGCGACGTGTTCCTGTTCGGCGCCAACGAGGTGCTGAAAGACGATGGCCAGGTGTTCAGCTGCGACCTGACGCACCACGGTAAAAAGCGCCGCGTTTACACGCAACGTTCGTCCCTGCTGGGTGTGATCACCGCCATCACCCCGTTCAACCACCCGGCAAACCAGGTGGCGCACAAGGTGGTTCCCAGCGTGGCGACGAACAACCGCATGGTGCTCAAGCCGTCCGAGAAAGTACCGTTCTCGGCCATCCTGTTTGCCGACATCCTGTACGAAGCCGGGCTGCCGCCCGAGATGCTCAGTGTGGTGACCGGCGACCCGCGCGAGATCGCCGACGAGCTGATCACCAACCCGCATGCTGATCTGGTCACCTTCACCGGCGGTGTGGCCATCGGCAAATACATCGCGCGTACCGCCGGTTACCGGCGCATGGTGCTGGAGCTCGGCGGCAACGACCCGATCATCGTGATGGAGGACGCCGATATCGACGAAGCCTCGTCGCTGGCGGTGGCCGGCTCCTACAAGAACTCCGGGCAACGCTGCACCGCCGTCAAACGCATGCTGGTGCATGAAAAGGTCGCGGATCAATTTGTCGAACAGGTGCTGGCAAAGACGAAGGCCTGGAGTTATGGCGACCCGAGTGATCGGACGCTCGACATGGGCACCGTGATCGACGCGCCGGCGGCCAAGTTCTTCGAATCTCGCGTCAACGAGGCGGTAGCGCAGGGCGCCAAGCTGCTCATCGGCAATGTGCGCCGCGGCGCCCTGTACTCCCCCACGGTGGTGGACCATGTGCGGCCCGAGATGCTGCTGGTGAAAGAGGAAACCTTCGGCCCGGTGTCGCCCATCATCCGCTTCAAGGACATCGACGAGGCAATCCGCATCTCCAACGGCACCGCCTACGGTCTGTCGAGCGCAGTGTGCACGAACCGGCTGGACTACATCACGCGATTTGTCAGCGAGCTGGAGGTGGGCTCGGTGAACGTGCGCGAAGTGCCGGGTTACCGGCTGGAACTCACCCCTTTCGGTGGCATCAAGGACTCGGGCCTGGGCTACAAGGAAGGAGTGCAGGAAGCGATCAAGAGCTTCACCAACATCAAGACGTATTCGTTGCCTTGGACATGAAACGCGCATGATCCTGACCTGGCCGGTCATTGGTGCCGTGTTGTTCGGCGCCCTACTGCACGCCGGCTGGAATGCCCTGGTCAAATCCAGCACCGACAAGGCGCTGGACACGGCGCTGATCCACCTGCTGGGCTCGGTGGTTGCGATCCCGCTGGTGGCGCTGGTCGGCTGGCCGCCGGCCGCGGCCTGGCCCTGGCTGGCGGCCTCGCTGGTCATCCACATCGCCTACTACACGGCGCTCACCGGTGCCTACCAGCATGGCGACCTCGGCCTGACCTATCCCCTGATGCGCGGCACCGCGCCACTGCTGGTGGCGCTGTCGGCCACCGTCACCCTGGGCGAGAGCTTGACACCGCTGGCGTGGACCGGTGTACTGGCCGTCAGCGCCGGTGTGTTGACGCTGGGGCTGAGCCAGCAGGCCTTCGACTCGCCCAAAGCCGTGCGTTTCGCCCTCGTCAATGCGGTCATCATCGCCCTCTACACGGTGGTCGACGCACTCGGCGTGCGTGCATCCGGCAACGCGCTGCAGTATGTGGCGACCCTGTTCCTGCTCGACGGCTGGCCGTTTGCCCTCATCGTGTTCCTGCGCCGGCGTGGAAACGGGGTGGTTGCCTACGCGCGCGTCCGCTGGCCCCTCGCACTGGCTGGTGCCGTCGCTTCACTGGGCTCCTACGGCATCGCATTGTGGGCCATGACCCAGGCGCCGGTGGCCACGGTGGCCGCCTTGCGCGAGACCTCGGTGCTGTTCGCGGTGCTGCTCGGGGTCTGGCTGCTGAAAGAGGTGTTCACGCCCCGGCGTGTGATCGGCACCTGCGTCATCGTGGCCGGGGTGATGGCGCTGCGGCTGGGGTAGTGTGTGAAACGCGCCGGCACCGCCCGAACGCTCAGTTCGCAAACAGAAAAGGTCTGACGCTTGACGATTGCCTGTCCCGAACAAGTGGCAGTTTAATGTCGCAAATATAACTTCAGAAGTTAAACTTGCAATAATGTTACATCGCGCATTCGAACAGTTCGTCCGTGACAAGTTGCGCCAAACCGCTGCTGTTGTGCTCCTCGGGCCGCGCCAAGTGGGCAAGACCACGCTGGCCCGAACCATCGCGAAGAACTGGCACGGTGGTGCTGTGTACCTGGATCTGGAACGTCCTGGCGACCGCCTGCGCCTGGAAGATGCCGACACCTACCTGCGCGCCCAACAGGGCAAACTGGTCATTCTGGACGAGATTCATCGGGCACCCGGCGGATTTGAGGTCTTGCGCGGCATCATCGACGACAACCGGCAGGCTGGCGTGCGCACCGGGCAGTTCTTGTTGCTCGGTTCGGCCGCGCTGGACCTGATGCGTCAATCCAGCGAAACCTTGGCAGGTCGCGTGGCCTACCTCGCCATGACCCCGTTCAACGTGCGAGAGGCTGCCTCAGCAGGCATTGCAGAAGACACGCTTTGGTTGCGCGGTGGCTTTCCGGACAGCCTGCTGGCGGCAGACGACGCCGACAGCCTCGACTGGCGGCGCGACTTCATCCGCAGCTACCTGGAGCGCGACGTGCCCATGTTTGCGCCACGCCTGCCCGCAGAGACCATTGGCCGCCTGTGGAACATGCTGGCGCACAACCAGGGCAGTGTGCTCAATCAGTCGCGCATCGCCAGTGCGCTCGGTGTGGCGAACCCCACGGTGGACCGCTATATCGACCTGCTGGTCGACCTGCAATTGGTCCGCCGTATGCGCCCTTGGAGCGGCAACCTGGGCAAACGCCTGGTCAAGTCGCCGAAGGTCTATGTGCGCGACAGTGGTTTGTTGCACGGCCTGCTGGAACTGCAAACCAAGAACGACCTGCTGGGCCATCCCGTATGCGGCCTGAGTTATGAAGGTCATTGCATCGAGAACCTGATTCAGGCCGCCGGTAGCCGCCGGGTGCCTTACTTTTATCGGACCCAGGTCGGCGCGGAAATTGACCTGGTACTGGAGCAAGGTGGAAAACCCGAGATCGCAGTTGAAATCAAACGCGCCATGGCGCCCAGTCCGGAAAGAGGCTTTGTAGTGGCTTGTGACGATCTGCACATTGAACAGCGTTATGTGGTTTATCCGGGGCTCGAACGCATCCGCGTACGCCACGGGGCACAAGCCATTGGATTGCAGGATCTGGTCGAACTCATTGCCGGGGACTGAAGCCAATAGCAGGGTGCTGTGTCCCGGGCGTTGCCCGTAGACAGGCCCTTCCGGGGACGTTACGATGTGCACATTCCATGCACACGTGTCACCCCCATCAAGGTCACCCCATGCGCACCAACCCCGACACCACCAAACGCCCTGTCAACCTGCTGATCAACACCCGCACGCTGGAGTTGGCCAAGCAGCTTGGCATGAACCTGTCGCAGACGGTGGACAACTTTCTGGGTGCCGAGGTGCAGCGACGTTATTGGGCGCAATGGAACGACGACAACCGGGACGCGATCGACGCCTACAACGCGCGCATCGCCGACGAGGGCCTGCCGCTGGCCCGCTACCGCAGCTTCTAGGGTGGCAGGGCATGGCACGCTTCGACGTCTTTCCCCATCCGGACCCGGTGTTGCGCAGGAAGACTCCCTACCTGCTGGATGTGCAGAACTCCCATATCAGCCGCATCGCAACCCGGGTCGTGATCCCGATGCGGGTGGCAGACGATTTCCCGCTGCGCATGCGCGACCTGAACCCGGTTTTTGAGGTCGCTGGCAAGGCGGTGGTGCTCGATACCGCAGCGCTGGCCGCAATTCCGGCGGCGGAACTGAAAAAACCAACACTCCATCTGGGAGCACAAAGCGCGGTCATCGTCGCTGCGCTGGATGCCCTCTTTGGCGCTTTCTGAAACGCGAAGCCGCATGCCACTACCGACCCAGGCCGAAATCATCATCGTCGGCGGCGGCATCGCCGGCTGCTCCACCGCCTACCACCTGGCGCTGAACGGCAAAAAAGACGTGCTGCTGCTGGAGCAGGGCAAACTCACCAGCGGCACCACCTGGCATGCGGCCGGGCTGGTGGGGCAGATGCGGCCGAACCGCAACATGACGGCGATGAGCCAATACGGCATCGGTCTGTATGCCTCGCTGGAGGCGCAAACCGGGCTTGCCACCGGCTGGAAACAGTGCGGCAGCGTGAATGTGGCCAGCACACCGGAGCGCATGCAGGTGCTTAAAAAACAGACCGCCATGGCGCACAGCTTCGGCGTCGAGTGCCACCTGATTTCACCCAAAGAGGTCGCCGAGCGTTACCCCATCATGCGCACCGACGACCTGCAAGGCGGCATCTGGCTGCCCGGCGACGGCAAGGCCAACCCGGCCGACCTGTGCATGTCGCTGGCCAAGGGCGCGCGCAACCGCGGCGTCCGGATGCAGGAGGGCATCGAGGTCACGGGGGTGATCGTCGAAGGCGGCAGGGTGGTGGGCGTCCACACGGCGCAGGGTGATGTGCGCTGCGAGGTGCTGGTGAACTGCGCCGGGCAATGGGCGCGGCAGTTCGGCAAACTGGCTGGCGTGAACGTGCCGCTGTATTCGGCCGAGCACTTTTACATTGTCACCGGCAAGATCGAGGGTGTTCACCCGATGCTGCCGGTGATGCGCGACCCGGACGGGTTCCTGTACTACAAGGAGGAAGTCGGTGGCCTGCTGATGGGTGGTTTCGAGCCGGTGGCCAAACCCTGGAAGGTGGACCCGATCCCGGCAAACTTCCAGTTCCAGTTGCTCGGCGAGGACTGGGAACAGTTCGAGCCGCTGATGAAAAACGCCCTCCACCGCACCCCCTGCCTGGAGACGGCCGAGATCAAGATGCTGCTCAACGGGCCCGAGAGTTTCACGCCGGACGGCAACTTCATCCTTGGCGAGGCACCAGAATGCGCCAACTACTTTGTCTGCGCAGGCTTCAACTCCTCGGGCATTGCCAACTCGGGCGGTGCCGGGCGGTTGATGGCGGAGTGGATCATCGGTGGCGAAGCGAGCACCGATTTGTGGGATGTCGACGTGCGCCGTTTTGGCCCGTTCACCGGCAACCGCAAGGCCCTGTTTGCCCGCACCGCCGAAACCCTGGGCCTGCACTACGCGATGCGTTGGCCGCGCCAGGAGCTGGAGACCGCGCGGCCGCTGCGCACCTCGCCGCTGTATGACACGCTGCTGGCCCGGGGGGCCGAGTTCGGCAGCAAGAACGGCTGGGAACGCGCCAACTACTTCCGGCCAGCCACCACTGCGGCACCCGCCCATACCCTTGGCAAGCCCGGCTGGCTGCCCTGGATACAGGCCGAACAACGCGCCACGCGCGAGGCGGTGGCGCTGTACGACCAGAGCTCGTTTGCCAAACTCATGCTGCATGGCCGCGACGCGCTGGCCGTGTTGCAGCGCCTGTGCGCCAACGAGATCGACGTTCCCGTGAACAAGATGGTCTACACCGCGATGCTCAACGAGCGTGGCGGGTTCGAGAGCGACCTGACGCTGATCCGCGAGAAGCACGACCGTTTCCTGATCGTCACCGGCTCGGCCCAGACCACGCGCGACATGGACTGGATCACGCGCCACATCGCGCCCACC
>JANOTG010000466.1:0-21826 GCA_031416215.1 Betaproteobacteria bacterium
TCGCCGACGCTGCGCATCACCAGACCGCTGCGGGTGCGGTACATGAACCAGATCAGCGCCAGCGCGATCAGCACCGTGAGATAGACCAGCGGATGGTGGCGAAACAGCGCTGGCCCGATCAGAGGAATGTCGCCCAGCAGCGGGATGCAAAAACTGGGCCGCTCGGGAATCTTGGCTTGCACATATCCGGTGCCGACGAACGCCGAAAATCCGGTGCCAAACAGGGTCAAGGCCAAACCGGTCGCGAACTGGTTGGTATTGAGCCAAATGACCAAAATGCCGAACAACGCCGCCAGTCCGGCGCCGACCGCGATGCCAGAAGCAAACCCCAGCCAGTCATTGCCGGTATGCACCACCGTGGCGAATCCGGCGATGGCCGCGCACAACATCATGCCCTCTGCACCCAGGTTGACTATGCCCACCTTCTCGTTGATCAACAGGCCCAGCGACGCCAGCGCGAGTACCGTGCCGGCGTTCAGCGTGGCTGCAACCAGCAGTGAATAGGATTCCATCATGTGCCTCCCGCACGGCCGAACCGGAGCCGGTAGTTGACCAGTGTGTCGCAGGCCAGCAGGCTGAACAGCAGCAAGCCCTGGAACACGCCGGTGAGCGACTTGGTCAAGCCCAGGCGCGACTGCGCCATTTCACCGCCGATGTAGAACATACTCATCAGGATGGCGGAGAACACCATGCCCACCGGATGCAGGCGGCCCACATAGGCGACGATGATGGCGGCGAATCCGTAACCGGCGGGCACATAGGTGCTGAGCTGGCCGATCGGTCCGGCCACCTCCAGCGCACCGGCCAGGCCGGAAGCGCCACCTGAAATCATCAATGCCGTCCACAGCGCCTGGCGCGATGAAAATCCGGCGTAACGCGCCGCAGCCGGCGCCAGCCCGCCGACCTGCTGGGCAAACCCGGCCCGGGTGCGAAACAGGAACACCCACATGCCAGCCACGCCCAGCAGCGCCAGCACGACACCGATCGAGACCCGGGAGCCCTCGAACAGGCGCGGAATGCGGGTTGCCGCGTCGAATGTCTTGGTCTGCGGAAAATTGAATCCGGCCGGGTCCTTCCAGGGCCCACCGACCAGGTAACTCAACACCTGCACCGCGACGTAGACCAGCATCAGGCTGACCAGGATCTCGTTGGCGTTGAAGCGGTCGCGCAGCACTGCCGTCAATGCAGCCCAGGCCATGCCTCCGACCACCCCGGCCAGCACCACCGGCAACACGATCCAGCCGCCGGTGCCCTTGTCTGCCATCAGCGCCACACCGGCGGCGAAGATGGCACCGATGATGTATTGCCCCTCGGCGCCGATGTTCCAGACGTTGGAGCGAAAACACACTGCCAGACCGAGCGCGATGATGAGCAGCGGCGTCGCCTTGACAAGCAGCTCGCCAATCGCGTAGCCGCTCTTGATCGGCAACCAGAAAAACATCTCCAGGCCCCTGATCGGGTCCTTGCCCAGAGCGGCAAACATGATCACACCGATGACCACGGTCACGACCAGGGCCAGCAGCGGCGAGCCGTAGGTCCAGAACGGCGAGGCTTGGGGTCGCGCTTCCAGCTTAAGCATGTTCGGTCTCCCACAAGCCGCTCATCCACTCGCCGATCTGCTCGATGGAGGCATCGGCAATCGGGACCGACGGAGACAGGCGTCCCTTTGCGATCACATGCAGGCGGTCGCTGAGCTCGAACAGCTCGTCGAGTTCCTCGCTGACCACCAGCACCGCGCATCCCTTGTCGCGCAGCTCCAGAATTTCGCCCCGGATCTGGGCTGCAGCGCCAACGTCCACACCCCAGGTCGGCTGCGAGACGATGAGCAGCTTCGGGTTGGCATCGATCTCGCGACCGACTATGAACTTCTGCAGGTTGCCACCCGACAGGGAGCGCGCGGCGGAGTTCGGGCCGCCGGCCTTGACATTGAAGCGACGGATGATGTTGGCGGCCTGGGCCTGCAGGACCTTGAGGTTGATCCAGCCGGAACCGTGCGACAAGGCCTCGTTGCGCGTCAGGAGCAGGTTGTGTGCCAGGCCCAGTGTCGGTACGGCACCACGCCCCAGCCGTTCCTCCGGCACAAAATGCAGGCCGAGCTTGCGCCGGCCACCCGGATGCAGTGCCGACATGTCGATATCACCCATGCGGATCGACCCCGCAGCAGCGCGGCAATCTTCACCGGACAGGGCGTACAACAGCTCCCTTTGCCCGTTACCCGACACCCCGGCGATACCCACTACTTCACCGGCGCGCACATCAAGCGATATGGACTCAAGATCAACGCCAAACTGATCTTCCTTGCGCAGGCTGAGCGATTGCACACGCAATACGGCGGCGCCCGGCGCCTGCGCACGGTGCGTCAGTTGTGGCGGCTCGGCGCCAATCATCAGGCGCGACAACGAGGCGTTGGATTCCTGCGAGGGGTTGCACACCCCGGTCACCTTGCCACCGCGCAGCACCGTACAGGCGGTGCACAACTCGCGGATTTCATGCAGCTTGTGGCTGATATACAGGATGCTGCAGCCCTCGGACGCCAGCTTCTTGAGCACCACGAAGAGTTTTTCCACCGCCTGTGGCGTCAACACCGAAGTGGGTTCATCCAGGATCAGCAGCTTGGGGTTGGTCAGCAGGGCCCGGATGATCTCGACGCGCTGCATCTCGCCCACACTCAGGGTGTGCACCGGGCGCGCCGGATCGATGTCCAGGCCGTACTCCTGCGCCTTGCCGATGATGCTGTGCGTGACTTCGTCGAGCGTCAAGGTCTTGGCCTGGCCGAGCCACACGTTCTCGGCGACAGTGATGGTGTCAAACAGGCTGAAATGCTGGAACACCATGCTGATGCCCATGGCTCGGGCTTCCTGCGGATTGCGGATGTGTACCGGCTGTCCGTTGAACATCACGCTGCCCTCGTCCGGCTTGACCGACCCGTAGATGATCTTCATCAGTGTCGATTTGCCGGCGCCGTTCTCGCCCAGCACAGCATGGGTTTCGCCAGGCATGACGGTCAACGACACATCGTTGTTGGCCACCACCGCCGGATAACGCTTGGTGATGCCGGACAGGTGCAATCGGGGGCTTGTCATACCGGGTTGTCTCGTGTGGTGTGGTTCTTGTAGTTCGGAGTCAGTTGGCCCAGTCGGTCATCGGCGCCTGCCAGGAGGGTCTGCGTCTTCATCAAGCAACTTTGATGCCACTGACTTGACACGTTCACGCAACCAGCGCGCAGCGGCCGACGCATGGCTGCGCTCATGCCAGAGCTGGTAATAACGCATGCGGGGGAACTTGACCGGGCAGGGCAGCACCCGCACCGGCAACTGGGCCACATAACGCTGGCAATACTTGTTGCCGGTGGTCAACACCAGCAGGGTCGCGGCCACCATGTTCGGGATCAGGCTGAAATGCGCGACGCGGGTGGTGATGTTGCGCTCCAGACCCTGCGCCTCGAGGTGCTCTTCGATCACGCCCTTGGCCCCCGGATGCGTGGCGCCAGGCGCCACATGGTCGGCCGCCAGCCAGGCTGCCTGGTCCCAGCCGCGGCGCACCGCCGGATGGTTCTGTGACACCATGGAAACCACCTCGTCATCGAACAACACACCCAGATGCAGGTCCCCGGGCGGGGTGGTCCAGTTGCCGATCACGATGTCCACGCTGCCCTGCGCCAGATGTGCGCGGTAGTCGGAGTCGGCCGACAAGGGCGCGATCTCGATATGGCACAACGGCGCCAGTTCCTTGATCTGCGCGACCAGGCGCGGCAGGAACAGGCTGTCCAGGTAATCACTGGCGGCAAGTCGAAAGGTGTTGCGCGCGGTTGCCGGGTCGAAGCCACGGGCATCTGCAAACAACATTTCGGCACCCCGCAAGATGCTGGCGCTGGGCTCCACCATGCGCAGACCGGCTTCTGTGGGCACCATGCCGGCGCCGGAACGCACCAGCAAGGGGTCGCCCGAGAATTCGCGCAGCCGCTTGAGCGACGCACTGACCGCCGGCTGGTGCATGCCCAGGCGGACGGCGGCTCGCGAAACACTGCGTTCAGTCAACACGGTATGCAGGACCCTGATCAAATGAAGGTCAATCTTGTCGAATAATGCGTGGTCTCTCATACTGGCACGTACATTGCCTTCATATGCTAGCGTGTATGGTGTCCGGTCGCCACCTGTTTTACCCTAGCGCCCGACACCTGTTTCTGCCGCGAGGACACACCGCATGAAGACCCAGCCAATCCGTTTTGTCCGCCAGGGCCAGGTTGTCACGCTCCACGGCGTGGCCCCCGACCGAACTCTGCTGGAAGTACTGCGGGAAGACCTGTGCAGCACCGGCACCAAGGAGGGCTGCGGCGAGGGCGATTGCGGCGCCTGCACTGTCGTGGTGGGTGAACTCGAGGGCCAGCAGCTGCGTTATCGGGCCATCAACAGCTGCATACGCCTGGCCCATTCCATCGACGGCCAGGCCTTGTGGACCGTGGAGGACATCCAGGGCCCGGGCGGTCGCTTGCATCCGGCGCAACAAGCCATGGTGCAGTGCCACGGATCACAATGCGGCTTTTGCACACCGGGCTTTGTGATGAGCCTGTTTGGCATGTACCAGAACCATAGCTGCAGCGGCAAGCCGGTGCTACGCGCGCTGGCGCGTGAAGAGCTGGCGGGCAACCTGTGCCGCTGCACCGGCTACCGGCCGATCCTCGACGCCGCCTGCGCCATGGGGGATCTGCCGCAGCAGCGCGTGGATGAAACAGCCGTAGTGCACCAGTTGCAACAATTGGCGCAATCGCAGCGTACCGATGCGGATGCCGCCTACCAGGCACCACGCAGCCTGCAGGCCCTGCTGCACGAGCGCGCACTACACCCGCAAGCGCAACTGGTAGCCGGCTGCACCGACGTCGGGTTGTGGGTGACCAAGATGCACATGCAGTTTGCCAGCGTGCTTGACCTGACACGCGTTGTCGAACTGCGGCGCATCGAGCACTACCCGCAGCATATCGCCATCGGTGCCGCCGTGCCCCTGTCTGACGCTTTCGCAGCCCTGCTGCAGCTGTACCCGCAGCTGCAGAATTTCGCCGCGCGCTTCGCCGGGCTTCCGGTACGCAACTCGGGTACCCTGGGCGGAAACGTGGCCAATGGGTCACCCATTGGAGACTCGATGCCGATGCTGATCGCCCTGGGCGCACATGTCGTGTTGCTGAGCCAGCGCGGCCACCGCCATCTGCCGCTGGAAGACCTCTACACCGGTTACCGCCAGAACATCATGGCGCCAGACGAGGTGCTGGCCTGGATCAAGGTGCCCCGGCCGGTCGCGGCCACGTTCCTGCGCGTTTACAAGATTTCAAAACGCTACGACGACGACATCTCCGCCGTCTGCCTGGCCGTGCGGCTGTGCCAGGTCGATGGCCAGGTGCAGGAAGTATCGATAGGCGCTGGTGGCGTCGCCGCAACACCGGTGCGCGCGCGCCGCACCGAGCAGGTGTTGCGCGACGCTCCCTGGTCGCTGGACAATCTTGAGGCGGCAGTGGCATGCCTGCGCGCAGAGTTCCAGCCGATCTCGGACATGCGTGCCAGTGCCGCCTACCGCAGCGAAGTACTGGGCAATCTGCTGCGCCGCTTCTGGCTGGAGCAGCAGGGCATGCAGAACATCAATCTGGAATGCAGCAGCGTGGCACAGGAGCTTGTATGAACGCGCCCGACAGAGTCTCGCTGACCAGCCCTGCCGCCGGTGTGTCGCGGCCGCATGAAAGTGCCCGGGCGCAGGTAGCGGGCGCCGCGACCTACGTGGACGACATTGCCGAACTCAAAGGCACTTGTTATGCCGCGCCGATCCTGTCGACGGTGGCGCATGGCCGCCTGCTGGGTGTGGATGCGTCGGGTGCGCAGGCCATGCCGGGAGTGCGCGGCGTGGTGTTGGCAGCGGACATCCCGGGACACCCGATGCTGGCGTCGTTTGTGGGTGACGAGCCGGTGTTCGCGACCACGACGGTCGAACATGTCGGACAGGTGGTCGGGCTGGTGGTGGCCGACTCCATGATGCAGGCGCGCCGCGCCGCGCGCAAGGTTCAACTGCAGATCGAGGAGTTGCCTGCCATCCTGACCGTGCAGCAGGCATTGGCCGCCAAGAGTTATGTCCTGCCGCCGGTACACGTGGCGCGTGGCAACGCGGCGCTGGCGCTGCAGGCTGCACGCCACCGGATCAGTGGCACGCTGGAGGTCGGCGGCCAGGAGCACTTCTATCTCGAGGGCCAGGTGGCCTATGTGCTGCCGCAGGAGCAGGGCCAATGGCTGGTGTACTCCAGCACCCAGCACCCGGGCGAAGTACAGCACTGGGTGTCGCATGCACTGGGGCTGGACAACCACGCGGTGCGGGTCGAGTGCCGCCGCATGGGTGGCGGTTTTGGTGGCAAGGAAACCCAGGCTGGCCATCTGGCGGTGTGGGCGGCGATAGCGGCACACAAACTGCGCCGCCCGGTGAAGATGCGGCTCGACCGCGACGACGACTTCATGGTCACCGGCAAGCGCCATCCGTTTTCCTATGAGTACACGGTCGGTTATGACGACAGCGGCCGGCTGCAGGGCCTGCAGCTGGTGCTGAGCGCCAACTGCGGGTTCAGCGCCGACCTGAGCGGCCCGGTGGCCGATCGCGCGGTGTTCCACAGCGACAACGCCTATTTCCTGGAAGATGTAGCCATCACATCGTACCGGTGCAAGACCCACACCCAGAGCCATACCGCATTTCGCGGCTTTGGCGGCCCGCAGGGCGTGATCCTGATCGAAACCATTCTCGGAGACGTGGCGCGCGCCCTGGGCCTCGATCCGCTGCTGGTGCGCCAGCGCAACCTGTATGGGGTAGCAGAGCGCAACGTGACGCACTACCAGATGACGGTAGAAGACAACATCCTTGCGCCGCTGATCGACCAGTTGGCGCACGACGCCCGATACCGGCAACGCCGCGATGCCATCGCCGCCTGGAACCAGACCAGCCCCGTCATCAAGCGGGGCCTGGCGCTGACACCGGTCAAGTTCGGCATCTCGTTTACCGCCACCCTGTTCAACCAGGCCGGCGCGCTGGTGCACGTGTATACCGATGGCAGCGTGCAGGTGAACCATGGTGGCACCGAGATGGGCCAGGGACTGAACACCAAAGTGGCCCAGATCGTGGCCGACGAACTCGGCGTTCCGTTCGAGCGCGTCCTGTCCACTGCCAGCGACACCAGCAAGATTCCCAATGCCTCGGCCACCGCCGCATCGGCCGGTACCGACCTGAATGGCCGCGCGGCACAGTTCGCCGCGCGCAATGTACGCGACAACCTGGCGCAGTTTGTCGGCGGGCTGGATTCCTGTGGCGCCGGTGCAGTGCAGTTCGCCCATGGCCGGGTAGCGTCACCCAAGAACGAGCGCAGCTTTGACGAAGTGGTCAAGCTGGCCTATGCGAATCGAATCCAGTTGTGGAGCGACGGCTTTTACCGCACACCCAAAATCCATTACGACAAGACCACACTCACCGGGCGCCCGTTTTATTACTTCGCCTATGGCGCCGCCTGTGCTGAAGTGGCCATCGACACCTTGACCGGGGAGAGCCGGCTGCTCAAGGTCGACATACTGCACGACGCCGGTCGCTCCATCAACCCGGCCATCGACATCGGGCAGATCGAGGGCGGCTTTGTGCAGGGCCTGGGCTGGCTCACGACCGAACAACTGGTGTGGAACAACAAGGGTTACCTGTCTACCCACGCGCCGAGCACCTACAAGATTCCGGCCACCGGCGACATCCCGGATCACTTCTGCGTCAAGTTATGGCATGAGCCCAATCGCGAAGACAACGTGTTTGGCTCGAAGGCCGTCGGCGAGCCGCCATTCATGCTGGCGATCAGCGTCTACGAGGCCCTGCGGGACGCGGTGGCAGCCGCCAGCCCGGGGCGCCGGGACGCGGTGCACCTGACAGCGCCGGCGACGGCGGAGAACGTGCTGCGCGCCCTCAAGCGCTGAGCTCTACCAGTGGTGCGTCGGCGGCCGCGTAGGTCACCACCCGGTTGCGGCCGCCACGCTTGGCCTCGTAACAGGCACTGTCGGCGGCATGAAGCACTGCTGCCACATTGGCAAAGTCCGGCGTCACCTCAACCAGGCCGATACTGGTACCCACAGTCAATGAATGGCCGCCGGCCTGCAGGCTGAAACCTTGCACCGCCAGCCGCACCTGTTCGGCAATACCCTGGGCGCGCGACAGCGGGCAACCCGGCAGCAAAATGGCAAACTCGTCACCGCCCAGGCGCCCTACGGTGTTACTGAAGGTTGAACGAATCAGTCGCCAGCGGCTTAGTCGTCAAACACCCGCCAGCGAACGCAGCCCGCCCGGATCCACCAGATGGACCACGCGGCCCGATCCGCTGATCAGGCTGCGCTCGCGCAGATGGCGCAGCACACGTGACAGGGTCTCAGGCGCAATGCCCAGTTGTGCAGCGATGCTGCGTTTGCGCTCCTGCAGGAGTACCGCTACCGTGCCCTGCGCACTGGTCTGCGCATGGCGCAACAACCATTCCGCACAGCGCGCTTCGGCGTCTTTCGCCAGTCGGCTGACCGCCAGATCGGTTTGCTGGCGCTGCGCCCGCGCCACATCGTGCAGCATGGTCTGGGCCAGCGGTGGCAGGTTGCCGACCCAGGCCCGCAACGCGGGCAGCGGCACCCGCCGCAAAGC
The DNA here is from genome assembly GCA_031416215.1 of Betaproteobacteria bacterium. GTDB lineage: Bacteria > Pseudomonadota > Gammaproteobacteria > Burkholderiales > Burkholderiaceae_C > CAISIP01. The sequence continues at coordinate 8,677 of JANOTG010000466.1, forward strand.
CACAGGGGTCTCTGCGACGGCGTCCACCGCTTCTGGCAGCCCCAACAGCGCGGACGCCAACTCGAGCCACACCGGCCCATCGACACCGCCGAGTTGGTGCACCAGGGCGGCGCCCTCCTCCATCAAGCCCAGAGCGACCCGGCCGGATTCCACATACAGCACCCAGGGTGTCACAGCCGCGCGCCGCAACAGGGGCTCACCGGGGGCGACCAACAACCGGTCGGCCAGAAAGTTGTCGGGGAAATCGGCACAGAACATGGTCCCGACTGTGCCAAGCTTCCGGGTGGCCGACATTGAGCGACATCAAACTTCGCCCTTGCCACTGGCACCGTCGCTACAACACCAATACGGCGCGAAAGTCGTTCACGTTGGTGTGTGTGGGGCCGGTGACCAGCAGGTCACCGAGCGCATCGAAGTAGCCGTAGGCGTCGTTACGGTCCAGGTGGTCGGCCACCTGCAGCCCGCATGCCTGCGCCCGCGCCAGCGTGTCGGGCGTAACCCAGGCGCCGGCATTGTCCTCCACGCCATCGATGCCGTCGGTGTCAGCCGCCAGCGCAAACACGTTCGGCTGTCCCTGCAGCGCCTGTGCCAGGCCGAGGCAGAACTCCCCGGCACGTCCACCACGTCCCTTGGCAGAGCCGGCAGGCCTTGGCCTCAGGGTCACGGTCGTTTCACCGCCGCTGAGCAAGACACACGGCCGGACAAACGGAGCTCCGCGCCGCGCCACGGCGCGTGCCAGGGCGGCATGCACCTTGCCAACGTCGCGCGACTCACCTTCAATCTCGTCACTCAGCACATGCGCCACGATGCCTGCAGCCTGCGCGGCCTGTACTGCCGCGTCCAGACTTTGTTGTGGCGTCGCGATCAGATGCACCTGGTGGCCGGCGAACCGCGCGTCACCGGGCTTGGGCGTCTCCAACGAGCCATCGCGCAGCTTCGCCACTATGTCAGCAGGCAGATTGATGCCGTAACGCTGCACGATGGCCAACGCCTGCGCACAGGTGCTATCGTCCGGCACGGTCGGACCGCTGGCGATGATGCCAGGGTCATCACCCGGCACGTCGCTGATCGTCAGCGTCACAACCCGGGCCGGGAAACATGCCGCGGCGAGGCGCCCGCCCTTGATCGCCGACAGATGTTTGCGCACACAATTCATCTCGGAGATGCTGGCGCCGCTGGCCAGCAGCGCACGGTTGACGTCCTGCTTCTGCGTCAGCGACAGCCCCGCCGCCGGCAGCGTGAGCAGTGCCGAGCCGCCGCCCGAGATCAGGCACAGCACCAGGTCTTCGGCACGCAGACCCTGCGTCATCACCAGCATGCGCGCCGCCGCCTGTTGGCCTGCGGCATCGGGCACCGGATGGGAGGCCTGCACCACCTCGATGCGCTGCGCCAGACCTGCCGGGCGCGGCGGCACATGGCCGTAACGCGTCACCACCAGGCCCTGCAAGGGCGCGTCGGCCGGCCACAGTGCTTCCAGGGCCTGCGCCATCGAGCCGCCCGCCTTGCCCGCCCCAAGGACGATGGTGCGACCGCCCGACGCGGCGTCGGGCGGCGGTGGCAACACCGACGCCATGTTGTGCAAAGGCAGAGCCCGCATCACGGCGGCGTTATAGAGGTATTCCAGAAAGACGCGTGGCTGGGTCGCCGGGTCGGGGATAACATTGCAGTTGTGCATAGGGCCACTCCTGAGCCGATTGTGCCGCGCCCCGATGCCACAGACACACAGATGCGCTTGCAACCACCGTCATGAAAACCCTGCTGATCCGCAACGCGCACTGTGTTGCCACCTTCGACCATGCCGACCCGCTGCGCGCGCGCGAACTGCGCGATGCCTCGGTATTCGTCCGTGGCAATCGCATCGAATCCATCGCGCCCGCCACCGAAGCGCAGCCGGCGGCAGACGAAGTCATCGATGCCCGCGGCCATCTGGTCATGCCCGGTTTGGTGAATACCCACCACCACATGTACCAGTCGTTGACGCGTGCGGTACCGGGCGTACAGGACGCCGAGCTGTTTTCCTGGCTGGGTGGGCTGTATCCCCTGTGGGGCGGCCTGACGCCGGAGATGGTGCGGGTATCGACCCAGCTGGCGATGGCCGAGTTGCTCATGAGCGGCTGCACCACCAGCAGCGACCACCTCTATCTGTACCCCAACGGCGTGCGCCTGGACGACAGCATGGCCGCCGCCCGGGAGATCGGCATGCGATTCACTGCCACCCGTGGCAGCATGAGTGTGGGCCGCTCCAAGGGTGGTTTGCCACCCGACTCCCTGGTCGAGGACGAACGGCACATCCTGCGCGACTCGCAGCGCCTGATTGAGCAGCACCATGACGCATCGTTCGGCTCCATGCTGCAGGTCGCCCTGGCGCCCTGCTCACCGTTCAGCGTGAGCCAGGATCTGATGCGCGAGACGGCAAAGCTGGCGCGCAGCCACGGTGTGCGGCTGCACACGCACCTGGCCGAGAACGACCACGACATCGCCTATAGCCGCGAGAAGTTCAACTGCACGCCGGCGCAGTATGCGCACGATCTGGGCTGGTTGGGCGAAGACGTCTGGCACGCCCATTGCGTCAAGCTCGACGATGCGGGCATCAGCCTGTTCGCCGCCACCCGCACGGGCGTGGCCCATTGCCCCTGCAGCAACATGCGCCTGGCCAGCGGCATCGCACCGGTGCGCAGGATGCTGGACGCCGGCGTGCCAGTCGGCCTCGGCGTCGACGGTGGCGCCAGCAACGATGGTGCGCACATGGTGGGCGAGACACGCCAGGCGCTGCTGTTGGCGCGGGTTAGCCGCTCTCTCGAGCCCTTTGGTTGCGACAGGGGTCCCGGCGACATGGGTGCGCGCGACGCCCTGGCGCTGGCAACACGTGGCGGCGCCCAGGTTCTTGGACGCAAGGACATCGGCCACCTCGCCGTGGGCATGTGCGCGGATCTGGCGCTGTTCGACCTCGGCAGCCTGGGTTTTGCCGGCGCCGCGGTACACGACCCGCTGGGCGCACTGGTATTGTGTGCCAGCCCGCCAGCCGCGTACACCGTGGTGAATGGCAAAGTGGTGGTCCGCAAGGGTCGTTTGACCACGCTGGAGCTGGAGCCGCTGGTGGAGCGCCACAACCACCTGGCCTTGCAGCTGGTGCACCATCCAGCCGGGTGACAATGCGGGCTTGATCTCACCCGCTACCAAGCGCAATGACATGAAACCATCGATGGTCAGCCTGGACGCCATGGCGGCGTTCCTGCTCAGGGAATTCCCGCAAAACCAGAGCACGGTGGCGGCCGTGGGTCACGGCTTTGCAACGATACGCCAGCATATCGGTCCGGCGCAGTTGCGCCCCGGCGGCACGGTGTCGGGCCCGGTGATGATGGCGGTGGCCGACGTCGCGTTGTATGTGGCGATCCTGGGTGCCATCGGCCTGGTACCGTTGACGGTCACCACCAACCTGTCAATCAACTTTCTGCGCAAACCGTCGAGCGAGCGCGACATCCTGGGCGTGTGCAAGATCATCAAGCTGGGCAAATCGCTCGCCGTGGGCGAGGTGGCGATTTATTCGGAAGGCATCGACGAGCCGGTGGCACATGCGGTGGGGACCTATTCGATTCCCCGTCGTCCAGGCGCTTAGTGCCTGTCGGGCTTTGGGCACTGCTTCCCTAGTCGGTCTTCGCGCCGGCTTCGAACCAGCGCGCGACCACGGCCCGCTCGGCATCGGTGATCTGCGTGCTGTTGTTCATGGGCATTTGTTTGCCCACCACCACCTGCTGGTACACGGTTTGCGCGTGTTGTTTGAGTAATGCGGGTGAATCCAGGCGCACGTTTTTCATCTGTACCGCCGCGCCATGGCACATATAACAACGCTGCTCCAACACCTTGTGGACCTCGGTGTAAGGCGGCGGCGGGTTGCCGGCTGCGGCTAGCGGCGTGACGGGCGCGGCAGGCGGTTGCATCCAGACAATCGCGCCGACGATCACCGCCACTCCGATTGCGGCATACGGCCAGGGATGGCTGTTGCGTCCGAGTTTGTAGCCGTGGCGCATGACAAAAAACTGCCGGATCGCTGCACCGGCGAACATCATGGCGATCAGCACCAGCCAGTTGTGGGCGTGGCTGTAGGTAAAGCTGTAGTGGTTGCTCAACATGGCAAACAACACCGGCAGTGTGAAGTAGGTGTTGTGCACGCTGCGCTGCTTGGCGCGCGCACCGTGAACAGGGTCCACCGGGCGCCCTTCGCGCAGGTCTTTGACGACAGTACGCTGGCCCGGGATGATCCAGAAGAACACGTTGGCCGTCATCGCAGTGCCAATCATGGCGCCGACCAGCAGGAATGCGGCGCGACCGGGGAACCAGTGACAGGCCAGCCAGGAGGCAAAACACACCACCAGAAAGACCAGGGCCCCGACAATCGCGTCGCCGTTTTTGCGCCGACCGAACGCCTGGCATATCAGGTCATACACGATCCAGAACACCACCAAGAACGACAACGCGACACCGATCGCGGCGCCCGGCGACCAATTCACCAGCGACTTGTCGATCAGATAACTGCTGGCACTCCACAAATAAGACACTGTGAACAACGCGAAACCGCTGAGCCAGGTGCTGTAACTCTCCCAGTAGAACCAGTGGAGGTGGTCCGGCAACACCTTGGGCGCCACGGTGTATTTCTGCGGGTTGTAAAACCCGCCACCGTGCACCGCCCACAACTCGCCTCCGACGCCTTGCTGCTGCAGTTCCCTGGCCTGGGGCGGCACCAGGCTGCTGTCGAGGAAAACGAAATAGAAAGAAGAACCAACCCAGGCGATCGCGGTGATGACGTGCACCCAGCGCAGCAGCAAATTGGCCCAGTCGAGGTAATAACTTTCCATGGTTCAGAGCCCAGTTGGGTTAGGGAAGCACTGAATGCTGCTCACCACTGCGGGCGCTCTGAGCAGATGGGTCGCGAACAAAGGCACTGACGGGCCTGGCTCCGCTGCGACATGGACACACAAGTGTATACACATTCATACCGGTCATCAAGCCATGGCAGAGCGTATCGATCGAGGGTTAACCCTCGGGTCGCAGTTGCAGCAGCCGCGCCGCCACACCTACCGCAATCACTTCCGGCTCCTTGCCCGGGATGCCGCTGATGCCAATCGGGCACTGCACCTGGTCCAGTTCCACCGCCGAAAAGCCGCGCTCGGTCAGCCGGTGCCGGAACGTGGCCCATTTGGTCTTGCTGCCTATGAGCCCCAGATAACCCAGATCGGCCTGCCCGCGCTGGCGCAGCAGGCACTGGGCAATGATGTCCAGGTCTTCCGCATGGCTGAAACTCATGACCAGCACATGGCTGCCGCCATCCAGGGTCTGCACTGCACCGTGCACCGGGTCGGAATGTTCCACCACCACGTTGGCCGGCAACTGGGCGGGAAAAATTTCATCACGGCTGTCAATCCAGCAGACGGCAAACGGCAATTGGCCCAGTACCTGCACCAGGGCGCGTCCCACATGCCCGCTGCCGAACAGCGCGACCGGCATCAGCCGCCGGGCCAGGCGCTGGCGCAAGGCCGCCACGTCGTCGGACCCGAGCACCTCAAACTGCAGTTGCATCACGCCGCCGCAACACTGTCCCAGGCTGGGGCCCAGGGCATAACGCACGATTTGCGCACCCGCGCCACCGGACAACCGACGTCGAGCCTCTTCGATGGCTTCGAACTCGACCCGCCCGCCACCGATGGTGCCGACAACGTCGTGTGCAAACACCGCCATCCAGGTGCCGGCATCGCGGGGTACGGAACCCTGGGTCGCGGACACGCTCACCCAGGCTGCCGGCTGGTCCTTCAGCTTTCGAAGAGCTTGCTCCACCAGATTCACGATTCTTTACCTTGTTGTCCGCCGGCCCGCCCGCTGGCGCGTTGATTGTGAGGCACAGTACACCGTAATTCGTCGCGGACCCCGGCCTGCGACCATACCGACAACCAGGAGACTTCGGTGACAACACTTCCGCGCTTGCCATGGCTTCGTATCGCCGCTCTGGCCGGCGCCACCTTGCTGAGCGCCTGCGCCAGCGTGCACCGGCAGGCGCCAGCCCCGCTGCCCGCACCCCCTCCCGCACCACTTCCCGCTCCCATGCCTATGCCTGCTCCCCAGGCAGTGCCGCCCGCCGTGCGGACTCCCGACCCGGTGCCGGCACCTGCCGTGGCGACGAGGGCATCCACCGCCACTACCGCGCTGGCCTATCGGCGCGACGCAGCCGGCCACCTTTATGCGAACAATGCCGAGCGCATCTATAAAGGTGTGATGCAGCCGCACCTCTACGCCATCGGTGTGCTGGATGTGGACATCGACCGCCAGGGCCAGGTCACCAGCATCAGCTGGCGCCGCGCGCCCAGCCACGCGCCCGAGGTGATGGCTGAAATCATCCGCACGGTGCGTGCCGCCGCCCCCTACCCCGCACCGGCACGCATGGGCAAGGTCACCTACACCGATGTCTGGTTGTGGGACAAAAGCGGCAAGTTCCAGCTCGACACCCTGACCGAAGGCCAGCTGTAGCCGGTCGTCGACGCTCCTTGCCAGCGCGCCAGGTGCCGCAACGCTCAGGAACCACGGTAGGTGGAATAACTCCACGGACTCACCAGCAAGGGCACGTGGTAATGCTGGTCGGGGTGTGAGACACCAAAATCCAGGCTCACCAGATTGAGAAAATTGGGCTCGGGCAATGTAATCCCGCGGCCCCGAAAATAACCCGCTACGTCAAACACGAGCCGGTAAGTGCCCGACTTCAGGCTGGCCGAATCGTACAGTGGTCCGTCCGGGTTGCGGCCATCCTGGTTGAGCACAAAGTCTTTCACCAGCGTGGCCTGCATGCCCTGCGTGGTATACAGCGCCACCCGCATATCGGCGGCGGGGCAGCCGTGCATGGTGTCCAGTACATGTGTGCTCAATCCCATGGCGCTCTCCGATCCAGTTGCAAAACAAAAGTGTATACACTTTACACCATTCGCGTTATCATGCCCGCATGGAATCCTCATCCACCCAGCTGATCGTGCAGGCGTTGACCAGGGCGATTGTCGAACATCGCCTTCAACCGGGCAGCAAACTGGCCGAGCAGAAACTGGCCGACCATTTTGGCGTGTCGCGTACGCTGGTAAGACAAGCGTTGCTGCAGTTGTCGCAACACCAGCTGGTCCGGCTCGAGCCGGCGCGTGGTGCCTTTGTCTCCGCACCTTCGGCGATCGAGGCACGCCAGGTGTTTGCGGTGCGCCGCATGCTGGAGTCGGAGATGACACGCGCCTTTGTGCATCAGGTGACACCGGCAAAGATACGCGCCTTGCGCGAGCATCTGGCGCAGGAGAAACGCGCCATCGACAGCGAGGACGCTCCGGGGCGTACCGAACTGCTGGGCGACTTCCACGTGCGCATGGCAGAACTCAGTGGCAACGACGTGCTGGCACAGCTGCTGAGCCAGCTGATCTCGCGTTGTGCCCTGATCACGCTGATGTACCAGACGCAAAGCGCCGCCGAACACTCCAACGACGAACATGTCGCCATTGTGCGAGCGCTGGCGGCGCGCGACGAAGCGCTGGCCGTGGGCCTGATGAACGAGCACCTGCTGCACGTGGAAGAAAACCTGGCGTTTGATCGCAAGGTTCCCAGCAACGACATCAGTGCAGCCCTGTCCTGAGTACTACGCCATGAGCCACACCAGCGCTATTTATGACGCCACAGCGGCTTATCCCAGAGACCTCGCCGGTTATGGTCGCCGACCGCCCCATGCCGCCTGGCCTGGTGGCGCGCGTATCGCGCTGCAATTTGTGCTGAACTACGAAGAGGGTGCCGAGAACGCCGTGCTGCACGGGGACCCGGCGTCGGAGCAGTTCCTGTCCGAGATGTTCAACCCGGCGGCATTTGCCGCGCGCCACCTCAGCATGGAGGGCATCTACGAATATGGCTCGCGCGCCGGCGTCTGGCGCATCCTGCGCGAGTTCGAGCGGCGCGGGCTGCCATTGACCGTGTTTGGCGTCAGCATGGCACTGCAGCGGCATCCGGAGCTGACGGCCGCCTTCATGGAGCTCGGCCACGAGATCGCCTGCCACGGCTGGCGCTGGATCAGCTACCAGGCCATGGATGAGGCAACTGAGCGCGAACACATGCGTATCGGCATGGACATCATCGTGCAAATGACGGGTCAACGTTCCCTGGGCTGGTACACCGGCCGCGACAGCCCCAACACCCGCCGGCTGGTGGCCGACTACGGTGGCTTTGAATACGACAGCGACTATTACGGTGACGATCTGCCGTTCTGGATGCGGGTCGAGAAGACGGACGGTACGGTGGTGCCGCAGCTCATCGTTCCGTACACGCTGGATACCAACGACATGCGGTTTTCGTCGGCGCAGGGCTTTGCCCAGGGCGACGACTTTTTCACCTACTTGCGGGACGCCTTCGACGTGTTGTACGCCGAGGGTGACCCCCAGGGAGACAACCGACCCAAGATGCTGAGCATCGGCATGCACTGCCGCCTGCTGGGCCGCCCGGGTCGCGTGAAGGCGCTGCAAAAATTCCTCGACCATGTGCAGACCCATGACAAGGTCTGGGTCTGCCGCCGCGTCGACATCGCGCGACACTGGAAGCAGACCCACCCCTACCCCGCCTGAGACGCTCAGACCACGACCCACCATGCCCATCACCTTGCACGACATCAATACGGCCAGCGCCGCCGACGCAGCCCGCCTGCTGGCGGGTCTGCACGAGCATTCGCCCTGGATCGCCGAGCGGGCGCTGGCGCAACGGCCTTTTCGCTCGCTGGCGCATCTCAAACACTGCATGGTGCAGGTGCTGGCCAGCGCCGGACGCGAAGCACAGGTAGCACTGATTCGCGCCCATCCCGAGTTGGCCGGCAAGGCGATGGCAAGCAACACCCTCACCAGCGAATCAACAAACGAGCAGAACAAGGCCGGCCTGACCCAATGCACAGCGCAGGAGCTGCAGAAGATTGGCCAACTCAATGCCGCTTATGCCGAGCGTTTTGGTTTCCCCTTCATCCTCGCTGTGCGCGGACCACGCGGCAGCGGTCTGACCAAGGCCGAGATACTGGCCACTTTCGAGCGCCGTCTGCTGAACCACCCCCATTTCGAGCTGCAGGAGTGCCTGCGCAATATCCACCGCATCGTGGAACTGCGGCTCAACGACAAATTTGGCGTGGCGCCGGACCAGGGCAATCGGGTGTGGGACTGGCACGAACAGCTCAGCGTCCATACCGACGAGGGTTACGCGGAGCTGGGCCAACTCACCGTCACCTACCTGACCGACGCACACCGCGCCTGCGCCGCGCAGATTGCCGACCGCATGCGCAGCTGCGGCTTTGACACAGTACACATCGACGCCGTGGGCAACGTGGTCGGCCGTTACCACGCAAGCTCGAACGGCGCAGCGTCGCTGCTCACCGGCAGCCATTACGACACCGTGCGCAACGGCGGCAAATACGATGGCCGACTCGGCATCTTCGTGCCCATGGCCTGTGTGGCGGCCCTGCACGCGGCGGGCAGGCGCCTGCCCTTTGGCATCGAGGTGGTTGCCTTCGCCGAAGAAGAAGGCCAGCGTTACAAGGCGACTTTTCTGGGCTCAGGTGCCCTGATTGGCCATTTCAAGCCCGAATGGCTGGAGCAGGAAGACGCCCAAGGGATCACCATGCGCCAGGCCATGGAGCATGCCGGGCTGCGCGTGGCCGATATTGGCGCATTGCGCCGTGACCCGACGCACTACCTGGGTTTTGTCGAAGTGCACATCGAACAGGGCCCGGTGCTCAACGAAATGGATCTGCCCCTGGGTGTTGTGACCTCGATCAATGGCAGCGTGCGCACCGCGGTCGAGATCATCGGCACCGCCTGCCACGCCGGCACGACGCCGATGGACCGGCGCAGCGACGCCGCTGCCGCAGCGGCAGAGATCCTGCTCGCCGCCGAACGCCGCGCCCGGCAGGACGGTGATTCGGTCGCCACCGTCGGCCAGTTGCTGGTGCCCAACGGCTCCATCAATGTGGTACCGGGGCGCTGCCACTTCACGCTGGACATGCGTGCACCGACCGACCCGCAACGCGACGCCCTGGTGGCCGACATCCTGGCGGCAGTACGGGACGTGTGTGAACGTCGCCAGGTACGCTACACCCTGGAAGAGACCATGCGCGCCGCTGCCGCCCCGAGCGCCGCCGCGTGGCAGGCGCGCTGGGAACAGGCGGTCGAGGCACTGGGTGTCCCGCTGCACCGCATGCCCAGCGGCGCCGGCCACGATGCCATGAAACTGCACGAGTTGATGCCGCAGGCGATGTTGTTTGTGCGCGGCCAGAACTCGGGCATCAGCCACAACCCGCTCGAATCCACCACCAGCGACGACATACAGCTGGCGATCGACGCCTTCTCCCATCTGTTGAACCAACTCGCCCACAACGGCTGAAACACCCGATGTCACCTTACGAACAAACCGACGCCTGGATCGACGCCCACTTCGACGAGCAGGTGCACTTCCTGCAACAACTGATCCGTGTGCCGACCGACACCCCACCAGGCGACAACGCACCACACGCGCAACATACGGCCGGTTTGCTGCGCGCGATGGGGCTGGTTGTGGAGGAACACCCGGTGCCTGCCGCCGACGTGGTGGCCAGTGGACTGTTGTCCATCACCAATCTGGTGGTACGGCGCAAATTCGGCAGCGGGCCGACCGTGCTGCTGAACGCGCATGGCGACGTGGTACCACCCGGCGAGGGCTGGACTACCGATCCCTATGGCGGCGAAATACGCGACGGCAAGATCTACGGCCGCGCCGCAGCCGTCAGCAAGTGCGACTTTGCGACCTATACCTTCGCCTTGCGCGCGCTCGACGCCGTGGCCCGGCCGGCCGGCGGCAGCGTCGAGCTGCTGTTCACCTACGACGAGGAGTTTGGCGGTGAGGTAGGCCCGGCCTGGCTGCTGAAACACAAGATCATCCACCCCGACCTGATGATCGCGGCCGGCTTCAGTTATCAGGTGATCACCGCCCACAATGGTTGCCTGCAGATGCAGGTGACGGTGCACGGCAAGATGGCGCACGCCGCCATTCCCGACTCGGGTGTGGACGCGATGCAGGCGGCGGTAGCCATATTGAATGCGCTGTACGCGCAAAACACGCTGTACAAGTCGATCCGCTCCGATGTCGTCGGCATCACACACCCGTATCTGAATGTCGGCATGATCGAAGGCGGCACCAACACCAATGTGGTGCCAGGCCGGGTGACGTTCAAGCTGGACCGGCGCATGATCCCGGAGGAAAACCCGCTGCAGGTGGAAGACACGCTGCACCAGATCATCCTCGACACCGCGGCCACGCGACCTGGTGTGACGGTGGAAATCAAACGCCTGCTGCTGGCCAATGCCATGCGTCCATTGCCGGGCAACCAGCCGCTGGTGCAGGCGATCCAGAAACACGGTGAACTGGTGTTCGGCGAAAAGATTCCGGCACTCGGCACGCCGCTGTACACCGATGTGCGGCTGTTCAGCGAGGCCGGTATCCCGGGCGTCATCTATGGCGCCGGGCCGCGCACGGTGCTCGAATCCCACGCCAAACGCGCCGATGAGCGGCTCGAGCTGGAAGACCTGCGCCGGGCTACCAAGGTCATTGCGCGCAGCCTGCAAGACCTGCTGGGCTGATGTCCTTGCCACTCTGGCTGCTGCGGCTGCTCCCCTTCCTGCGCTGGTGGCCCCTGGTCACACAGCAGACGCTGCGCGCGGACGCCGTGGCTGGCCTCACCGGCAGCCTGGTGCTGGTGCCGCAGGCTGTGGCCTTTGCCACCATCGCTGGCATGCCACCCGAGTACGGGCTGTATGCCGCCATGTTGCCGGCCATCGTGGCGGCGCTGTGGGGCGCATCCTGGCATCTGGTATCCGGGCCGACCACGGCGATCTCGGTGGTCGTGTTTGCCACCATCAGCCCGCTGGCAGCCATTGGCAGCCCGGACTACATACGGCTGGTGCTGACGCTCACGCTACTGGTCGGTGTATTCCAGCTGCTGCTGGGCGTGTTGCAACTCGGCACGCTGGTCAATTTTGTGTCGCACACCGTGGTGGTGGGTTTCACTACCGGTGCTGCGCTACTGATCGCCGCCAGCCAGGTGGGCAACTTCTTCGGTACCACCATCGAGCGCGGCGCATCCGTGTGGCGCGTACTCACAACGCTGGTCCAGCAGTTTTGGCAGATCAACACGGCGGTTTCATCGGTTGCCGTGTGTACCGTGTTGTTCAGTGTCATCACCCGCCAATATTGGCCCCGCGCACCGCACATGATCACCGGTCTGCTGGCCGGCAGTGTGCTGGCGGCCATCCTGAATGCGGTGTATGGCGCCGCCAATACGGGCATCCTGGGCATCGGCGCCATGTCCATTGGATTGCCACCGCTGTCGCAACCCGACCTGTCGCTACAAGTGCTGCGTGAACTGGTGCCGATTGCGATGGCCGTCGCGCTGCTGGCGCTGACCGAGGCGGTGTCGATTTCACGCGCCGTCGCACGCAAGAGCGGCCAACGCATCGACGGCAGCCAGGAGTTCATCGGCCAGGGCCTGTCCAATGTGGCAGGCGCATTCTTTTCCGGCTACGTATCGAGCGGCTCGTTCAACCGCAGCGGACTGAACTACGACTCTGGGGCCAAGACACCATTGGCCGCCATCCTGTCGGCGGTCTTCCTGTTGCTGATCATGGTGTTTCTGGCGCCAGCGGCCAAATACCTGCCCCTGCCCGCCATGGCCGGCATCCTGTTTGTCGTTGCCTGGGGGCTGGTCGACACACACGAAATCCGCGCGATCATGCGCGCCAGCCGGGCGGAGACGGCCGTGCTGCTGGCCACTTTTGTTGCCACCCTCACGCTGAAGCTGGAGTTTGCCATCTACATCGGTGTCCTGTTGTCGCTGATGCTGTACCTGAACCGCACCTCGCGCCCGCCACTGGAGGACGTCAAACCAGCAGACCACGACCATGTGCTCGGATTCAGCACCGACACCGGCCTGCCCGACTGTCCACAGCTCAAGGTGGTGCGGCTCAATGGCTCGATCTATTTCGGCGCCGTGAACTATCTGCAGGAAGCGCTGCAACGGATCGACGAGCACAACCCGGCGCAGCGTCATGTGTTACTGGTGGCATCGGGCATCAACTTTGTCGAC
>JANOTG010000467.1:0-3137 GCA_031416215.1 Betaproteobacteria bacterium
CACAGCGACGAAAAGCGAGGGGCCTTGGTCGGGCATTCACGGGCGGCTGGCCACCGGCGCGGGCCGTACACTGTCGCCCTCCCCTTGCATCTGAAAGCCCCTGCCCATGTTCGGAATCACCCCTTCCGCCCGCCTGCGCCCATCCCCCTACTTCGACGCCACCCTGGCCGAGGGGGTGACCGCCTTCACTACCTACAACCACATGCTGATGCCCACCAGTTACGGCAAGCCGCAGGAGGAATACTGGCGTCTCATCAACGGCGTGTCACAGTGGGACGTAGCGGTGGAACGCCAGGTGCAGCTGCAGGGGCCGGACGCCGGGCACCTGGCCCAGCTGTTGTGCACGCGCGACCTGTCGCGCTGCCAGGTTGGCCAGGGCAAATACGTGGCGATATGCAACCACGACGGTGTGCTGATCAACGACCCGATCCTGCTCAAGCTCGACGACGACCGCTACTGGTTGTCCATCGCCGACTCGAACATCTGGTTCTGGGCCCGCGCCATCGCCGCCGAGCGCGGGCTCCGGGTCACGGTCAGCGAGCCCGACGTGTCACCAATGGCGGTACAGGGTCCCAAGGGCGAGGACGTGGTGGCGTCAATTTTTGGCGACTGGGTGCGGTCACTCAAGTACTTCTGGTTCAAGGAAACGTCGATTGAAGGCATACCGGTGGCGGTGGCGCGCTCCGGCTGGTCGAAACAGGGAGGCTTCGAGCTCTACCTGATGGACGGAAGCAAGGGCACGCAGCTGTGGAACATCGTACGTGAGGCCGGCAAACCCTGGGACATCGGCCCAGGCAACCCGAATGTCTGCGAACGCATCGAGAGTGGCCTGATCTCCTACGGTGGCGACACCGACGAGCAAACCAATCCGTTCGAGGTCCGGATGGAGAAATACGTCAACTGGAGGTGCCCGGCGACGTGATCGGCATCCAGGCGCTGCGCAAGATCAAGCAGGACGGCGTGAAGCGCCAGCAACTCGGTGTGCGGCTCGATGGAGAACAGCCTACACAACTAGGATTTCATTGGCACGCCATACACAGGGACGGACAACGTGTGGGAGATTTGACCAATTGCGTCTGGTCCTGGCGCCTGAAACGCAACATCGGTTTCGGCCTGGTGGCGTCAGGCTGCGCGGTGGGTGACAAGGTGCAAGTGCACAAAGAGGGGCAAATCATCAACGCCACCTTGGTGGCGATGCCCTTTATCTGAAGCGCGCCGCAAACTGCTGAATCCAGCGGTCATCGACCGCATGGTCGCCGCCGAGGCATTGCTTGTGGTGCAGCAGGTGGGTAAGCTTGTTCAGTCTCTGGCACAGCGCCATGCTCCGACCGGTGCGCGGAGAACAAGTCAGTCAAAAAGTCTCGGTATGTCCATCCACAACAATGTCCTGCCCCGAGATCCGGGCACCGGCTTCGGAGGCCAGAAACAACATGGTGTTGGCGATGTCCTGTGGCGAGACGAAGGTCTTCAGCGACACATAGTCGGTCATATGCGTTCGCACTTCGTGTTCGCTCTGGCCGGTCTGAGCGGCCTCGGCGGCAATCACCCGCTCGATGCGCTCGCCCGACACCGAGCCCGGGCAGATACAGTTCACGCGCACACCGTGCGGCCCGAGCTCCTGAGCCAGCGTACGTGTGAGCCCGCGAATCGCCCACTTGGCTGCAGCATAAGGCGCGCGCCGGGGCAGCCCGAACAAACCCGCCGTCGATCCCATGTTGATGATGCAGCCCGAACGCTGCTGGCGAAGTACCGGTGCGGCAAGCCTGGCGCAAAGGAAGCTGCTGTCCAGGTTCACCGCCATGCAGCGCCGCCAGTCTTCGAACGCCATGTCTTCGAGCAGAGCCGTCGGGCCGGAAACACCGGCGTTGTTGACCAGCACGTCCAGGCCACCCAGGTGCGCCAAAGCGGCGGCGAACATGGCCGCCACCGCAGCCTCGTCGGACACGTCGCAAGCCACACCAGCCATCGCCGGGTTGTCGTTCAGGGCCGCCGCGAGCTGGCGCGCATCGACGTCACAGACAAACACCTTCGCGCCGGCCTGCGCAAAGGCCCGTGCTGCCGCCAGGCCAATGCCGCTGGCGGCGGCTGTGATCAATACGCGTTGATTCACGTGGGACATTCCATCTGCTCCTTTGCGCCACACTGTAACCAGTTAACCACCAGCCATCCTCCCTGAACACCATGACCACCCCATCCAACACCATCACCGAGCCCGCACGCCAGATCGACATCGTCCACCGCACCGACGTGCTGGTGGTGGGTTCCGGCCCGGGCGGGCTGGCGGCCGCGCTGGCTGCTGCACGCGCCGGGGCCGACGTGACGCTGGTGGAGCGTTTTGGCTGCTTCGGCGGCAACCTGACCGTGGTGGGTGTGGAAGGTTTTGCCTGGTACCGGCACGAGAAGACGGTGGAGTCCCACGGCATTGGATGGGAGTTCGAGGCAAGGGCCAAGGCCATGGGTGCCGCCGTGCCAGAGAGCCAGTCACTGTCGTACGAGATCGACTCGGAAGGCTTCAAGCTGGTGGCCGACCGGCTGGTCGAAGAAGCCGGCCTCCACGCCATGCTGCACCGGCTGTTCGTGGCACCCATCATGGATGGCGACAGCATCACCGGCATCATCGTCGAATCCAAGGCGGGGCGCGAGGCCATCCTGGCAAAACGCGTGATCGACGCCACCGGCGATGCCGACGTGGCCGAGCGCGCTGGTGTGCCCACCAGCAAGACCCCGGTGGAACAGATGCAGGCCGCCTCTGTTATGTTCCACCTGGCAGGGGTCGACAAGAAGGCCTTTCTGGCAGGTGTGCGCGCCGACCCGCAGACCTACAAGGACTGGTCCACCGGCGAATGGGAGATCGAGACTTCCGGCAAGGAGGACGCGATGTTCTCGCCGTTCCTGGCCAAGCCATTCGCCCAGGCGATTCGTGATGGCGTGATCCCGAAACATCTCAACACCATCGCGGGCACCTGGGGTGCCATGCACGACAGCGGCGAATTGACCTACATGAACCTGGTACACCTGGCCGGCTGCGACGGCACCGACCCCGACAGCCTGACGCGGTTCGAGATCGAGGGCCGGCGCCAGGCGATGCTGGCGATCGAGGCGCTGCGCCGCTACACGCCGGGTTGCAACGCCGCCCG
>JANOTG010000468.1:0-2264 GCA_031416215.1 Betaproteobacteria bacterium
GTCTGGCCATATCGGGCTGCCGGTGCCGGGGGTCGAGATCAAGCTCGTCCGCGACTCTGACAGCAACACCGGCACTGGCGACAAAACCGAGATCCGCGTTCGTGGACCGAATGTGATGCCGGGATACTGGCGCGCGCCCGACCTGAGCGCCGCGGCCTTCGACGAAGACGGCTTTTATCGCACCGGCGATGCGGTGAAGTGGGTCGACGCGAGCGACCCGCAACGCGGCCTGTACTTCGACGGCCGCACGGCCGAAGATTTCAAACTCGCCACCGGCACCTTTGTCAGCGTCGGCCCGTTGCGCGCCAGGATCATCGCCGCCGGCGCACCCTATGTACAGGACGTCGTCGTCACAGGGCTGAACCTGAAAGAAGTCGGCGCCCTGGTTTTCCCCACGGCCGCCTGCCGCTTTTTGTCCGGGCTACCCACCGACGCCAGCCTGCAGCAGGTACTGCAAAGTGCACCAGTGCAGGGACACTTCCAGAGTGTGCTGGACACACTGGCGCAAAGCGGCACCGGCAGCGCCAGTCGTGTCGCCCGCTTGCACCTGATGGCCGAGCCACCTTCCATCGACAAGGGCGAGGTGACCGACAAGGGCTCGATCAACCAGCGGGCCGTACTCCAACACCGAGCCGCCCTGGTCGACGCCCTGCACGATGGTTCGCTTGCGTTCGTCCTTCAACCCCAGGCCTGAGAGCCCCGACGCCGATACACCATGCGCGCCCACCACGCCAAAACACGCGCTGGCTCGGTATGCGCACCGTGCAAAAAATGGCCTGCGGCAGACCCCACTAGGCATCGCCCCCGCGATTTTCACAACCACCAGGAGACTCCATGACCACCCGCCGCCAGTTCACCCATGCCAGCGCCGGCCTTGCCGCGCTCAGTGCACTCGTCCCCTTCACTGCCCGCGCTCAGGCGCTGGACCAGGTGAAGATCATCAACGGTTTTCCCGCTGGCGGCACGGCCGATGCGACCAGTCGGCGCATCGGCGACAAGCTGGGCGGATCGGCTTTCACCAAGAATGCAGCCGTGGTTGAAAACAAGGCGGGCGCCGGCGGCCGTATCGCTGTGGAGTCGGTCAAAAATGCGGCGCCGGACGGCTCGACCTTGTTGCTCACGCCGTACTCCTGCACCTCGATCTATCCGCATATCTACCGCCGGCTTTCGTACGATCCGTTCAAGGATCTGACACCGGTGTCCATTGCCGCGATCATCCACCACGGCCTGGCGGTCGGGCCGATGGTTCCAGCCAGCGTCAAGTCGGTGAAGGACTATGTGGCCTGGGCCAAGGCCAACCCGGACAAGGCAAGTTATGGCTCGCCCGCGGCCGGCTCGATCCCTCATTTTTTGGGCGCGCTGTTGTCGGGCTTCACCAACACACCGTTGACCCACGTGCCCTACCGTGGCTCCATTCCCGGCGTGGCGGATGTGGTCGGCGGCCAACTGGCGTCGATGTTCACGCCCCATGGCGACTTCCTGGCCATGTACAAGGCGGGCAAACTGCGCCTGCTGGCCACATCCGGGCCAACACGCAACCCGTATTCGCCGGAAGTGCCCACCTTTGCCGAGTCGGGCTTCCCGGATCTGACGACGGAAGAATGGTTCGGCTTCTACGCTCCCGCCAGGACACCTGGCAACGTGATCGACAACGCCAACGCCGCCATCAATGCCGCGCTGCTGGATAAAAATGTCGTCGCCTCTCTGGCAACTTTTGGCCTCATCGCGCGTGGATCTTCCGTGCGTGAAATGGACAAGAGCCAGCGTGACGCGTTTTTCCGCTGGGGGCCGCTCGTCAAGCAGATCGGGTTTTCGGACGACTCCTGAGCCGACGACCCGGCTCCACGACGGCCCCGCGCCTTCCACATGACAAAGGTTGACAGCAGTTATCTCGAAACCCTGCTCGGCTACAACGCGCGCCGAGCCGCGCTGTCGATCATTGCGCTGTTCCTGGAACGTATGGCGCAGTACGAATTGCGGCCGGTCGAATTTTCAGTACTGTCGCTCATCACCCACAACCCGGGCATCACCTCGCGCCAGCTGTGCGGCGCATTGGGCATCCTGCCGCCCAACCTGGTGGCGATGGTCGGTTCGCTGGAGAATCGCACACTGATACGGCGTGAGCGACATGCTGGCGACGGGCGCGCCGTGAGCCTCTATCTGACCGCCGATGGCGAACGCCTGATGCGTGAGGCCGAGAAAACTGCGACATCGCTGGAGCTCGAGGCATCTGACCGGCTGACCGCTGCCGAGCGCAAGACGCT
>JANOTG010000469.1:0-5967 GCA_031416215.1 Betaproteobacteria bacterium
ACTCCGCGCGACCACCAACAGATCGCGGCACCCAGGAAGCTGATGATGGGAGCCTGGAAACACGAGTTCCCGGATACTGCCAAAGAGGGTCCCGCCGCCGGCATGCGGGAGATGGAGCGCTGGTTCGAGCGCTGGCTCAAGGGCGTGCGCAACGGCATCGAGGACGAGGCGCCGCTGTCGCTGTTCGTGCAGGGCCGCAGCGGCTTGTGGCGTAGCGAGTCGAACTGGCCGCCGAAACGCCAGACGCCGCTGGAGCTGTTCCTGGCCGCTGACGGTGCGCTGGCGCAACAGCCAGGCGACGCGTCTGAAAGCTCCCTCTACACCTACGACCCGACCGTCGGCATCCACTCGCTGTTGTGGGACCCGTGGACCACCTCGCTCGACCCGACCCATCTGCGCGACCACAGCGCCGACGATGCACGCTCGTTGTGTTTCACCGGGCCGGCGCTGACCGAGCCGATGGAACTGATTGGCACGGCCCAAGCCAGCATCGACCTGACCGCCAGCGTGTTGCCGCTGAACCTGGTGGTCAAGCTGTCTGCAGTCGACGCCAATGGTCAATCGACACTGATCACCACCGGTTGGGCCGATCTCGGCAGCCATACCCGCACGGGTCAACGCAGCGTGGTCAACGTCGACCTGCGTGCCACCGCGTTTCGACTGGAGACCGGACAACGGCTGCGCGTGGCCGTGTCTTGCGCCGACTTCCCGCGCATCTGGCCGACACCGCTGCCTGGCAATCTGCAGGTGTTTCAAGGCCATTCCCGCATCCGGTTGCCGCTGTGCCCTGTGCCGAGCGGCGCCGCTCCGCGCCCCGTCTGGGGCACACTGAGCCCCGAGTTGCTGCGTTCGGAGAACGACCTGGGTGGTTCGCAGGGCTGGGAGATCAGCCGTGACCTGATGGCAGACGAGGTGCGGCTGTCGGCCACCAAGACCGAGCGGGTGCGCGTCGATGCGCACACCGATCTGGCGATCGACCATGCCTACAGTGCCAGTGTTGCCACAGCCCACCCCGAACGGGCACAGATGTCGTCAACCACCACGGTGCGAGTGGGTCAAACCACCGGCGTGACACAACTGATGACCCGCACTGTCAGCGCGGCGCAAAAAACCACGGTCGAGGTGGAGATACAGGTCGATGGCCAGCCCCACTGGCAACGCCGTTGGCATTTCTCTGGCGTGGCCACTTCGGTTGACCGATAGCGGCATTCCCATGCCGGGTGACGCTGACAACGCCATGGAGCCGATCGGCGACGTGCAGACTCTGTACGACGGCCGGTTGCTGCCCGACCTGCAGGTGCAGACTCTGCGCAATGTGCAGCGGCTGTTTCCGACGCGACTGGTCCGCTGCGGCACCAATCCGAGTGCGTTGCCATCGAGCCAGCTGCCGCTGACCGGCGTCCAATTCGAGGCGGGCGGTAGAGCCTTCGATCTGACAGATTACCTGGCGCTGAACCGCGTCAGCGGCCTGCTGGTCCTGCACGCGGGCAAGGTGGCTCTGGAGTTCTACGGCCTGGGCAACAGCGCCGCCACGCGCTGGACCTCGATGTCGATGGCGAAATCCATCAGCACCACCCTGGTCGGCGCGGCCATCCATGACGGCCTTATCGGCCGCCTGGACGACGCCGTTACCCGGTATGTGTCTGAACTCCGGGGCTCCGCCTACGACGGCGTGACTCTGCGCCACCTGTTGACCATGACCTCGGGCGCGGCGTGGAACGAAACCTATACCGACCCGAACTCGGACCGCCGGCAGATGCTGCGTGCGCAATTGGCCCAGCAGGGCGGTGCCATCCTGCGCCAGATGGCGAGCTTGCCGCGCGCGCACACCCCGGGCCAGCGCTTCAACTACAGCACCGGCGAGACCCATGTGGTGGGCGCCGTGCTGCGCAGTGCTGTGGGCGCTCCTGTCGCACAGTACTTGTCGGACCGCATCTGGCAACCCTGTGGCATGGAGGCCGATGCAAGTTGGTGGCTGGAGTCGCCGGGCGGCCTGGAGGTCGCCGGCAGCGGTCTGAGCGCGCGGCTGCGCGACTTCGCGCGTTTTGGCCTCTTCATGCTCTCAGGCGGTGTCGCGAATGGCCAACAAACCCTGCCACAGCACTGGTGCGAGACGGCGACCAGCGACCAGCTGCCAGGCGGCCACGAACTACCCTATGGCTACATGTGGTGGCCATTGCCCGCGAGCGCCGGGCCCATCCATGCCGGAGCCTACCGCGCCATCGGCATTTTCGGCCAGCAGCTGTATATACATCCGCGTGAGCAGGTGGTGATTGCGCAATTCAGCGCACTACCCAAGCCGATCGGGCTGTGGGGCATACCACCGGAGCCATTTTTTGGCGCGGTGGTCGAGGCACTGCAGGGCTGACGGAGCGCCACGCCTGAGCGCCACGCCTGCAGGGTCGGTACTACACTGATTCCACCCGCTGCCGCTGAACTGCCCCTCACCACCATGTCGGAAATTTTCGGACTCGACGCCTTTTCACCCAAGGAGATCGCCGAACGAGTGGAATCGGTGGGCGTGGCCAAGGCACGCCTGCCGCTGCTCACCATGCTGATGCTCAGTGTGCTGGCGGGCGCCTTCATCGGCCTGGGCGCACTGTATTACGTGCTGGTGCGCAGCGACCCGACGCTGGGTTTTGCCGCGCGCCAGGTGCTGGGCGGTGTCACCTTTTCACTCGGCCTGCTGCTGGTGGTGGTGGCCGGTGCCGAGTTGTTCACCGGCAACAACCTGCTGGCCATGGCCTGGGCGGACGGCAAGATCTCCAGCGCCGAGGTGCTGCGCAACTGGACCGTGGTATGTTTCGGCAATTTTGTCGGAGCGGCGGCGTTGGCCGTGCTGGTGTTCCTGTCCGGCCATACCGAGATGAACAACGGCGCCGTGGCCCAGGAAACCCTGCGCATCGCCGCAGCCAAGACCTCGCTGCCGTTCTGGACTGCGTTTTTCCGTGGCGTGTTGTGCAACCTGCTGGTCTGCATGGCGGTGTGGATGGCATTCGCCGGACGCAGCGTGGTGGACAAGGCAGTGGCCATCGTGTTCCCGATCTCCGCCTTTGTGGCTGCCGGTTTCGAGCACAGCGTGGCAAACTTTTATCTGGTGCCGCTGGCGATGCTGCTACAGACCTATGGCGACACCACCTTCACCACACCCGTCATCGGCTGGGCCCGGTTCCTGGGCAGCCAGGTGCCGGTGGTACTGGGCAACATCATCGGCGGCAGCGTGCTGGTGGGGTTGGTCTACCACGTCATCTACCGGCGTGGCCGCGTGCCGCCAGCTGGGCCTGACGGTAAGCGCTGATACGGGCCTGCAGCCCGGGCACGGCGGCCGAGCGCACCAGTGCGGCCATGTCGGCATCACGCAAGTCGGCGCGCGTGGCAGTCCGTACCGCCGCCGCCACCGAAGCCTCAAGCACGGGCGCGGCAAGCACCGCAGGCTCGGCCGCCACACTGGCCAGCCCACAGGCCAAGGCCTGGGCAGCGTCCAGCGTGCCGCCATCGACCACCAGCGAACGGGCAACTTCGGTGCCCACCCGCTCGGACAGGCGGCGCGTACCCAGCAGGATGCCAAACTGCGCGCCGGGAAAACGAAAACTTGCCCCGGGCATCGCCACCCGTCGTTCGCAGGCGGCAAACAGGTCGGCACCGGCGCCCCAGGTGCGCCCCTGTGCGACTGCCACGGTACGGATCGGTGCATGCCACAACAGGGCCAGCAAGGTCTCGATGCGCACCAGGCGCAACAGCAGGTCGCCATCACGCAGGCTGTCCAGATCCGACAGATCGAGACCGGTGCAAAAGTGTTTGCCTGCCCCGCGCAGCAGCAGCGTATGACACTGTGCCTGCGGTCCTGAGGCACTGACCTCAGCGATCAACGCCTCTACCAGCGCCGGCCCCAGTGCATTGCCCAGCTCCGGCCGGTTCAGGGTCAGCGTCGTTACACCGCCGTCGCGGCTGCACAGGATCATGAACCTGCCCGCGCACGCACGGCGTCGGAGCGGTCCCACAAATTCGGCAGCACGGGGTTGTCGTAACCGGACACGAAATCGTGCATCACCCCGGCGTCGTCCAGCCGGTGGCGACGCACCGCACCGATATTGGCGCCGTAGACATGGATGCTGACCGATGGCCCGCCATCCCAGGCGTGGCTGACCCGATGCCAGTCGCCGATGCCGGGTGACACGGCGTCGACATCACCCGGATGCATCAGATGCTGCGCGCCACTGGCGACCGGTTGCCCTGCCTGCAGCGTGTACTCATCGCAGCGCTCAGCCCCGCGCATCACCCCTACCAGCCCCCAGACGGTATGGTCATGCACCGGTGTCCGCTGGCCCTGCGACCAGACAAAACTCACCACCGAAAAGCGTTCCAGCGCGTCGGCATGCAGCAGGTATTGCGCGTACCGGTCGGGGCGTGGTTTCGCAAAGTCTGCGGGCAGCCAGCTGTCGTCGGAAATCAAGGTGGACAACAGCTGGCGGCCACCGGCCAGCAATTGCTGCTCCTGCGTTGTATCGCCCACCAGTCGGGTCATGGCAACCACAAATTCGCGCAATGGGGCAATGGAATCGGTCACGGCGGGGTTTACGATAACACGCCATGAATACCACCACCCACAACACCAAAGTCCTCTCCACCCTGCGTGTCGTCGAGCTCAGCGGCATCGGGCCCGGCCCGTTTTGCGCCATGCACCTGGCTGATCTGGGTGCCGACGTGATATCGGTGGGGCGGCCAGCACCGCAGGAAAGACCAGTCCCGACCATCCTGAACCGGGGCAAGCGCTCGGTCACGGCCGACCTGAAAACGGCCGAGGGTCGCACCGCGGTGCTGCAACTGGTAGAGCATGCCGACGTGCTGATCGAGGGCATGCGCCCCGGTGTCATGGAGAAACTTGGCCTGGGCCCGGACGTGTGCCTGCAGCGCAACCCGAGCCTGGTCTACGGCCGCATGACCGGCTGGGGACAGACCGGCCCGCTGGCGCCGGTGGCAGGGCACGACACCAACTACATCTCGGTTTCCGGCGCCTTGTGGCATGCCAGCCCGGCGGGCCAGCGCCCGGTGACGCCGTTCACGGTGGTGGGCGACATCGGTGGCGGCGCACTGTACCTGGCCATGGGTGTGTTGTCCGGCGTGTTGCAGGCACGTGCCACCGGTCACGGGACGGTGGTGGACGCCGCCATCCTGGACGGCTCGGCGCACATGCTCAATCTGCTGCTGCATGCCCGCAGCGGCGGCATGATGAACGAAGAACGCGGGACCAATATCCACGACAGTTCGCCCTTCTACGAAACCTATGTCTGCGCCGACGGGGAATACATCACGGTGGGCGCCATCGAGCCGCAGTTCTACGCGCTGTTGCTGCAGCACCTGGCGCTGACCAATGACCCGGACTTCCAGTCGCCGCAATGGGACCGCGCCGCCTGGCCACGCCGCCGTGCCCGCCTGGCCACCCTGTTCCTGGGCAAGACACGTGCCCAGTGGCAAAGTGAGATGGAAGGCAGCGACATCTGCTTCGGCCCGGTGCTGCGGCCCAGCGAAGCGGCCAGACACCCACACAACATCGCACGTGGCATCTACCTGCAACCCGGAGGCGTGCTGCAGACGGCGCCGGCGCCGCGCTTTGGCGCCGAGGCCTATACACCTGGCGCCATGGTGGCAAATGGTGAACACACACGGGACGTGCTGCGCCAACTCGCGTCGGGTGAGCCGGGGGCGGTGTGGCGAACGGCGCGTTGACCCTTCAGACGCGCGAGTCAAACAACGAGGGCAAACCCGTCGTCGCTGCGTGTCAAGACTGAGACATTCATCGGCTTGACATCCTTCAAGACCTTTTTTAACACGGTTCGCTCCGCGATCTTCAGGTCATAGGCTTGTTGCAAGTTGAGCCAGGACTGGGCGTCACCGCCAAAGAAACGCGCCAATCGGATCGCGGTTTCAGCCGAGACGCCGCGCTGCTCCCTGACAATTTCGTTGATC
>JANOTG010000470.1:0-3189 GCA_031416215.1 Betaproteobacteria bacterium
GCGCGCCAGTTCGGCTCGATTGCCATCGATCAGAGAGAATTCGAGCGTATTACCGGTGATACGCGCCTGTCCGACCTGTCGCTCTGGTTGGCCCCAGGCGCTGACAGCGCCACCGTGCAGCAGAGGGTGCGCGACCTGGCGGCGCAACAAGGCGGCGCCTCGATGGTCGACATCGCCACGGCAGGCGAGATACGCAGCCTGTCACTGCGCATTTTCGACCGCAGTTTTGCCGTTACCTACTGGTTGCAGGCGGTGGCCATTGCGATCGGCCTGTTTGGCGTGGCCGCCAACTTCAGCGCCCAGGTGTTATCGCGGCGCAAGGAGTTTGGCTTGCTGGCGCATCTGGGCTTGACGCGCAGACAGATCCTGCGCCTGGTGGCCGCCGAGGGACTGGCATGGACCAGCATCGGCGCAGCGGCAGGCCTGTTGCTCGGGCTGGCGGTCAGCGCCGTGTTGGTCCATGTGGTCAACCCGCAGAGTTTTCACTGGACCATGGACCTGCTGGTTCCCTGGTGGCGTCTGCTGGCCTTGTGTGCTGCCACCGTGGTGGCCGGCACCGCGACCGCCTGGCTGGCGGCGCGAGCGGCAGCCGGCGCCGACGCGGTGCTGGCAGTGAAGGAAGACTGGTAACGCGGTGCACAGCCGCGCTGTGCAAAAACGTCAATGCGGCGTCAATTGGTGATGGCGACCAACACGCTGCAGTGGGCATACTCGATCAGGGCGCCGGAACTCGAGCCGCGCCACCAACGCGCCGCCCAGCCCTCCAGGTGCTTGTGCCCGACCACGATCAAATCAGCTCGAATCTTGCGTGCGTAACCGGTGATCTCCGACACACTGTCACCGACCAGCACCTGGCCGTCGGCCTTGTGACCGGCGTCCGACAGCGCTTTGAGCCCCTGGTCGAGCACGGCCTGGTAATTGAGCTTCTCTCGCTCGCTGACCTTGGGGTCGTAAAACCCGCCTTCGGCCCCGATGAAATCGATGTGGTGCGGCATCACAGCCACCAGCGACAGGGTGGCGCCAGACCACTGCACCAGATCCTGGCAGTCGAGCAACGCCTTCTGTCCTGCTTCGGTGCCGTCATAGGCCAGCAAAATCCGCTTGTACATAGGCAAACCCTCCAGAGAGGTCGTTGATCGTTGCAGGCAGGATAGCTGGTCTGTGCGGCCGACGCAATTATTTCTCGATCGCCAGCAACTCCACCTCAAAGGTCAAGGTGGCACCGGGCGGCACGGCGGCACCGGCACCACGGTCCCCGTAGGCGGTGGCCGGTGGGCAGGTCAGCTTGGCCTTGCCGCCGACCTTCATCTTTTGCAGTCCCGCACCCCAGCAGGGTATGACACGGCCCAGCGGAAAAGTGGCCGGGGCATTGCGTTTGTAGGAACTGTCAAACTCCTTGCCGTCGGCCAGCATGCCCCGGTAATGGACCTTGACACTGTCGTCGGCCTTCGGGCTGGGCCCGGTGCCGGGTTTCGTATGTTCGATGCGCACGCCTGAGGCCAGGGTTTCCGAATCGGCAGCGATGGCAGGCGAAAACAACAGCGTCGCGAGCAGGCTGATTGTGAGAACGGTGGGAATGGAATTCATGGCTTTGGGATCGATCATGGTTGATGAAAGGTTTCGCTGGATGATGCCTGCGAATGCCGACTCGGGCGGAGTTTACGTCGTCGCCACGCCATCCGGAGCCCGACCGTCCTTGGCGCGCGCCACCTCCATGTCGCGTGGCAGAACCACACCGTTCTTGACCGCCAGAATCTCGGACATCACACTCACTGCGATCTCCGGTGGTGTCTTGCTGCCGATAAAAATGCCGATCGGCCCGCGCAATGCCTGTATCGACTGCTCAGTCTGGCCGAAATGCTCCACCATGCGCAGGCGCCGCGCCTCATTGTTGCGCCGCGACCCAATCGCGCCGACATAAAACGCCTCGGTCTTGAGTGCTTCAAGCAAAGCCATGTCGTCCAGCTTGGGGTCATGGGTCAGCGCGACCACACAGCTGCGCCGGTCCGGCTTGAAGGCTATGACCACGTCGTCAGGCATCTCGCCCAGCACCGTGGCGCCCGGCACCGACCAGGCACCGCGGTATTCTTCGCGCGGGTCACACACCGTCACCGCAAAGCCGCTGAACAAGGCCATGGTGGCGAGGTATTCGGTCAACTGCCCGGCTCCGATGAGCAACATGCGGTACTCCGGGCCGAAGGTGTTCACCAGCTCGGTAGCATCCAGGCTCAAAGCCTGCGGTGTGTGGGCTACTGCCAGCACGACCGCGCCATCGACGAGGGACAAGTGGCGCTGCATCAATTGCCCGCCTGCCAGCGCATGCACCAGTTGCGCCAGGCTGGCCGCATCGGGGTCGAACTCCAGCAACAACTCCAGCGTGCCGCCGCAGGGCAAACCAAACCGGTGCGCCTCGTCGGCGCTGATGCCGTATTTGATAAATCGCGGTGCACCGGAGGGCAACTCGTGGTTCGACTCGCCATCCTGCGCTGCGCGCTGCGCCTCGGAGCCATTGACCCGGGCATAGGCCCGTGTGTAACGGTGTATCAGGTCGTCCTCGATACACCCCCCTGACACCGAGCCCACCACCGCGCCGTCCTCACACAGGGCCATGATCGAACCCACCGGTCGTGGCGACGAACCCCAGGTGCGCACCACGGTGGCCAGCAACGCGCGCTTGCCTGCCACGCGCCAATCGCGCAGGGACCGCAGCACCATGACATCCAGGTTTTCCATATCAGTGTTCTCGCTTGGCTGTCATTCAGGATGGCGGATCAGGCGGCAAGGGTTGATCGACGTCCGGTTGCGGTTCACTACGGTCGTTGGCATTTCGTCTGTCGCGATGCCTTGTCCCGGGCCAGCGCGGCGGGTGTCCGCGCCGTTCTGCTCGCAGTCTCGCGCAGATGGTGTTGCAGCACACCATGGGGTTGGCGCGACCCCAGATGCGGGAGTGCGTGACTCTGTGGCATGCGCGAATACTTCCAGCAGACCGGCGCAGCCACCCGCCACGCCCGCAGGGGTGCTTGGTCGTGGGGAGGTCCGACCCCCGACATCCCGAAGACCAGGAGCCCAGCGTCGCGGCAGGCGCACAGCGGCGCGGGCGATCTGTGGGGCGCCGAGGAGCACAGCCCGGGGGTCGGTGCGCGCAGCGCACTTCGTCAACATGCTCATCGCGGCTGTCTGAGCGTAGAG
>JANOTG010000471.1:0-2798 GCA_031416215.1 Betaproteobacteria bacterium
GCACCGCGGTGTTGATCCGCTGGTCGACGTGTTTCTCGCGCTGGTAGGCCCGCATGGCCAGCATGCGTTCCAGCGCGCGCACAACCGGCGCTGTGTCACCGGCCGTGAGCAGGTTGGCCAGGTACTTGACCGGGATGCGAAGCTGGTTGACGTCGGGAATTTCGCCGTTCTGCCCCAGGTGACCGGCGTTGGCGGCGGCGCTGATGGGCGACAGCGGCGGCACGTACCAGACCATGGGCAGGGTGCGGTATTCCGGGTGCAGTGGCAAGGCAACCTTCCATGACACGGCCATCTTGTACACCGGGCTGTTGCGTGCCGCCTGCATCCACTGGTCTGGAATGCCGTCGATTTGCGCCTGTGCGATCACCGCCGGGTCGTCCGGGTTCAGAAAGATGTCGAGTTGCGCCTGGTACAGGTCGCGGTCATGCTCTACGCTGGCTGCTTGCTGGATGCGGTCAGCGTCGTACAGCAACACACCCAGGTAACGAATGCGGCCGACGCAGGTCTCGCTGCACACCGTGGGCTGACCGGCCTCGATGCGCGGGTAGCAGAATATGCACTTCTCGGCCTTGCCGCTTTTCCAGTTGTAGTAGATTTTCTTGTAAGGGCATCCGCTCACGCACATGCGCCAGCCGCGGCACTTGTCCTGATCGATCAGCACGATGCCGTCTTCCTCGCGCTTGTAGATCGAGCCCGAGGGACAGCTAGCCACGCAGGCTGGGTTCAGGCAGTGCTCGCATAGGCGCGGCAGGTACATCATGAAGGTGTTCTCGAACTGCCCGAGCATGTCCTTTTGCATCTGCTCGAAGCCGTCCAGATTCTTGTCCTTGCTGCGTTTGGAGAACTCCCCGCCCAAAATTTCCTCCCAATTCGGGCCCCAGACGATCTTGTCCATCTGTTTGCCGGTGATCAGGCTGCGCGGGCGGGCTGTCGGCGTGGCCTTCATCTCGGGCGCCGCCTGCAGATGCGCATAGTCGAAGGTGAATGGTTCGTAGTAGTCGTCGATTTCGGGCAGATTCGGATTGGCGAAGATGCGCATCAGCAGCTTCCACTTGGCACCCTGGCGAGGCTCGATGCTGCCGTTGCTCTTGCGTACCCAGCCTCCGTTCCATTTGTCCTGGTTTTCCCATTCCTTGGGGTAACCGATGCCGGGTTTGGTCTCGACGTTGTTGAACCAGGCGTATTCCATGCCCGGGCGGCTGGTCCAGACGTTTTTGCAGGTCACCGAGCAGGTGTGACAACCGATGCATTTGTCCAGGTTCAGCACCATGCCGATCTGTGCGCGGACTTTCATGCTGCCTCCTGCCGGGCCGCCCCAAGGGAGGCAGGCGCCCCCTCGGGGGGCAGCGAATACACGAAGTGATGAGCGTGGGGGTTCATGCATTTTCTCCTTGGCTTTGGGTGATGGCCACCAGGTCTTCACCGACCGGCGTGTCGAGCCAGTCAATCTTGACCATCTTTCGCACGACAACGAACTCGTCGCGGTTGGTGCCTATCGTTCCGTAGTAGTTGAAGCCGTAGCTGAACTGGGCGTAGCCGCCGATCATGTGTGTCGGTTTGAGCACGATGCGCGTGACCGAGTTGTGAATGCCGCCACGTGCGCCGGTGATCTCCGAGCCGGGCGTGTTGACGATCTTCTCCTGCGCGTGGTACATCATGATCATGCCGGGGTTGACACGTTGGCTCACCACCGCGCGCGCCGCGATGGCACCATTGATGTTGAACAGCTCGACCCAGTCGTTGTCGACGATGCCGGCCTTTTTTGCATCGTCCTCGCTGAGCCAGACACAGGGCCCGCCGCGGCTCAGGGTGAGCATCAGCAGGTTGTCGGTATAGGTCGAGTGGATACCCCACTTCTGGTGCGGGGTGATGAAGTTGAGCAGGATCTCCTGATTGCCGTTGGGCTTGATGCCGTGGATGCCGCCCGTGGTCTTGAGGTCGACCGGCGGGCGGTAGCTGGAGAAACCTTCGCCGAAAGCGATCATCCACGGGTGGTCCATGTAGAACTGCTGGCGCCCGGTCAGGGTGCGCCAAGGAATCATCTCGTGCACGTTGGTGTAGCCGGCGTTGTACGACACGGTTTCACTCTCGATGCCGCTCCAGGTCGGTGAACTGATGATCTTGCGTGGTTGTGCCTGGATGTCGCGAAAGCGGATCTTTTCGTCTTCACGGTGGATCGCCAGATGCGTGTGGTCGCGCCCGGTGATCTTGCTCAATGCCGCCCAGGCCTTGACCGCCACATGGCCGTTGGTCTCCGGCGCCAGCATCAGCACCACCTCCGCTGCGTCGATGTCCGACTCGATCCGGGGCATGCCACAGGTGACGCCTTCGGCCGTCACCAGTCCGCTGAGCTCGCCCAGCTGTTTCACTTCGGTCTGGGTGTTCCAGCCAATACCTTTGCCTCCGTTGCCGAGTTTGTTCATCAGCGGACCGAGGGCGGTGAAGCGCTTGTACACGTTGGGGTAATCGCGCTCGACCACGGTGATCTGCGGCGCTGTCTTGCCGGGGATCAGCGCGCATTCGCCGCGTTTCCAGTCCTTCACGTCGAAGGGCTGGGCCAGTTCGGCGGGTGTGTCATGCATCAGTGGCGTCAGGACGACCTCTTTTTCAACCCCCAGGTGGCCGACACATACCTCGCTGAACTTCTTGGCAAAACCCTTGTAGATGTCCCAGTCGCTGCGCGACTGCCAGGCCGGATCGACCGCGGTCGACAGCGGATGAATAAACGGGTGCATGTCGCTGGTGTTGAGGTCGTTTTTCTCGTACCAGGTGGCAGTGGGCAACACGATGTCGCTGTA
>JANOTG010000472.1:0-3696 GCA_031416215.1 Betaproteobacteria bacterium
GAGTCATGCAACTCAATCCCGCAGAGATTTCCGAATTGATCAAGAGCCGCATCGAGGGGCTTGCTGCGAGCGTGGATATTCGCAACCAGGGCACTGTGGTGTCGGTGTCCGACGGCATCTGTCGCATCCACGGCCTGTCCGACGTGATGCAGGGTGAAATGCTCGAGTTCCCGGCGGGAAGTGATGGTTTGCCAACCTACGGCCTGGCGCTGAATCTCGAGCGCGACTCGGTCGGCTCCGTGATCCTGGGCGAGTATGAGCACATCTCCGAAGGCGACACGGTGAAGTGCACTGGTCGAATCCTGGAAGTGCCGGTCGGCCCCGAACTGCTCGGACGCGTGGTGAACGCGCTCGGCCAGCCGATCGACGGCAAGGGTCCGATCAACGCCAAGATGACCGACGTGATCGAAAAGGTCGCGCCTGGCGTGATTGCACGGCAGTCGGTGAGCCAGCCGATGCAGACCGGCCTGAAGTCGATCGACTCCATGGTGCCGATCGGCCGCGGCCAGCGCGAACTGATCATCGGTGACCGTCAGACCGGCAAGACCGCAGTGGCCATCGACGCGATCATCAACCAGAAGGGTCAGAACATGACCTGCGTCTACGTGGCCATCGGCCAGAAGGCGTCGTCAGTCAAGAACGTGGTGCGTTCGCTGGAAGAAGCCGGTGCCATGGCCTACACCATCGTGGTCGCTGCGACAGCCTCTGAATCAGCAGCCATGCAGTATGTCAGCGCCTACTCCGGTTGCACGATGGGTGAGTACTTCCGCGACCGCGGCCAGGACGCCTTGATCGTCTACGACGACCTGTCTAAACAAGCGGTGGCCTATCGCCAGGTGTCGCTGTTGTTGCGTCGGCCACCCGGCCGGGAAGCCTATCCTGGCGACGTGTTTTACCTGCACAGCCGCCTGCTCGAGCGCGCCGCACGCGTCAACGAGAAATATGTAGAGGATTTCACCAAGGGTGCGGTCAAGGGCAAGACTGGTTCATTGACGGCGCTTCCCATCATTGAAACCCAGGCCGGTGACGTCTCGGCTTTTGTGCCGACCAACGTGATCTCGATCACCGACGGGCAGATTTTCCTCGAGACTTCGCTGTTCAATGCCGGCATCCGCCCAGCCATCAATGCAGGAATTTCGGTTTCACGCGTCGGCAGCGCCGCGCAGACCAAGCTGATCAAGAACGTATCGGGCGGTATTCGCACCGACCTCGCACAGTACCGCGAACTGGCCGCATTCGCGCAATTCGCATCGGACCTGGACGAGGCTACGCGCAAGCAGCTGGACCGCGGGGCCCGAGTCACGGAGCTGCTCAAGCAGGCGCAGTACAGTCCGCTGCCGATCAGTCTCATGGGCGCCACATTGTTTGCGGTCAACAAGGGATTCATGGACGATCTCGACATCAAGAAGGTGTTGCCGTTCGAACATGGCTTGCACGCCTATCTCAAGGACAAACACGCTGCACTGGTGTCCAAGCTCGAATCCGACAAGGCGATGGACAAGGACGCCGAGGCCGAGTTGATGACTGCCTTGGCTGCATTCAAGAAAAGTTTTGCCTGATCCGCGGGCGGATACGACCGGCGTCATCAGGCAGCAGGAGTAACTATGGCAGCAGGCAAGGAGATACGCGGCAAGATCAAATCGGTGGAGAACACCAAGAAGATCACGAAGGCCATGGAAATGGTTGCCGCGTCCAAGATGCGCAAGGCGCAGGAGCGGATGCGCTCGGCGCGGCCCTACAGCGACAAGATTCGCACCATTGCGGCGAACCTGGGCAAGGCCAATCCCGAGTACGTGCATCCCTTCATGCGCACCAACCAGGCCAAGGCGGCAGGTGTGATTGTCGTTACGACAGACAAGGGCCTTTGTGGCGGCATGAACACCAATCTGCTGCGCCTGGTCACGGGGAAATTACGCGAATTGCAATCCAATGGCGCCGCGACCGAGGCCGTTGCCATTGGCAACAAGGGGCTGGGTTTCCTGAACCGTATTGGCGCCAAGGTGGTGTCGCATGTCACGCAGCTGGGCGACACGCCGCACCTGGAGAAACTGATCGGTCCGGTCAAGGTCCTGCTGGACGCCTATGCTGCTGGCAAGGTGAGTGTGGTGTACCTGAGTTATACCCGCTTCATCAACACCATGAAGCAGGAACCGGTGCTGGAGCAGTTGCTGCCCTTGTCAGCTGACAAGATGCAGGCCGAGGGGAAGTCCAGCGGCCCTCAAGCCGGTTGGGACTATATTTACGAACCTGACCCGCAGACTGTCATCGACGAGTTGCTGGTGCGGTACGTGGAGGCGCTTGTGTACCAGGCGGTCGCCGAGAACATGGCGTCCGAGCAGTCGGCACGCATGGTGGCGATGAAATCGGCAACCGACAACGCCGGCAATGTGATCGCGGAACTCAAGCTGATCTACAACAAGACCCGACAGGCCGCAATTACCAAAGAACTCTCGGAGATCGTGGCCGGTGCGGCTGCGGTTTGAACCTTGGGCGGCACGGCATAACCAGGCTTCAAGTTGGCCCCCACTGAAATTCTCGTTTTTAATTATCGGAGCAAAGCAAGATGGCTCAATCAGGCAACATGGTGAACGCAGGCGTTCAAGGCAAGATAGTTCAGTGTATCGGCGCTGTGGTCGACGTGGAGTTTCCGCGCGACCAGATGCCCAGGATCTATGACGCGCTCAAGATGGATGGCTCGGCGCTGACACTGGAAGTGCAGCAACAACTGGGCGACGGCATCGTTCGCACCATCGCGTTGGGCTCGTCTGACGGCCTGCGCCGCGGCATGGTCGTGCAGAACACGGCCAGTCCGATCATGGTGCCGGTGGGCAAGGCGACCCTGGGCCGCATCATGGACGTGCTGGGCGCGCCGATCGATGAGCGTGGCCCGGTTGCTGCCACACAGACTGCCTCAATCCACCGCAAAGCCCCGGCCTATGATGAGCTCAGCCCGTCGCAAGAGCTGCTGGAGACCGGCATCAAGGTGATCGACCTGGTGTGCCCGTTTGCCAAGGGCGGCAAGGTGGGTCTGTTTGGTGGCGCTGGTGTGGGCAAGACGGTGAACATGATGGAGCTGATCAACAACATCGCAAAGGCCCACTCCGGCCTGTCGGTGTTTGCCGGTGTCGGCGAGCGTACGCGTGAAGGCAACGATTTCTACCACGAGATGGCCGACTCCGGCGTGGTCAACCTGGAGAAGCTCGAAGACTCCAAGGTCGCCATGGTGTATGGCCAGATGAACGAGCCCCCCGGCAACCGGCTGCGCGTGGCACTGACCGGCTTGACGATTGCGGAGTCGTTCCGCGATGAAGGCAAGGACGTATTGTTCTTTGTCGACAACATTTATCGCTACACGCTGGCCGGTACCGAAGTGTCGGCGTTGCTGGGCCGCATGCCGTCGGCCGTGGGTTACCAGCCGACCTTGGCCGAAGAGATGGGCCGACTGCAGGAGCGCATCACGTCGACGAAGGTGGGGTCGATCACCTCCATCCAGGCTGTGTACGTGCCAGCGGATGACCTGACTGACCCGTCTCCTGCGACCACCTTCGCCCACCTCGATTCCACCGTGGTGTTGTCGCGCGACATTGCAGCTCTGGGCATTTACCCCGCTGTGGATCCGCTGGATTCCACCAGCCGCCAGTTGTCGCCCAACGTCGTTGGCGAAGATCATTACAACACTGCGCGTGCCGTACAGGG
>JANOTG010000473.1:0-2815 GCA_031416215.1 Betaproteobacteria bacterium
GCCAAAGCGTCGACGCACCTGGGCGATCTCGATGATCTTGCCGCTCAGCTCCACCGTGACCTCATCAGGCTCTGGTGGATGGCGGTAGCTGTCTCGGGATAGCCCCACAAGCCCGCACGCCCGGCGCTCGGAGAGATGATGTTCATTGATCATCTGTCCAATGGCCGTGCGCTTGACCGGTGGGGCTAGCGCTTTACCCCTAGAACGCTCTTCAAGGCATGCATGTCCAGGTGGGCCTCGGCGAGCAGCTTCTTGAGCTTGGCGTTCTCGCCTTCGAGTTCACGCAGCCGCCGGGCGTCGGGTACGTCCATGCCGCCGAATTTGGCCCGCCACTTATAAAAAGTGGCATCGCTGAAGCCACCCTTGCGGCACAGCTCCTTGATCGGCAGCCCGGCCTCGGCTTGCTTGATGAACCCGATGATCTGTTCTTCGGTGAATCTGCTTCTCTTCATATCCGTCATTCTCCTGGTTGACGGACTTCTTGGAATTTACAGTGGTACGGTTGGGAGGGGGCAGGTCAAATTGACGGAACAATCGGACGACGTCAGCTGAACTTGTGGCAATAGTTCAATGTCTCCCCATATTTGGGACATGTAGTCGTAATCATTTCTATAAGTCCTTAAACATAGGATCGCGCCGAAAGGTGTAATCACTGAATTTCAGCTTCCAAAGCGAGTCATAACCGAACAACCATACATACGCGCTCAGTTTGATGCGGAATGAGAGAGGGACGTGATCGTTGAATGCAAAATGGACCCATCTACTGGTGGTCGAAATTGCATATGCGGCCAGGACAGTAACTCGATAGTTCAAACAGGCTTCTTGGTGCTCATGCGGCTTGATTTCGTTCAGCAGCTCAAAGCCCTGCACATTGGTCCCTGCTGCACCCTCAAACTCACCCGGTATTGAAAGGCGACGACCGTCTTGCACGATGAAACCGTAGTCAAGAATCCGGATGTTGTGCTGACTCGTGTTCTTCACGTGCAGGTATTTTCGATTCTCAAACTTTGGCGAAAGCGCGTGCAAACCGATAACAAAGCTGTCCCTGCGATCTGCCCACCCCTTCCATAAATGGAACAAACCAGCGGCAGCCGCAATCACTGCGCCCCACATCGTCACTGTGTCTTTGTACATCTGTAGGAATGTAGCTCCACCATTGAATTCGTAGTCGGCCCGGTAGGCCTTGACTTTGCTGCACAAAGTCAGCCTGCGCCGCAATCATTGTCGGCTGTGCCGTCAATGGTTGTCTCTCGGTACAAAGGCGCCGCGTTTGCCCACCAGGAAGTCCAGGTCGACGCCTTCATCGGCTTGCAACACGTGGTCGACGTACAGCTTCCAGTAACCACTGGTCAGGGGCGGCGGCGGAGCGGTCCATTCGGCCATGCGGCGCGCGAGTTCTTCATCGCTGATGTGCAGATGCAGGCGCCGCTTGGGCACGTTGAGTTCGATCATGTCGCCGTTGCGCACGACCGCCAGCGGGCCGCCGGCCGCCGCCTCCGGCGCGGTGTGCAACACTACCGTGCCGTAGGCGGTGCCGCTCATGCGGGCATCGCTGATGCGCACCATGTCGGTGATGCCTTTGCGCAGAACCTTGGGCGGCAGGGGCATGTTGCCGACCTCGGCCATGCCGGGGTAACCCTTGGGGCCGCAGTTTTTCAGCACCAGGATGCAGTTTTCGTCCACGTCCAGTGATTCGTCGTCAATCAAACGGTGGAATTCCTCGATGTTCTCAAACACCACGGCGCGACCGGTATGCACCATCAGGGCTGGCGTGGCGGCACTGGGTTTGATGACGGCGCCGCGCGGTGACAGGTTGCCGCGCAGCACGGCGATGCCGGCTTTCTCCTTGAACGGTGCGGCAAAACTCTTGATGACGCGAGGATCGTAGTTCTGCGCGTCGGCGATGTTTTGCGCCACCGTCTTGCCGCTCACCGTGATGATGTCACGGTGCAACAGGTGCGCGATTTCCTTCATCACCACCGGCAGGCCGCCGGCGTAACAAAAGTCCTCCATCAGATGCTCGCCTGAAGGCTGCAAATTGAGCAGGCAGGGCAACTCGCTGCCCAGGCGCTCGAAATCGTCAATGGTGAGTTGCAACTCCAACCGTCGTGCGATCGCGATCAGGTGGATCACGGCGTTGGTGGAGCCACCAATCGCGGCCAGTGTGCAGATCGCGTTCTCAAATGCCTTGCGGGTCAGCACCTGCGAAATCTTCTGGTCGGTATGCACCATCTCGACAATGCGCCGCCCGGCCAAACGTGCCAGCACGTTGCGCCGCCCGTCCACCGCCGGGTAGGCGGCGTTGCCCGGCAGTCCGATGCCCAGGGCTTCGACCATGCTGGCCATGGTGCTGGCCGTACCCATGGTCATGCAATGGCCATGGCTGCGGTGCATGCAACTCTCGGCCTCAAAAAACTCCGCCAGTTTCAGGGTGCCGGCGCGCACCTGCTCACTCATGCTCCAGACGCCGGTGCCCGAGCCCAGTTCCTGACCACGCCACTTGCCGTTGAGCATGGGGCCACCGCTGACGCCGATGGTGGGCAGGTCGACGCTGGACGCGCCCATCAGCAGCGCAGGCGTGGTCTTGTCGCAGCCCATCAGCAGCACGACGCCGTCGATGGGGTTGCCGCGGATGCTTTCTTCCACGTCCATGCTGGCCAGGTTGCGGTAGAGCATGGCGGTGGGCCGCAGCAGGGTCTCGCCCAGGCTCATCACCGGAAATTCGAGCGGAAAGCCACCGGCCTCGTAGACGCCGATCTTGACTGCTTCAGCCAGGGTGCGGAAATGGCTGTTGCAGGGCGTGAGCTCGCTGAAG
>JANOTG010000474.1:0-1813 GCA_031416215.1 Betaproteobacteria bacterium
GGGCGCTGGCCGCCAGCAAGGCCTGGTTGTCGGCAACCGGTGCGTGCACTGCCGCAAACGGCAAGCCGATCTTTTCCGCCGGTGCCCAGTGCGAGGGCAGGCACACGGCGATCCAGGGGATACAGCTGTCCGCGCCGTTGAGCAGCGCAAAGTCTTCCGCAAACGCCAGGCACAACAGCCCCGTGAGTCGCCAATCGGGCGGCAGGGCACGCAGGCAATCACCAATATGTGGCGGGCCATTACCAACCACCTCGACGCCGTGGACCGACCAGCCCAAATGGCTGGCCGTCACCATCGAAGCCCCGCTGAACTGGAACGCCGCCGGATGTTCCACAGCAGCGTGCCGCGCCAGCGCCATGACCGCAGGCGCGGCATCAAAATCCGGCGCCGCCATAAGCGACTGGCTTGCATGGCGCGACAACACAGCGAGTTTGGCATCCAGCGCGGGAGCGCCGATACGGCTCGGGCTCAGATGCTGTGCACCTGCGGCGAGCCGTCGCAGGCCTGGCTGCATGCGAAAGGGAGCCGTGACGGCCTCGAAATCGAATTGCATGATGGCCATCATGCCCCATGACCCGGGCCGGGCCGGGCAGGAATGGTGTTGGTCCGGTTGGCGGGGATCACAAAATCCCCCGAAACGCGAATGGATTTTAGGTTTTGATATTTCCAATTCGAATTCCCATACATGTTAATCGTCATGCGTATAGAAATCTCGGCTTTTCCCGAGACGCGCCAGTGTGGTCACCATAGTCGGCAACCCGTTGCGTGCCGTCACAAGCCGCTCTCGACATTCGATCTCGGATCTCCTGCGGCGTATTCAGTGTTCTTGCGATGACCCTTCGCTGGGATTGACTCAGGTACACTGTTACCTATCATTTTGA
Source organism: Betaproteobacteria bacterium (assembly GCA_031416215.1). Taxonomy (GTDB): domain Bacteria; phylum Pseudomonadota; class Gammaproteobacteria; order Burkholderiales; family Burkholderiaceae_C; genus CAISIP01. The sequence goes on from JANOTG010000474.1 coordinate 882, forward strand.
TAGGGGTTGGCTTGTCGGCGCCATCCAACCACCAGCTCGAGCGCCATATTCGGAAATCCGCCGCGGACAGCGCAAACGTCGCCTTTGTCAAACACGCGTGGAGTCAGATGCGGGCTCGGCATGTGAACCAGCCGATGGTCATGCAGGTGTTGCGCATGGGGCGCATGCACATGCAGCCGGAGCCGGACATCCGTTTTAGTGGGTTGAAATGCCGCATGGAGCACTTTGTGTCGGGCATGAACGTGGCGGTGGTGGTCGCCGTCGAATACCCTGCCCCCGGCTTGGCGGTTGTGACCGTCATTGACATCACGAAAGGTTGAGCATGTACCACTACACAGACGGCGGGTTGCGCAATGTATGGCTGGCCAACGGTTATGAGGTCAAGAAGACGCCATTTGGCGAAGCGGTCGCGTTCCATGATGGCGACGGGCTGACGCAGGCCATTTGCCAAGCGCTGGCCGGGAAAATCGGCACCTTGACCGGGGCGGAATTGCGTTACATCCGCAGTGGTGGCATGGGGCTGTCGCAGCCCGCTTTGGGCAAACTGATGGGCATCGATGGCCAATCCATCGCCCGCTGGGAAAAAACCGGCAAGGTTCCCCGCTGGGCGGACAAATTGGTGCGCCTGTTGTATGCGGCACACGCGCAGGGAAACGAACCGATCTGTCGCGTGATGGACCGGATCAAAACAGTCGAGCGCATGGTCAAGCAACGCATCGTCGTGCAAGAAAGGCGTGGGCATTGGATGCCCACGACTGAATCTCTGGATGACGACACAGTAGCGGCATGACGGCTATCTGATTAGCGCTCACGCTCTGAGGTCTGCTGCCCGGTCACCATATTTGCGAAGCACATGCACCGCCTTGGGGCACACCACAAAGTACCCGGTGTCAAGTGGAAACCCTATGAGGTTTGATTTGGGTCATGCTTTA
>JANOTG010000475.1:0-13495 GCA_031416215.1 Betaproteobacteria bacterium
CGCCGGTCTGCTGAAAGTATTCGCGCATGCCACAGAGTCACGCGCTCCCGCATCCGGGGTCGCGCCAACCCCATGGAGTGCTGCAACACCATCTGCGCGAGACTGCAAGCAGAACGGCGCGGACACCCGCCGCGCTGGCCCAGGACAAGGCATTGCGCCAGCCGAAGTGCCAATGACCGAAATGGGCCGATAGCTGGCCTACACGAACGGCGGGTGACCGGCACCGAACCTCATGCAATCGGACCGCTGCATTGCGCGTATTGGTGGGCGACTCTTGACGCTGCTTTGCCGACGACCTGCGCTTGCGGCAATTCGATCAAACGAGTCTATAACTGGACTTACTTACCTCGGGCCAACAGCTTAGTAAAACCCCCCTGCCACGACGGCAATGGCCGTTTGAGCGACATCCGCGTTTCACTACTTCTTTTTGTCCGCCTCCAGCGCACGCTTGACCGCTTCCATCGGGTCCTCGTCCTTGCTGTCTGGCGCGGGCTTGGTGTCCGCCGCTCCTGAGGCTGGCACGGCAACGTCCCCCGCCTTGGGCACTAGCAGCACCGGGGTTTCCTTGCTGTAGCCGCGGCCACCGCCCATGTTTTGGATATCGTCGCCGGCCTTCTTGATGTCCAGCACCTTCTCCTTATCCAGGAATATCGTCACCGACTGCGGAACGAAGATCACCACCGCCACCAGGATCAGTTGCAGAACGATAAACGGGATCGACCCCAGGTAAATGTCCCTGGACTCCACCTTGTGCGGCAGAGAGCCATTTTTGTACAGGGTGTCGGCAATACCACGCAGATAAAACAGCGCAAAACCAAACGGCGGGTGCATGAAGCTGGTCTGCATGTTCACACACAACATGACACCAAACCAGACCAGGTCAATGCCCAACTTGGCAGCCACCGGCGCCAGGAACGGGATGATGATGAAGGCGATCTCGAAAAAGTCGAGGAAAAACGCCAGAAAGAACACGAAGATGTTGACGGCAATAAGAAAGCCGATTTGCCCGCCCGGCAGGCCGGCCAGCATATGCTCGATCCAGATGCCGCCATCGACGCCCTGGAACACCAGCGAGAACACACGCGAGCCGATCAGAATATAGACCACCATGGCGGTCAGACGCATGGTGCCGACCATCGCCTGTCTGGTGAGTTTCCAGGTCAGACGTTTACTTAGCCAGGCCAGCAGAAATGCCCCCATCGCTCCCATTGCCCCAGCCTCAGTCGGTGTCGCGATGGCATGCTTCATGCCTGGCAAACCGCCCATGCTGCCCAATACCGTGAAGATCAATACAGCGGACGGCACAATTCCTTTGAGGCATTTGCGGTACAGCGGCCAGCCGTTGAGCTCGCGCGACTCCTTGGGAATGCCTGGCAAAGCATCAGGGCGAAAGCGCGTCAGAAGAAAGGTATAGGCCGCAAACAACAACACCTGCAATATGGACGGACCCCAAGCACCCTTGTACATGTCACCGACTGACTTGCCCAACTGGTCCGCCAGCACGATCAGCACCAGCGACGGCGGCACCAGTTGCGTGATGGTGCCCGAGGCGGCCAACACACCAGTGGCGTAACGCATGTTGTATTTCCAGCGCATCATCACTGGCAGCGAGATCATGGCCATGGCGATCACCTGCCCGGCGACGGTACCGGTAATGGCGCCCAGGATGAAGCCGACGATGATGACCGAATAACCCAGGCCACCCCGGGCAGGGCCGAACATCTGGCCCATCGAGTCGAGCATGTCTTCGGCCAGGCCGCAGCGCTCCAGAATCGTGCCCATCAGGGTGAAAAACGGGATCGCCAGCAACAGGTCGTTGGACAGGATGCCAAACACATTGAGTGGCAGCGCGGTCATGAAACTCTGTGGGAACCAGCCCATGTAGACCGCGAAATAACCGCTGCCCAGACCCAGCGCCGCCAGCGAGAACGCGACAGGAAACCCGATCACCATGATCAGGATAAGCCCCGCGAACATCAGCGGGGCAAATTCTTGCATCGTCATTGCAGCGGTCTTTCGTAGTGGAAGTCACCGTCGTAGCTGTGGTTGAGCCAGGCGACGCGTTTGATGCTCTCGGACAGCCCCTGCAAGATGATGAGGGCAAAACCCAGCGGCAGCAGCAGCATTACTGGCCAGCGGATCAGGCCACCTGCGTTGCTCGACATCTCGCCGGTCTGGTACATCTTCAAAAATAACGGCCAGGAGTAATACAGCAGCACCGACATGGAGCACATCAGGAAGAAGATGAAACCGAGCAAATCGACAATCGCCTGGCCACGCCCGCCGTACAGGTTGTACAACACGTCCACGCGCACGTGTTCGTTCACCCGCAACACCTGGCTGGCACCCAGCATCACCACGGCGGCAAACAGATACCACTGGATTTCGGTGTAACTGTTGGAACTGTAGTTGAAGGCGTAACGCACGATGGCGTTCAAGGCGCTGATGACACACGACGCCAGCACCGCCCAAATCGCCAAGATCGCGAATTTGTCGTTGAGTTTGTCGATGCCCCTTGACAGGGACAATAGTGCTTTCATGGCGGAGCCTCCAAAACAGAGGTCTAGCATAGCCGCAAGCCAGGCCATGGCGCCATCGGGATTTACCTAGCCGCGCGCACGCACAATCTGTGGCAGCGAAATCCACCCCAGACTCCCAGGCGGCGACTGCGCTCCACCTGCGGATCAGGCAACGATCTTGAGCGTAGGGCGGCCGGCATCGAGCAGGTCACCGAACCGCGCGCGGATGGCGACGCCGATGCCATGCGTATCCAGGCCCTGCAGCCTGAGCAGCTTGGCCGGATCCCCATGCTCGATGAAACTGTCCGGCAAACCCAATTGCAATATCGGCCGCACGATGCCGGCGCCGTGCAGCGCCTCTGCCACCGCACTGCCAGCGCCGCCCATCACTGCCCCCTCCTCCACCGTCACCAACGCGTCGTGGCTGGCGGCAATCTCGAACAGCAGGGTGGTGTCGAGTGGTTTGACCCAGCGCATGTTGACGACCGTCGCGCCGAGCTGCTGCGCCGCCTCCAGCGCCGGATACAACATGGTGCCGAAAGCCAGAATCGCCAGCCCGGCGCCCTGGCGACGCAGTTCGCCCTTGCCAAACGGCAAGGCCTGCAGCCCGGGCTGAACCACCACCCCAGCGCCAGCTCCGCGCGGATAACGCACCGCGACCGGGTGGTTCTGTTCGAAGGCACTGCTGAGCAACTGGCGGCATTCGTTTTCATCCGCCGGGCAGGCAATGCTGATGTTCGGCACACAACGCAGGTAGGCAATGTCGTAGGCTCCGGCATGGGTCGCACCATCGGCGCCGACCAGACCGGCGCGGTCCAGCGCAAACACGACGGGCAGGTTCTGGATCGCCACGTCATGGATCAACTGGTCGTAGGCGCGTTGCAGGAAGGTCGAGTAGATGGCAACCACGGGCTTGAGGCCTTCACAGGCCAGGCCAGCGGCAAAGGTGACTGCATGTTGCTCAGCGATGCCAACATCAAAATAACGCGCCGGAAAACGTTTCTCAAACTCCACCATGCCCGAGCCCTCGCGCATGGCAGGCGTGATACCGACCAGTCGCATGTCCTTGGCCGCCATGTCGCACAGCCACTGCCCGAACACCTGGGTGAAAGTGGCTTTGGCCGGTGTTACCGGCTTCTGCAAACCAATCGCCGGGTCGAACTTGCCCGGGCCATGGTAGGCAACCGGATCGGCCTCGGCGAGCCGGTAACCCTGCCCCTTTTTGGTCACCACATGCAAAAACTGCGGGCCAGCCAGCGGTTTGATGTTCTCCAAGGTGGGTATCAGCGACTCCAGGTCATGCCCATCGATTGGCCCGGTGTAGTTGAAGCCGAACTTCTCGAACAGCGTCGCCGGCACCACCATGCCCTTGGCCTGCTCCTCGATGCGCTTGGCCAACTCGAACAAGGGCGGCGCGCCCTTCAGCATGGACTTGCCGACATTCTTGGCTGCGGCGTAAAACTGCCCGGTCATCAACTGCGCCAGGTAGCGATTCAGGGCACCCACCGGCGGGCTGATCTCATGTCGTTGTCGTTCAGGATGACCAGCAGGTTGCAATCCGCCACGCCCGCGTTGTTCAGCGCCTCGAACGCCATGCCGGCGGTCATGGCGCCGTCACCGATGATGGCCACGGCACGCCGGTCTTCGCCCTTGATGCGGGCTGCGAGTGCCATGCCCAGGGCGGCAGAGATCGACGTACTCGAGTGCGCGGTGCCGAAAGCGTCGTACTCGCTTTCGCTGCGCTGGGGGAAACCGCTCAAGCCGGAGAACTGACGCAACGAAGCCATGCGTTCGCGCCGGCCTGTCAGTATCTTGTGCGGATAGGTCTGGTGGCCCACATCCCAGACCAGGCGGTCGCGCGGAGTGTCGAAAACGTAATGCAGCGCGATGGTCAACTCCACCGTGCCCAGGTTGGAGCTCAGGTGGCCACCGGTCGCGGCCACACTGGCCAGCAGGAAGGCCCGCAACTCCTGCGCCAGCGCATGGAGTTGACTGCGCGACAAGCGGCGCAGCTGCTCCGGGTTGTTGATGAGCTGCAACAAGGGATAGGATGAGTTGGGCATCGGGTGTTTCAGTGGGATCGGTGGACGACCATGCTGGCAAGCGAGTGCAAGGCATGGGTTCGCGTCAGTGTTGAACCCTCCAACGCCCGCAATGCGCGCGCCAACAGCGCCTGCGCATAATCAGCCGAGCGCTGCAGCCCCAGCACGGACACATAGGTCGGTTTGTCCGACATGGCGTCCTTGCCAGCAGTCTTGCCCAGGGCAACAGAGTCGGCGGTGACGTCCAGAATGTCGTCCACCACCTGAAACGCCAATCCCACAGCAGCTCCATACTCGGCGATCGACTGCAGCTGGTGTTGGGTGGCAGTGCCGCACAGGGCACCCATCATCACGCTACCCTGCAACAGGGCGCCGGTCTTGAGTTCGTGCATGGCACGCAGTTGCGCCTCGGTGAGCGTGCATCCGACACTGGCCAGATCGATCGCCTGGCCTCCCGCCATGCCGGCACTGCCGGCCGAGCGCGCCAGCAACCGGCATTGCGCGGCCTGGGTCTGCGCCGCAATGGTGCTGTCATCGGGCGTCAACAGTTCGAACGCCAGGGCCTGCAGGGCGTCGCCGGCGAGTAGCGCGGTAGCCTCGCCGAACTGCACATGTACAGTTGGTTTGCCCCGACGCAGCACGTCGTTGTCCATACACGGCATATCGTCGTGGACCAGAGAATAGGCATGGATCAGCTCCACCGCACAGGCACCGCGCAGCGCCGCAGCGGCATTACCATCCACCGCCTCACAAGCCGCCAGCACCAGCAGGGGGCGCAGCCGCTTGCCGCCATCCAGCACCGCGTAACGCATGGCCTGCACCAGCTGCGCCGGCGCGCCGTGGTCCAGACCGGGCGGCGCATCGGCGGTCACCCAGCGGTCCAGCGCCTGCTCGACTTCGAACAGGCGCGACGCCACCCACGCGTTGAAGTCGTGCCGCGCAGTCGTTCCGGGCATCTGGTCGACGCTCACTCCGGCGTCCATGGCTTCAGCACCCCCGCATCGAGCACCTTGATCTGGTTTTCCACACTCTCCAGCTGGGTTCGGCAATACTGCAACAGCTGCGCTCCGCGCTGGTAACCACGGAGCAGCTGGTCCAGCGGCATGTCGCCGGACTCCAGCCGGCCCGCCAATTGCTCCAGTTCCCGCAGGGCTTCTTCGTACGATGCCGGCAAGGCAGCTACGGTTTGGGCGTTGGTAACGGGGGGGGCGGCCTTGGGCATCGTGCTCTGTAGCGGGTAAACCGCCGATTTTAGGGCCTTTGGCCATGGCTACAATGGACACATGCCGCAGCGCCCCAGCTGGTGGCAGACGGTCCGGTGCAGCAGGGCTTGCAGGTGCCGGTTTCCTCCCTGTGCAATGTAATTTGGTCAGGTCGTCCATGTCTGATTTGAGCCTGACGCTGCGCCAAGCTGACAGCCAGCTGCAGGTCTCCAGCTATTTCGACGCGGCGCTGTTTCAACGCGAACAGGCCGCCATATTTCGCCACAGCCCGACCTATGTCGGGCACGGTCTGGTCGTGCCAACCCCCGGTGACTACTACACGCTGCCGCAGGAATCGCATGGCCGCGCCCTGCTGCGCACCCCATCTGGCGTGGAACTGGTCTCCAACGTGTGCCGGCATCGCCAGGCGCTGATACTCAAGGGACGCGGCAGCCTGCGCACGGAACAACCAGGCAGCGCCGGCGGCAACCTGGTGTGCCCGCTGCACCGCTGGACCTACAGTGGTGGCGGCAGCGCCCCGGCCGGTACCCTGCTGGGTGCACCGCACTTTGCCAAAGACCCTTGCCTGAACCTGAACAACTACCCGTTGCAGGAGTGGAACGGCTTGTTGTTTCAGGCCCGGGGACGCGATGTTGCATCAGAACTGGCAGGCATGGGCCCGATTGCCGATCTGGACTTCTCTGGCCATGTGCTCGACCATGTGGAGTTGCACGAGTGCAACTACAACTGGAAGACGTTCATCGAGGTCTATCTGGAGGATTACCATGTCGGCCCCTACCACCCCGGCCTGGGCAGTTTTGTCACCTGTGAAGACCTGCGCTGGGAGTTCAAGGAAAACTTTTCTGTGCAAACCGTGGGCGTGGCAAATCGGCTGGGCAAGGCCGGCAGCCCGGTCTACGAGCGCTGGCAAAACGCGCTGCTCGGTTACCGCCGCGGGCAGCCGCCAAAGTATGGCGCCATCTGGCTTACCTACTACCCGCACACCATGGTGGAGTGGTACCCGCATGTGCTGACGGTCTCGACCCTGCATCCGATCAGCCCGCAGAAGACGCTCAATGTGGTGGAGTTTTATTACCCGGAAGAAATAGCCGCATTCGAGCGGGAGTTCGTGGAAGCCCAGCGCGCCGCCTACATGGAAACCTGTGTCGAGGACGACGAGATTGCCCTGCGCATGGATGCCGGCCGACTGGCGTTGATGCAGCGCGCGGACAATGAAGCAGGGCCATACCAAAGCCCGATGGAAGACGGAATGCAGCACTTTCACGAGTGGTACCGCCGTACCATGGGCAAACACACCGATATCGGGGCCCCATGAGCTACACCACACTGATCACCGCGGCGCAGTTGCAGTCCCTGATGGCCAGCGGCGCACCCCTGATGGTGTTCGACTGCAGCTTCGATCTGGCGCAGCCACAGGCGGGTGACCAGCAATTCCTGGAAAGCCGGATCGTAGGTGCGGTGCGCGCCAATCTGGACCGGCACCTGAGCGCGCAGCCAGGCGGCGCACGCAGCAGCGGCGGGCGCCACCCGCTACCAACACCACAAGATTGCGCCGCCTGGCTCGCCAGCACTGGTTTTCATCACACCATGCAAGCCGTGGTGTACGACCGCCAGGCCACCACTTTCTGTGGGCGCCTGTGGTGGATGCTCAAGTGGCTCGGTCACGATGCGGTGGCGGTACTCGATGGCGGCTTGCCTGCCTGGAAGGCGGAGGGTGGCGCGCTCAGCACGGGTCAACCGACGCCGCTGGCCCCCGGGCGGTTCGTGGCAACGGCGCCGCGAGCCACCCTGGTCACCAGCAATCAGGTACTGGGCGCACTGGGTTCCGGCACACAGACCGTGCTGGATGCACGTGCTGCGCCTCGCTACCGGGGTGAGGCCGAGCCGCTGGACCCGGTCGCCGGGCACATCCCTGGCGCGCTGAATCGACCGTTTGCCAACAATTTTCAGCCCGACGGACGGTTCAAGGACCAGCAGACGCTGCACGCCGAGTTCAGCGCCCTGCTCGGCACACGGGATCCGTCTGGCGTAGTGCACCAGTGTGGCAGCGGCGTCACTGCCACGCCCAATCTGCTGGCGATGGAATTGGCCGGGCTCGGTACCTCCGCCTTGTATGCCGGCAGCTGGAGCGAGTGGTGCAGCGATACCACGCGCCCGGTGGCGCGGGGCTCAGAACAAGCCTGAAATCTTTCCGTCGTCGTCGATGTCGATACGCATCGACGCCGGCTCCTTGGGCAGGCCCGGCATGGTCATGATGTCGCCGCAGATCATCACCACGAACTCGGCACCGGCAGCCAGCCGCACCTCGCGGATGTTGACCATGTGGCCGCTGGGTGCAGCGCGCAACTTCGGGTCGGTCGAGAAGGAATACTGCGTCTTGGCCACACACACCGGGTACTTGCCGTAGCCGTCCTGTTGCAACTTGGCGATCTTCGCCCGGACCGCAGAGTCGGCCGAAATGTCGGCGGCGCCGTACACCTTGGTGGCGATCGCCTTCATCTTTTCCCACAGGGTGTCGTCGTCTTCGTACACGAAACGCATGTTGGCGGTACCCGACTCGGCCATTTTCACCACCATGTGGGCGAGTTCTTCAGCCCCGGCAGAACCATCCGCCCAATGACGGGCCAGCACTACCGGCACGCCCTGGCGGTCCATGTGGCGGCGCAGCAGGTCCAACTCTTCCTTGGTGTCTGAGGTGAAATGATTGATCGACACCACACACGGCAAACCGTAGTGGTGACGGATGTTGTCCACATGCCGCTCCAGATTGGCCAGGCCTTTTTCGACCGCCGCCAGGTTGGGCGTGTTCAGGTCTTTGGCTTCGACACCGCCGTGGTGCTTCAGTGCGCGAAGCGTTGCCACCACCACAGCGGCGTCGGGCCGCAGACCGGATTTGCGGCATTTGATATCGATGAACTTCTCGGCGCCCAGATCGGCGCCGAAACCGGCTTCGGTCACCACATATTCACCCAGCTTGAGTGCCGCCTTGGTCGCCGTCACGGTATTGCAGCCGTGCGCGATGTTGGCGAACGGGCCGCCATGGATGATGGCCGGGTTGTTCTCCAGTGTCTGCACCAGATTCGGCTTGATGGCGTCCTTGAGCAGGGCCGCCATGGCGCCGTGGGCGTTGAGATCACGGGCCCGGATCGGCGCCTGCTCCCGCGTGTAACCAACGATGATGTTGGCCAGACGATCCTTGAGGTCGCGGCGCGATGTGGCGAGGCAGAAGATCGCCATCACTTCGGATGCCACCACGATGTCAAAACCGTCCTCGCGCGGGAACCCGTTGCCCGGGCCACCCAGCGACACCACGGTGGAGCGCAAGGCGCGGTCGTTCATGTCCATGACACGACGCCAGACAATGCGGCGCACGTCAAAACCCAGGGCGTTGCCATGGTGGATGTGGTTGTCCATCAAGGCGGCAAGCAAATTGTGCGCCAGTGCGATGGCATTGAAGTCACCGGTGAAGTGCAGGTTGATGTCCTCCATGGGCACCACCTGCGCATATCCCCCGCCGGCCGCCCCGCCCTTCATGCCAAATACCGGCCCCAGTGACGGCTCGCGCAGCGCAATCACAGCACGTTTGCCGATGCGGTTGAGCGCGTCGCCCAGGCCCACCGTGGTGGTGGTCTTACCCTCGCCCGCCGGCGTCGGGCTGATGGCCGTCACCAGGATCAACTTTCCATCCGGCCCGGTCTGCTTGTTCAGCCACGCCAGATCGATTTTCGCCTTGTAATGGCCGTAGGGTTCAAGCGCCTCCAGCGGAATGTGCAGTCGCTCCTGCGCCATTTGCAGAATCGGTTTCAGGCTTGCTGCCTGGGCGATGTCAATATCCGATAAGGCCACGAAAACTCCTTGTGATGGTTTGGCGGGTGACCGCACAAGCACAAGCCCTGCGGCGGGCGCGTACCTGTGCGCGCGCAAATTGTCTGGTTCACGGCAGCCGCCGACTATCAAAGATGCGCCACGCAATGTCCCGCCAGCGTCAAGGTCGCTACAGGGCCGCCAGGGCCCGGGCGTACACATCGAGGTAGTCGTCGAAATCCTGCAGGTCGTTGTGCGCCGCACGGGCGATCAATGCGAAACGGGCGTGCGGCACCAAAGCCTGCAGCGACTCGCTGTGTCTGGGCGCGATCAGCGCGTCACGCTCACCATGTATCAGCAACAACGGCCCGCGAATCTTCGCCACCGCAGAGTCGGTGCGCATCGGGTAACGCAACAGGAACTGCGGCACCCAGCGGTAATGCTCGGTGGCCAGGGCCAGCATGCTTCGGTAGGGCGACACCAGCACAGTCAGGTCCGGCGCCCGCCCGTCTTGCAGTTCTGCCGACAGCCCTGCGGCCAGACCCGAGCCGAGTGACCGACCATACATCACGACCTTGCGCCCGGCATATCGCGCGGCAATGCTGGACCAGGCCAGTCGCACATCCGCACGCAACTGCTGTTCACTTTCAATCTGCCCCGAGCTCTTGCCGTAACCCCGGTAGTCGATCATGAACAGGTCGAAATTGGCGCGCCGGTAGTACTCCGGATTCACGAACCAGGTCTCCAGGCTGCCACCATTTCCGTGCAGGAAAAAAACAACGCCCTTCGGGTCGGGCAAGCGCAGGTGCAAGGCCGACAGACGCGCACCGGGAACATCGATCGCCACCTCATGCACGTCCGGAGCCATCGACAGGGGCTTGTCGGCCGGCAACACGCTGGGCGCGAACAACAACCGCTCCTGCTGGAACCACAACCACGCCAGCCCTGCGGCATACAGCGAAAGTACCAGCAGGGCAACGGCCAGCAAAAGATGCAAGAGGCTCATGTAACGTGCGCGGAAGGCGGCCATGGTCGGTGCAGCAAAGGACAACGGAAGTTTAGCCCCGGCTGCCGATCTGGCCGGTTTTCTCAAGCAAAATCGCTCCATGGGATCACAAGTGCAAGCTGGCTACGACAAGGAACTGGACCACCTGCTCAAAAGCGCCCACGGCGCACTCGACCGTGGTGATGTGCAAGCAGGGCGCCAGACATCACAATCCATTCTCAAGGCTGCGGAGGGTATCGGCAACCGCCACTACGAGGCGCGCGCCTTGTTGTGTCTGGCGCATTGTGACCGCATGTTGTCGCGCTACCGGCGTGCGCACCGCGCCAGCCAGCGCGCGGCACAGGTCTTCCAACTGCTGGGAGACACCTCGGGTGAGGTGATGGCCTTGACCACCCATGCCTTTGTGTCCATCAACCTTGGACGCAATGAGGAGGCGGTGGAGGCGGCCCTGCTCAGCGTGCGGCTGAGCGAATTTCTGGACAAGGACGAACACGTCGTCTTGTCGTACAACGCGTTGGGCGTCGCGTATTACTGGAGCCACAGCTTCGAAAAAGCAGAGCAGGCACTGAACACCGCCATCCAGATCGGCGAACAGGCCACCCCGGTCTTGAGTACCTTCCAGCCGCGTGTGAACCAGTGGTGGACCGAGGTGATCCGTGTTTTTTATGAACGCTATTACGTGGGGGCCATGCCCGCCCTGGCGAAACTGCGCCAGTTGCGCGAAGCGGTGATCGCCCTGATGGCGACCGCCGAGCGCACCGGTGCGGCGCTGGGAACGCAGGTAACGACCGAGGCGGTGCTGCTTTTTGGTCTGGCGCTGGACCAATGCTGGAATGGGCGCATCGGTCAGGCACAACTCGACGCCGACGCGCTGAGCGGCTGGGCGCGGCGCTACGGCATGGTCACCTGGTTGTCGGCGCTGGAGAGCTGGGTGCGTGCCGAGATCGCCTGGGCACAACGCGACTGGGGCGCGGCGATGAAGCATTGCGCCCGCATGTGCGAGGTGGCGGTGGAGGTGGAACACGAACAGCTGGCCTGTCTGGGGCACCTGCTGGCATCACAACTGTATGTGGCGCAGGGGCTCAATGGTGAGGCTCTCGACGAAATGCGCCGGCTGCGCCTGCGCGAGCAGTTGATCCGCTCCGACGGACTGGAGACGCGGGAGAAGGTGGTCGATTGGCAGGTCGACCTGCGCCAGCGGGAGGAAAGTGTGCATCGGCTGGAGATCACTTCGCGCCAGCTGGAAAAGCTGTCGCTCGAAGATGCTCTCACCGGCATACCCAACCGGCGCAGTTTCGAGCTGTATGCGGCGGAGCTGCTGCGCTCGGGCATGGAGCGCGGCCTGCCACCCTGCGTGGCACTGATCGACGTCGATCAGTTCAAGCAGGTCAATGACAATTTTTCACACCAGGTGGGAGACCAGGTGCTGCAACGCATTGCGCAGATTCTCAAGTCCCACATACGCGAAGACGACATGGCGGCCCGCCTGGCTGGCGACGAGTTTGTGATCGTGTTCAAAAACGCCGAGTTGCGTGTCGCCCAGCAGGTGTGTGGGCGGATCCAGGCGGCGGTACACACCTTCGACTGGTCGACCATCGCCCGCGGCTTGCACTCCAGCATCAGCGTGGGGGTGGCAGCGGCCATCCACGGCGATTCGGTCGAATCTCTGACACACCGCAGCGACGGCGCGATGTACCTGGAAAAAAAGAAACGCAACTGATGGGGGCTGGAGTCCGGTTTGGCCGCCCTGCAGACGGGCTACCTGCCTATCCGCCGGCCGGTTGCAGATTGCGCCGAAAAAGCGCGAACAGCCGCTCCCAATGGCGTTCGGCAGCCGGCTTGTTGTAGATGCCGGCACGCAGCGGAAATACAAACCCGTGTTCCGTGCCGGGGTACCACTCGATGCGATGTGGCGCCTGGCCGACGGACAGGCCGTGTTGCAGCTTGTCGATATCGGCAGGCGGAGCCCACTTGTCGGTCTCGGCGCAGGCAAAGTAACTCTCACAACGCAGGGCACTGACCACCCGGTGTGGTGAGTCGGGTTTGTCGGTCGCCATATTGGCACCGTGGATGGACGCAATGCAGCGCAGCGACTCGGGAAAGGCCGCCGCGGCCCACACGACAAAGGGGCCACTCATGCAATAACCGACCGCACCGGTCCGCGCGGCATCGGCATGGGGATGCTGCCCGACGTAATCCAGCATGGCCCGGGTGTCGCAACGGGTCGTCGCCGCATCCAGTGAATCCATCAACGCAAACATGCGCTCCAGCCCAGCCTCGGTACGCTCGGCAAGCCAGAAGTCGCGCGAACGCCGGTAGTACAGGTTGGGCAATACGACCAGGTACCCCTCTGCGGCCAGACGGCGCGCCATATCGTGCAATTCTTCGCGCTTGCCCGGAGCGTCCATGTAGAACAGCACCACCGGGTACGGTCCACCCTGTTGCGGATGCACGACGAAGGTGTTCATGGCGCCGTCGGCGGTTGCAATGTCAAGGTGCTGTTCGATCATGGGTCATCTCGCTTGGATGGGACTGGTCAACCGTATACAAAGGCTACCACGCCGAGCGCGGTCATACCACCTGCTGCAAACGCAACTGCGCGATCTGATCCGGTTGATAACCCAGACCCGCCAGGATCACATCCGTGTGTTGACCCAGCGCTGGTACGGCGTCCATGCGGGTGGCGCCAGGGTCCGACGAACCAGCTGGCAGCAAGGCCGGCACCGGGCCGGCTGGTGTATCGACTTGTCGCCAGCGGCCACGGGCTGCCAACTGTGGATGCGCCCATACCTGCTCCATCGCATTCACACGCCCGTTGGCGATACCGGCCGCATCCAGCCGCTGCACCACCTGTTCGGCCGACAGCGCGGAGAATGCCGTGACGATCAGGCTGTGCAGGAC
>JANOTG010000476.1:0-19590 GCA_031416215.1 Betaproteobacteria bacterium
CGACAGGTTCTGGGCAATCACGAACAACTCGGGTGACTGCAGGCTGGCAGCCACCGTCTGGCCTTTTTCGATCGCCCGCTTGATGACGATGCCGTCCACCGGCGAGGTGATGCGGGTGCGCGCCAGGTCGATACGCGCCTGTGCCAACGAAGCCTGGCGTTGCGCCACGTTGGCCTGCGCCGTCTTGATCTGCGCCTCCGTCACGCCCACCTGCGCCTGGGTCGCCTTGAACGCCTCGGTCGTGCTGTTGAGCAGGGCACGCGCCCTGTCCGCCTCGCTCTGCGCCACAAACTGCTTCTCGACCAGGCTTTGTTTGCGATCCAGGTCGCGCCGCGCCTCATCCATGTCCACCTGGGCCCGCGATACCTGGGCCCGACTGGCCGCTGCATTGGCCTGGGCTGTCAGCACGGCAGCCTGCACCGCATCCAGATCGGCCTGGGCCGAGCGCACGCGATACTCGAATGTCTCCGGGTCGATCTGCGCGATCAGTTGCCCGGCCTTGACCTCGGAGTTGAAGTCCACCAGCAGGTCGCGTATCTGGCCCGACACCTGGGTGCCCACCGAGACCTGGGTCACCGGGTTGACCGCCCCGCTCGCCGACACGGTGGCCGACAACGCGCCGCGCTCAATCTTGGCGGTGCGGTATTGCACCTGATCGGCCTGGGCGCGCTGCGTCCACCACCACCAAGCTCCACCGCCAGCCAGCGCCACCAGCAGGGGCAACAGAACAATCTTTTTCTTCATCAGGGCATTCTAGGAAAAACACTGCGGCTAACGCAGCAGCAGGCAGCCCAACGTGTAAAGCTGCGGCAAAGGCCTGCGCATTTTGCGCCCTATTGCTGCAATTCATCCCTGCGTTGCCGCATTTTGTCCCACACCGCTGGGCAGCCGGCGCTGCGTCCGGCACAGTCCACCCCATCTGGCACGGACACCACCATGCAACTGACCCACACCATCACCATCCACATGACGGCCGCCATCCTCGCCACCACGAACACCTGCTGTCCTAGAATCAAATCACATGCCACTCACACCCATGACCGCTGAAGAAATCGAACGCCTGGCGCACAAACGCGCAGGCGCCAAGCTGGGCTGGTATGTCCATGCCGCGGTCTACCTGGTGGTGAACGGCGCCATGATATTGGCCTCGATCTACGGGCTGCGCCAGCGGCCATGGCACGTCGGTCCGGCGCTGGGCTGGGGCCTGGGTTTGCTGCTGCATGGCATTGCTGTGTTCCTGCTGGGGGCGGGCAGCGGTCTGCGCGAAAGCCTGGTGCAGCGGGAGCGCGAACGCCTGCAGCGTCAACAGTCGAATCGCTGATCCCTGCTTTGCCCATGTCGATGCCATGATGCCCATCGACTGGCTGCAAAAGCTCCACTACTACCTGCATACCCTGGCGTTTTGCCTGGCGATCTCGGCCATTCAGGTCGCGTTCCAGCCGGACCGGCCATACGAGGTGCCGCTGGTCTATTCGTTGTGTATCGGCAGCAGCACCTGGGCCAGCATCGACTTCGGGCGCCACCTGTTTCGCTCGGCGCTGGAGACTGGCTGGCCACGCGGGGCGCAAGGCTTGTGGCTCGCACTGGCTGGAATTGTCGGCGGATATTTGATCGGCACGCTGGCCGCTGATTGGTGGTTTGGCTGGTCGTCCTGGGGCGCTGCAGGGCGCGCGCAGTTGCCGGTGTCGATCCTGGTGACCGCGTTGGCCGGCATCACCGGCACCTACTATTTCTACACCCGCAACCGGCACCACTACCTTCTGACCAAGATGTCGGAGGCGAAGCGCCACGCCTCCGAAGCCAAGCTCAAACTTCTGGAAACACAACTCGAGCCGCACATGTTGTTCAATACGCTGGCCAACCTGCGTGTGCTGGTGGCCAGCGACACGGCGCGCGCCCAGACCATGCTGGACCACCTGATCGCCTATCTGCGCGCCACGCTCAGCGCATCACGCGCCAGCAGCCACCCTTTGCAAGACGAGTTCGAGCGTCTGCGCGACTACCTGGAGCTGATGGCGGTACGCATGGGGCCCCGGTTGTCCTACACACTTGAGCTGCCACAAGAGTTGGCCGCATTACCGGTACCCGCCATGTTGCTGCAGCCCATCGTCGAAAACGCCATCAAGCATGGCCTGGAGCCCAAGGTCGACGGTGGGCAGATTCGGGTGCGGGCCAGCCAATTCGCCAAGAAGCTGGTTTTGGAGGTCGTGGACACCGGTGTGGGCATGGTCGAGGCAAATGGCAACAGCGACGGATTCGGGCTTGACCAGGTACGCCAGCGGCTGGCCAGCATATATGACCGCCGCGCCACGCTGCGTTGTGCCGCGGGCAACGAGCCGGGTACGACAGTCACCATCTCCCTGCCGCTTCAGGCTTGACACCATGGTGTCCGCCCGCCACCCTACTGCCCTGATCGCCGAAGACGAACCCTTGCTCGCGGCGGCGCTGCAGGCCGAGTTGCAGACAGTCTGGCCAGAGCTCATGCTGCTGCCCATCGCCAGTGACGGCGCCAGTGCCGTGCGGCTGGCCCTCGAGCATCGCCCCGACGTGTTGTTTTTCGATATCCGCATGCCGGCTTTGGGCGGACTCGACGCTGCCGCAGATGTGGCAGACGCCTGGGACCACACATCGGCCACGGGCAAACCCTTCCCAGCCCTGGTTTTTGTCACGGCATATGACCAATACGCGGTGCAGGCGTTCGAGGCCCAGGCGATCGACTACCTGCTCAAACCAGTGCAGAGCACCCGGCTGCAAAAAACCGTGGCAAAAATTCAACAGGTTTTGGCCGGCCGCGCTGCGGCTTCGTCGGCCGACACCAGCGCCTACGCGGCTGCTCACAGCCTGGAAACCACCCTGACCCAGTTGCGCGAATTGCTGCACCACAGCGGCGGCGCGGCAGCGAAATCAGCTCCATGGACGTCGTTGACGATGATCCAGGCCAGCGTCGGCAACCAGATCCGCCTGGTGCCTCTGGACGAGGTGGTGTATTTCGAGGCCGCCGACAAATACATCCGCGTATTGACGGCCGGACGCGAATACCTCATCCGCACACCGCTGTGCGAGCTGTTGCCGCAACTCGACCCACAGCAATTCTGGCAGGTACACCGCG
The DNA here is from genome assembly GCA_031416215.1 of Betaproteobacteria bacterium. GTDB lineage: Bacteria > Pseudomonadota > Gammaproteobacteria > Burkholderiales > Burkholderiaceae_C > CAISIP01. The sequence continues at coordinate 3,110 of JANOTG010000476.1, forward strand.
CCACCGTGGTACGGTCCAACGCCATCGAGCAGGTAAGCCGTGACGAGACCGGCAAGTTGTGGCTGCAGTTGCGCGGCCGGCCAGAGAAGCTGGCGGTCAGCCGCATGTATTCCCATCTGTTCAAGGCCATGTAGTCAATAGGCCGACTGGCTGGCCTGTGGCGCGTAGCCCACAGCCTGCAGCCGCTTGCAGCCCATAAAATGAACACCCTGTCTTGAAGCTGGTCCCGCATGGTGCCGTGTTGCCCCCGCAAGCTCCTTTTGTTCTTCGCGTTGCTGTTGGCGAGTGTCTTCGCCTACGGGCAGGACAACCCGATCTTTGCCATCCGCGGCACGGTATTCGACCTGAGTTGCGGCAAGGCCGGCGCCACGGATGAGCCGCCGTCGTCGGACGTGACAGACATCGAATGCAACCAGGCCTTGTTCGCAAGTACCCGATCGGGCGAAATCACCATCGCATCGGCCGACGGCCGCGAAGTGGCGATACCGGCCGGGCAAAGCGGCGTGGTGCCGGGTGCCCAGGGGTCGGCGCGCAGCCTTCCCACGACACCGGCGTTTTTCAGCGCGCCGGCGACTCCGGCACCCGAGGCGGTCGACGTCAACCTTGACCAGCTTTTCGGCACCACGCCAGCTCCTACTGATACCAGCGGCGTGTACCTGATGGTTCGCGAGGGCAAGGTCGTGCTGCAGCAGTCTGGGCAGACGCTGGCGCTGGACGCGGGGGAGTCGGCCTTCGCCGGACAGTCGCTGGCGCCCATCCGTCTTGCCAGCACCCCTGTCCTGCTGGACTGCGACCCCATGCTGTCGAACCGCGTCTTCAACTTCAACATCTGCCGGCCGTGATACCCGACGCCAAGGCTGGCACTTTGCCGCAGGTGCGGCAGGTCCTGGAGTTCTGGCTCGGCGATGCGCTGTCTTTGGGCTGGCCAAGCCAGAGTCGCGGCGAGCTCTGGTTTGGCGGTGGCGCGGCGCTGGACCGGCAGATCCAGGCCAGTTTTGGCGATCTTGTCAGGGAGGCGGTCGCCGGCGGTTTGCTCAGGTGGGAGGTGACACCACTCGATCGCCTGGCCCTGGTCTTGCTGCTGGACCAGTTCACCCGCAATGTGTTTCGTGGCTCGGCCGAGGCGTTTCGCGGCGACCCACGGGCGCTGGCTCTTGCGATCGACACCATGGATCGCGGCTGGGACAGTGAGTTGCCGTTGGCGGGGCGGACCTTTCTGATGCTGCCGTTGTCACACGCCGAGTCACTTGCGATGCAGGATTTGGCCGTGAGCTACATCTCGCGCCAGGCGACAACTGCATCCAAATCGCAAGCTGGTGTACTGGATGGCCATGTCAAGTCGGCGCTGGAACACCGCGACATCATCGCGGCATTCGGCCGCTTCCCGCACCGCAATGCGACCCTGGGCCGCATCTCGACACCTGCCGAAGAAGCCTGGCTGGTGAGCGGCAAGCGATTCGGCCAGTAGGTGGCGGTCAGACCTGCCTTCCGTGGTGCGTGCCGTGACCAGGGACAGCTGATCGACGTTGACCGCCAGGGGCCGCGCATCGACCGGCCCGGGGCGGCGCCTAAAATCGATGCATGAGCAAGCCCCCCGCCAATCAAACCGCTTCTGTATCGGAGACCCCGAAAACCAGCAATTTCCTGCGTCAGGTGATCGAGTCCGACCTGGCCCTGGGCACCAATGCCACGCGCACCTGGGGCGGCAGCCCCGGTAACGGGGCGCACCACGCCACTGGCGGGCCCGACCCGGCGCGTATCCGCACCCGCTTTCCGCCCGAGCCCAATGGCTACCTGCATATCGGGCACGCCAAGAGCATCTGTGTCAATTTCGGCTTGGCGCGTGACTACGGTGGCGTCTGCCATCTGCGTTTTGACGACACCAACCCGGAGAAGGAGGATCAGGAGTTCGTCGACGCCATCATCGACACCGTGCACTGGCTGGGTTTCGACTGGCATGCCCATGGCACCAGCCACCTCTACCATGCGAGTGACTATTTCGACTTCATGTACCGCGCCGCCGAGTACCTGATCGAATCGGGCCATGCCTATGTGGACGAACAGAGCGCCGAAGAAATGCGCGCAAACCGTGGCGACTTTGGCAAACCCGGCCTGAACAGCCGCTATCGGGATCGGCCCGCAGCCGAGAACCTGCTGCGGTTTCGCGAAATGCGCGACGCCAAGCACCTGGATGGCAGCATGGTGCTGCGCGCCAAGGTCGACATGGCCAGCCCGAACATCAATATGCGCGACCCGACGATTTACCGCATCCGTCGCGCCGAACACCACAACACGGGCGACAAGTGGTGCATCTATCCGATGTATGCCTACGCGCATCCGATCGAAGACGCGCTGGAGCAGGTGACGCACAGCATCTGCACGCTGGAGTTCGAAGACCAGCGCCCCTGGTACGACTGGTTGCTGGAGCGATTGATGGAAGGCGGCTTGCTGCACGCACCGCCACCGCGCCAATACGAGTTTGCGCGACTGAACCTCACCTATGTGATCACCAGCAAACGCAAACTGGCGGCACTGGTGTACGACCACAAGGTCACCGGCTGGGACGACCCGCGCATGCCAACCCTGGTCGGCCTGCGTCGGCGCGGCTACACACCGGAGAGCATGCGTCTGCTGGCGGATCGCACGGGCACCAGCAAGGCCGGCGGCTGGACCGACTACAGCACACTCGAAGCCTGCCTGCGGGAGACGCTGGACGTGTCCGCACCACGCGCCATGGCGGTGCTCGACCCGGTCAAATTGGTGATCTCCAACTGGGATGTTGTGATGGGCAGTGACGCCTCGTCCCCGCATGGACTGCTGGACACCTGCAGTGCCCCGTTGCACCCGCACCTGCCCGAACTGGGGCGGCGCAACTTTGTGATCGGTCGCGAAGTATGGATCGAGCGCACCGATTATGAGGACGCGCCACCGAAGGGCTTCTTTCGGCTTTTTCCCGGCAACCGGGTACGTCTGAAATACGGCCACGTGGTCGAATGCACGGGCTGCACGCGCCATGCCGACGGCAGCCTGGCAGAGGTTCAGGCGGTGCTGGTGCCGGATACCAAGAGCGGCACACCCGGCTCCGATCTGGTCAAGGTGAAGGGTGTCATTACCTGGGTGGCAGTGGCTGATGCACTGAGCGCGGAGGTGAGGCTGTATGACCGACTTTTCACCGAACCGCAGCCCGATGCCGGCGGGCGCGATTTTCTGGCCTGCCTGAATCCGAACAGCCTGAGGGTGGTGCAGGCATGGGTTGAACCTTCACTGGCCGATACACAACCTGACCACCGATTTCAGTTCGAACGTCATGGCTATTTTGTCGCCGACCGTGTCGATCACCGGCCGGACAAGCCAGTGTTCAACCTGGCAGTGGGCTTGAAGGACACTTGGAGCAAATAGGTTGGCGAGCCGCAGTTCAGCCCGCCCAGCTGCCCGCCAACACAGGTATATTGGGTGAGGTGGCGCGCGGTGTGCCTCCGCCCCAACCCGAGGAGAATTTCATGGCCAAGTTGTATGCTGTTTATCAGCAACCCAAGGACCCGGCAGCGTTTGACGCTTACTACTTCAACACCCACCTGCCGCTGGCCAAGACCATTCCAGGGCTGCGCAGTTATGAGGTCACGCGCGGCGACGTGATGGGCATGGGCGGCAAACACGCGGTGTATCTGGTGGCCACACTGGGGTTTGATTCACTGGCGGCGATCGGCGCTGCGATGGCATCGTCGCAGGGTCAGGCAACAGCGGCTGACCTGGCAAATTTTGCATCGGCTGGTGTAGACGTATTCATGGGTGATACCGCGATGGTGTGAGCCCCGGGGGGCACAGTGGCTAGGCATGCCGCTCTAGGATGGGCGGGGGTATTAGGGTGCGTTCACTACGCGGTCTGCGGACAATCACGACCAGACCCTGACCAAACCGTCGCATTGACGGACAGGGCGCAGTCTCCTTCCCTTTCCCCACTTTTCAGGAACACACCATGACCACCAGGAACCTCTCCGCCGCCACGTCCGATCTGATCGAAACCTACGGCAACACTGCCAAGAACGTCATCAACGCCTACCGTGTTGGTGGTGAGCGCGTCATCGGCTTCATGGACCAGCGCTGGGAGCGCGCCCTTGACAAAACCGGCAACAAACTGAGCGCGGAAGTGCGCGGCAACGCGTTGTCAGCGCAGAAAAAAATCAGCGGCTACTACGCGCAGGGCATTTCGATGACCACCGCTGGTGCCGACGCCGTCGTCAACAAAGCTGTGCAGCTGGCCGCCAAGGGTGTACAGCAGGCGGCTGCCAACGCCAGCCAGTTCGAAAAGCGCACCGGCACCAAGGCGCTGCATAACGTGGCACAGGCCGTTGTTCCGGCTGTTGATGCTGTGCAAAAAGTTGCCAGCGCAATCGAACAACAATCGGGTCGTCTTGCAAACCGCATCGCTGGCAAAAAGGCCCAAGTCAAGGTTGCGGCAGTCAAACGTGTAACTCCCTTCAAGAAAGCCCGCGCCCGCAAGGCTGCTTGATCGCGCCGCGTAAGCCCAAGCGCGCAGCTGCGCGTTTTGGGCCTGCCGGCATGGGCTCCGCGCCAGGCTTTTGATGCGATGATTGGGCCCAAGAGCCCGGTCCATGTTGCGAACACCCCCCCACTTCGTATCACTGCTGGTCGCCCAAGACCATCCGGATCCACTGAACCTGGTGTTTTGTGGCGACGGGCTGCTGGTCCGCGCGAACGATCTGGCGTTGCCGGCGTCGGCCGACATGCAAAACCTCGGTTTGTCCCGCCACGCCTGGCAGCCCGTGGGATTGCTGGAAAACCGCTATTGCCAGGCGCAATGGGCCAGCGCCGAAATTGCCGCAGGTTCAGATTTTGTGTTCCGCCGCCTGCGCTCGCTGTTTGGCCAGTTTGACGACACCCTGTTGGCGATTGCCGGACGGGCCTACCAGATCGCCGAATGGGCGCGGACGCACCAGTTCTGCGGCGCCTGCGCCACTCCGACCCAGCAGGTGGCAGGCGAACGCTGCCTGCGCTGCCCCCGATGCGGACATGCAGCGTACCCCAGGATTTCACCCGCCATGATGGTGCTGATCAAGAGGGGCGACTGCATCCTGTTAGCGCGCCACACCAACTCACCGACCCGCTTCTTTACCGCGCTGGCAGGATTCCTCGAGGCCGGGGAATCGATCGAGGAGGCCATCCATCGTGAGGTCTTTGAAGAGGTCGGACTTCAGGTCAACAACCTGCGCTACTTTGGCAGCCAGCCATGGCCGTTTCCGCACTCGCTCATGCTGGCCTTCACGGCCGACCATGCAGGAGGAGAAATCCGCATCGACGCATCGGAGATTGCGGAGGCTGCGTGGTTTGGACCACAGGACCCGATGCCCCACATACCGCCCTTGGGGTTGTCGATCGCTGGCCAACTGATTGCAGCCCATTTACCACGCCCGCGGGACGCAGTTTCTCCGTAGTCACCAGGCTGGGCAACGACGGTGGCTTATTCGCCGAGATACGCCGCGCGCACCTTCGGGTCTTTCAACATTTCCTTGGCGTCGCCATTCATCGTGATGAGGCCGGACTCCATCACATAGGCCCGGTTGGCAACGCCCAGGGCGCGGCTGGCGTTCTGCTCCACCAGCAGAATGGTCACGCCCTGCGCGTACACATCACGCACCACCTCGAATATCTTGTCCACCATGATGGGCGACAGTCCCATCGACGGCTCGTCCAACAACAACACCCTGGGGCGGCTCATCAGTGCCCGGCCCATGGCCAACATCTGCTGCTCGCCCCCGGACATGGTGCCTGCCAACTGGTCCTTGCGTTCGCGCAAGCGCGGGAATATGGTGAAGACTTTTTCAGCATCCTCGGCGATGGCCGCCGTATCACGTCGTACATAGGCACCCATCTGCAGGTTCTCGGTGATGGTCATTCGTGCGAATACGCCACGACCCTCCGGCACCATGGCCAGACCCTGCCGGACCAGATCCCACGGACCCTGGCCCTTGACACTCTTGCCCAGATATTCGATGTCACCGGCATTGATGTCCAAGGTGCCCGTGATGGCTTTCATCGTGGTGGTCTTGCCGGCGCCATTGGAGCCGATCAAGGTCACCAGCTCGCCTTCCTGCACTTCGAAGTCAACACCCTTGACAGCCTGAATGCCGCCATAGGCCACCTTCAATCCCTTGACCTTGAGTAGTGTTGCCGCCATGTCAGTGTCCTCCGGTGCCAAGGTAGGCTTCAATCACTTTTTCATCCTTTTGCACATCGCTCGGCAGGCCCTCGGCAATTTGCTTGCCGTAGTCCAGCACCGTGACGCGGTCACACAGGCCCATCACCAGTTTCACGTCGTGTTCGATCAACAAAATGGTCCGCTGGTCCTTGCGTATCTGATCGATCAGCGCCCTCAACTGCAGCTTCTCGGTGGCGTTCATGCCGGCTGCCGGTTCATCCAGGGCGATCAGCTGCGGGTCGGTGGCAAGTGCGCGCGCAATTTCCAGGCGGCGCTGATCACCATAACTCAGGGTACGCGCCTTGTAGTCAGCAAACTTGCCGATGCCAACATAGTCGAGCAGTTCCTGGGCGCGCTTGGCGATCGCCAGTTCTTCGACCTTGAAACCGGACGTGCGAAAAATGGCACCGATCAATCCCGAGCCGGTGCGGATATGGCGCCCGACCATGACGTTCTCGAGCGCTGTCATCTCGGCGAACAGACGGATATTCTGGAACGTGCGCGCAATGCCGGCCTTCGCCACCTCATGCACCGCCGTGGGTTTGTAGGGCTTGCCGGCGAGTTCGAAGGTGCCGCTGTCGGGTGTGTACAGCCCGGTGATCACGTTGAAGAAGGTCGTCTTCCCGGCGCCGTTGGGCCCGATCAGGCCGTACACCTGCCCCCGCTCGATGGTGATACCCACATCACTGAGCGCCTGCAGGCCGCCAAAGCGCTTGGAAATGCCCCCCACCTTGAGAATTGTGTCGCTCATGGCAATCTCCTCAGGTGTTGGTTTGCAGGGACTTGCCGTGGTCTGGCGACGGCCACAGGCCGCGCGGACGCAGCAACATCACCACAATCATGGCCAGCGCGATAAGCAACTGGCGCAATATGGAGGCGTCCAGGCGGCCACCAGAGAGGTGTTGCAGCGGGGCGGCCACATACCGCAGCACCTCCGGCAACGCTGCCAACAGCAGCGCACCCAGCACCACGCCCGGCAGATGCCCCAGGCCGCCGAGCACCACCATGGCCACAATCATCACGGACTCCATCAAGGTGAACGACTCCGGAGATACAAAACCCTGGAACGAGGCGAACAACGCACCACTGACACCTCCGAAAGACGCGCCCATGCCAAAAGCCAGCAGCTTCAGATTGCGGGTGTTGATGCCCATGGCCTTGGCGGCAATTTCGTCCTCACGAATGGCCATCCAGGCGCGGCCCACGCGCGACAGCGCCAGTCGGTGGCTCACCAGGATACTGATCAGCACCATGCCCAGGAAAAGGTAGTAATACATCATCACCGATGTCACCTGGATGGCACCAACGGAAATCGGCTTTCCTAACGTCACGCCGAAAACGCTGAACGCATCGATGCCGCTCAGGCCCTTGGGGCCGTTGGTGATGTTCACCGGATGGTCCAGGTTGTTCAGGAAGACGCGAATGATCTCGCCAAAACCCAGCGTGACGATGGCCAGGTAATCACCGCGCAACTTGAGTGTCGGTGCGCCGAGCAGTATTCCAAACAAACCCGCCACGGCTGCCGCCAACGGGATCACCAGCCAGATCGGTGTGTGCAAGCCATTCGGGAACATCGCGGCAAACATCGGAAAGGTCTGGCTGAGGTGCGGCGACGCCAGCAACGCGTACAAGTAGGCGCCGACGGCGAAAAACGCAACATAACCGAGGTCGAGCAGCCCCGCATAACCGACCACGATATTCAGCCCGATGGCCAGCAGCACATACAACAAAGCGGTGTCCGCGATACGAACCCAGGCGTTGCCGAACACCTGCAATCCCCACGGCAGCAGCACGATGGCCAGACCGATCACAAAATACGTCAAGAGCTTCTTGTTGTTCATGGTGTTGTCCTTATGCCCGGTCTGCCACGCGTTCACCCAGCAACCCCGAGGGGCGCAGTGTGAGGATCACGATCAAAACGATGAAGGCGAATATCTCTGAGTAGTGGCTTCCCAACACGCCCCCAGTGAGCACACCGATGTAGCCCGATCCGAGGGCCTCTATCAGGCCCAGCAACACGCCACCCACCACGGCGCCTGGCAGGTTGCCGATTCCGCCAAAAACCGCCGCTGTGAAGGCCTTGAGCCCCGGCAGGAAACCCATGGAATGCTGCACCGTGCCGTACTTCATCGCCAACATGATGCCTGCGATGGCAGCCAGCACGGCACCAATGACGAAGGTGGCAGAAATCACCACATCGGGCTTGACACCCATGAGTCCCGCCACGCGCGGGTTCTCTGCCGTGGCGCGCATTGCACGGCCCAGCGCGGTGTAGTTGACCAGCCAGACCAAGGCCACCAGCAGAATCGCCGTCAGGCTCAGTATCAACAGATCGGTGGGTGATATCACGGCACCGGCGATCTCGTACGGCGTGGCCGGCAACAACGTCTGAAAAGCCTTGGGATTCGGTTTCCACAAAATCATGGCCAGCGTCTGCAGCAGCAGTGACATGCCAATGGCGGTGATCAACGGCGCCAGCCGAGGTGCATTGCGCAGCGGACGGTAGGCAATTTTCTCAATGCTGAAGTTGAGTACCGCTGCCACCACACATGCCGCCAATGCTGCCACGATCAACACCGCCCAACCGGGCAAGTCGGGAAACGCCGGTTGCATCACCCCGGCGACCGTCCAGGCCGTCAAGGCGCCGAACATCAGCACCTCGCCATGCGCAAAATTGATCAACTGGATGATGCCGTAAACCATGGTGTAGCCCAGGGCAACGAGCGCGTAGACACTGCCGAGCACCAGTCCATTGATGATCTGCTGGAGAAAAATATCCATGAAGTGGACTCCGATTTTCAGTATTTTTGTCACACGGCCGTCGCGCTTTTGGTGCCGCACCGCGTGTGCCATGCAGGATGCAGACTTTCGCCGCCTCCATCCCGTTGCTGCGCCGATTCTACTGACGGGGTGCAGTCCGGACCGGTTTGCCTGACGGGGGTTTACCCTTGCGTGTGCGACTTCGATCCATGCCAGCCGCACGCAAGAGCCATCAGCCACGCTGCCGGTTGCGCGCCTTCAGTTCACGCAGCTTTTCTGCAATGCGCAACTCCAGCCCGCGCTCGACTGGCCGATAGAACTCCTGCTCCTGCATCCCTTCTGGCCAATACCGCGCACCGGCAGCAAATCCGCCTTCTTCGTCGTGCGCATAACGGTAACCTTTGCCGAAATCCATCTCCTTCATCAACTGCGTCGGTGCATTGCGCAGGTGCATCGGCACAGGTCGCGACCCATCCGTGCGAACCAGGGCACGGGCCGCGTTATAGGCCTTGTAAGCGGCGTTGGACTTGGGTGCCATGGCGAGATACAGCACGGCCTGGGCCAATGCCAGTTCGCCTTCCGGTGTGCCCAGTCGCTCGTAGACTTCGGCCGCATCCAGTGCCAGTCTCAGCGCCCTCGGGTCCGCCAGGCCAACGTCTTCACTGGCCATGCGGATCAGGCGCCGCGCCAAATAGCGCTGGTCCGCACCACCATCGAGCATGCGCACTAACCAGTACAGGGCAGCATCAGGATCCGATCCACGCACCGACTTGTGCAATGCGCTGATCGAGTCGTAAAACTGGTCACCGCCCTTGTCATAACGACGTAGCCGTTCGCCAAGCACTTTCAGCAGCCAGGCGTCGGATATCGACGCAAGCCCGGTGGCGTTGGCCGCCACGGCCAGCGTCTCCAGGGTATTGAGCAGGCGGCGCGCGTCCCCGTCGGCGTACGCGACAAGCCGCTGCGCCGCATCCGCCTCCAGCGGTGGCACGGCGCCGGTGTCCAGCGCCTTGGCGACGATCCGTTCGAGGTCCGGCAGTGTCAATGGCTGCAGCACATAAACCGCGGCGCGCGACAACAAAGCCGAATTCACTTCGAACGACGGGTTCTCCGTGGTTGCACCAACAAATGTGAAGAGTCCACTTTCCACATGGGGCAGGAACGCGTCCTGCTGTGCCTTGTTGAAGCGATGCACCTCATCCACAAAAACAATCGTCTGGCTGCCCTGCCCCGCCGACACTCTGGCCTGCTCCACCGCATCGCGTATGTCCTTGACGCCACCCAGCACCGCGCTGATGGCGATGAAACGCGCGCCAAATGCATCTGCCATCAAGCGGGCAATCGTCGTTTTCCCGGTGCCGGGCGGTCCCCACAAAATGCAGCTGTGCGGCACGCCGGATTCGAACGCCAGCCGCAGGGCCTGCCCTTCGCCCACCAAATGTTGTTGGCCAATCACCTCGGCCAGGTTGCGCGGGCGCAGCCGCTCTGCCAGCGGCACATGCAAAGTCCCCTGCGCCACGCTGTGACCCTATTGCCGAATGACGTCGGCGCCGTTGGGCGGCTTGAAGACGAAGGTGCCAGGCGCAAAGGCCGGATTGATCTCGAACGCGGAAAAACGCAGCACCGACACCTGGCCGAAGTTGTCAACGATCTCCAGCGCCGCCAACGTGGGCGGCGTCGTCCCGGCACGCAGCCCCACACGCACGGACTGCAACTGACCGTCGCGCGCACGCGGCGTTGCCACCACCCACTGTAAGCCGTCCTTGTCCGGGGCCGCGCGCAGCTGAAACTCGGTTTGTACTGCACGCAAATCCGGCGCTGCAGCTATCAATGCGGCGGGTGTCGACCCCAGGACCTGGGCTTGTGCGCGTGCCGTGACCTGGTTGAGGTCGGCGTCGTACAACCACAGCGTCTGCCCGTCGGCGACGATGGTCTGGTCGAATGGTTTGCGATAGGCAAACCGGAAACGGTTCGGCCGCGAAAACTCGAAGGTTCCGCTGGTGGCCTTGGTGCGGCTGACCTGGCCCTCGCGCGCCGGAGCTGTCACGACCTGGTTGAATTCGGCCCGGGCGCTGGATACGGTCTTGACAAACAGCTCCAGTGTCGTCAAAGCGTCGGCACAGGCATGCTGCGCCACCAGCATCTGCAGAAACAGCAAGACACAGAATTTTTTCATGGTGATCATTCGGCGCGCACCGGCACCAGTATCTCGCGCTGGCCGCTACCACTCATGGCGCTGACCAGCCCGGCCTTTTCCATGTCCTCCACCAAACGCGCAGCGCGGTTATAGCCAATCTTGAGGTGCCGTTGCACCAGGGAGATGCTGGCTCGCCGGCTCTTGAGCACCACTTCGACCGCCTGGTCATACATCGGATCCTTTTCGCCGCCCGGGCTGCCGTCGAGCGTGGCTTCAGCCTCTCCATCAAGAGTTCCGCCCTCCAGCACACCCTCGATGTAATTCGGCGCACCCTGTGATTTCAGATAACGGACCACACGGTGCACCTCCTCGTCGCTGACGAATGCGCCATGCACGCGAATCGGTAATCCGGTTCCGCTGGGCATGTACAACATGTCGCCCATACCCAGCAGGGCTTCGGCACCCATCTGGTCCAAAATGGTGCGGCTGTCGATCTTGCTGCTGACCTGGAACGCGATGCGGGTCGGAATATTGGCCTTGATCAGGCCCGTGATGACATCCACGCTGGGCCGCTGCGTAGCCAGTATCAGATGAATGCCGGCGGCCCGGGCCTTTTGCGCCAGTCGCGCAATCAACTCCTCGATTTTCTTGCCGACAACCATCATGAGGTCGGCCAATTCGTCAATGACCACCACGATATGCGGCAGGCGCTCCAGCGGCTCGGGTTCCTCGGGCGTCAGGCTGAAAGGGTTGCGAAGCAGTTCGCCGCGCGCCTTGGCTTCGTCGATCTTGCTGTTGTAGCCGGCAAGGTTGCGCACACCCATCTTGCTCATGAGTTTGTAGCGCCGCTCCATCTCGGCAACACACCAGGTGAGCCCATGGGCGGCCTGACGCATGTCCGTCACCACCGGTGCGAGCAGGTGCGGAATCCCCTCGTACACCGACATCTCCAGCATCTTGGGGTCGATCATCAGCAGCCGCACGTCGCGCGCATCGGCCTTGTACAACAGGCTCAAGATCATGGCGTTGATACCCACCGACTTGCCCGACCCGGTGGTTCCTGCGACCAGCACATGTGGCATCTTGGCCAGATCAGCCACCACCGGGTTACCGACGATGTCCTTGCCCAGCCCCATCGTCAACAGCGACTTGGCCTCGTTATACACGCGCGAACCCAGAATCTCGGAAAGCCGGATCGACTGCCGTTTGGCGTTGGGCAACTCGAGCGCCATATAGGTCTTGCCCGGAATCGTCTCTACCACCCGGATCGACGTCAAACTCAGGCTGCGCGCCAGGTCTTTGGCCAGGCCGACAATTTGCGACCCCTTCACGCCGACCGCCGGTTCGATTTCATACCGCGTAATGACCGGGCCGGGCAAAGCCAGGATCACCCACACCTCGACGCCGAAGTCCTTGAGCTTCTTCTCGATCATGCGGCTGGTCATCTCCAGGGTTTCAGCCGAGACGGTTTCCTGCCGCACCTGTGCGCCGTCCAGCAGGTCCACCTGTGGCAGCTTGTTGTCCAGCATTTCGGCAAACAGCGGCTTTTGCCGCTCCTTTGCCACCCGTTCGCTTTTGGGAACCTCCAGCAACACGGGCTCAACTGCGACTGGCTGGTGCTCCCTGATCTCGACACGCTCCTCTGACAGCACTTCCTCGCGTTCCCGGGCCGCCTGTTTTCCAAGGGCGACGTCCTCCACAATCTCGCGCCTTTTGCGGCTCGACTCCAGCTTGGAAAATACCGCAGCGCCGATGCGTTCGGCAAAATGGACCCAGGAAAACCGCAATGCCATGGCCGCACCAGACAAGGCGACGCCAATCGCGGCCAAACCCGAGCCTGTGAAGCCCAGCCACTGCACCGCAGGGGGCGCCAGCAGCGCGCCCAGTCGACCGCCGCTGGAGCCAGGCAGGCGGGCTTCAAAGCTGTACAGGCGCGACCATTCCAGAACACAACTCGCTGCGACGACAAGCACCAGGCCCAGACCCAACGAAGCAGCCGACGGCATGCCCGTGGCGGCGGCGTCGGGGGCTTGGGCGGCGTGTTCTGGCGCAGCCTGCCGCAACCAGCGCGCCAGCGCCGACAACCAGACTCGCAACGCCACAACAACGCACCACCAGACGGAAAATCCGAACAGGTAATAACTGGCGTCGGCCAACAGCGCTCCCAACCGTCCTGCACGGTTACGCAGCGGGGCACCGTCACCCGAGGTCGACCAGGCAGGGTCGAGCGCGGAATACGTCAACAGGGCCAGCAGCCAAAAGCCGAGAAACAATACGCCAATCAACAACGAGACTTCAGTTGCGAAGCGTGTTCCGCCAGACTGTCGCGCAGCAACTGCTGGCCGCGACGCGGCGTTCAGGGAGTCAAGTGAGTAAGTCATGCATACATCCGAACCGCACTAGCTTACCCCAGCCGGGCACGTCGCACCCGGGATTAGCGCGGTTTGAGGCGGCGCTCCTTTACCACCAGGCTGCCGTCATCACGAACCTCGACAAAGCCCTGCTCCTCGAAGTCCTTCATCACCCGACTCACCATTTCCCGCGACGCTCCCACCATCTTGGCAATATCCTGACGCGAAATCTTGTCGCGGATGATACGCACCCCCTCGGCATTGGGCACAGCACTGTCGAGCAACACATTGGCAACGCGCCCATACACGTTCATCAGGGCCAAGGACTCGATCTTGCGGTCGGCAGCCCGCAACCGGTTGACCAGACCCTTCATGACCGCGGTCATGGTCGATGTGTTCTCCAACAAGCAACGCGTGAAGTCCTCACCACCCAGCACCAGCGCATCGGTTTGTACCTCGGCTTCTACGGTTGCAGAGTGCGGCTCGTGGTCGATCAGGCTCATTTCACCGACATAGTCACCCGGGTGCATGGTTGCCAGGATCACTTCGCGGTCACGCCGATCGGTAACCACGACACGGGCCCGCCCGGCCAGGATGATAAACAAGGAACCGTAGCGTTTGCCCTGCTCCACTATGTGTTCACCACGCTTGAATCGACGTTTCCCAACGGCACCAGCCAGGGATTCAGCCTGCATCGGTGTCAGCATGGCAAAAAGAGGGACCCGCCGTATCAGGTCAAGGTTGCTCAACATCGACATCTGCTAATCCTTCCTTTGCGGCAACAAGCCGCTCCGTACAATAATGCCTCGGGCAGGGGACGCCGGATTGTGGTCTAACCGCCACTATTGCACCATCTGGTTTACCCCCAAACTGTAACCTGCGCCAAACGCGTTATTCGACCAACTTCTCCATGACAGCCTCCAAACACGCACGGGTCCTGATACTCGGATCCGGTCCGGCCGGGTACACGGCCGCGGTTTATGCCGCTCGGGCCAACCTCAACCCCGTCTTGGTGACGGGCATTGCGCAAGGTGGGCAGTTGATGACCACCACGGATGTGGACAACTGGCCGGCCGATGCACATGGCGTGCAAGGACCGGAATTGATGCAACGCTTTCTGGAGCACGCGCAACGGTTCAATACCGAGGTGGTGTTTGACCATGTGAATTCGGTGGAACTGGGACAACGCCCGTTCACGCTGCGCGGCGACAGTTTCACCTATACCTGCGATGCCCTGATTCTCGCGACTGGCGCATCGGCCAAATACCTCGGACTTCCATCGGAGACCGCTTTCATGGGCCGTGGTGTTTCAGGTTGCGCAACCTGTGACGGGTTTTTCTACCGCGACCAATTGTGTTGCGTGGTGGGTGGCGGCAACACCGCGGTCGAAGAGACGCTGTATCTGTCCAATATCGCCAGCAAGGTCTACCTGGTACATCGGCGCGACCGATTCAAGGCCGAGGCTATTCTGGTCGACAAGTTGATGGCGAAGGTGGCTGCGGGAAAGGTGGAGTTGAAGACATTCAGGACACTGGACGAGGTGCTGGGCGACGCAAGCGGCGTGACCGGAATCCGTATCAAGAGCACAAAGGACGGCACGACAGAGGACCTGGCCCTGAAAGGCTGCTTCATCGCCATCGGCCATGCACCCAATACCGACATGTTCGCCGGCCAACTCGACATGGCTGGCGGCTATATCGTGACCCGCTCCGGCCAGGCCGGTCTGGCCACCATGACCAGTGTGCCGGGTGTGTTCGCCGCCGGCGATGTGCAAGACCACATCTACCGACAAGCCATCACCAGCGCCGGAACCGGCTGCATGGCCGCTTTGGACGCTCAGCGTTTTCTGGAACAGGGGTGAGCCGGGGCGGAATAGAAAAACGTTATACTCCAAGGCTTTACCAAAATCTGGCACATGGTGCCTTGGTAGATCACAGTTACCGCCACTGCAACAGTTGGCGAGGTGCGGCGAAAGCTGTTAACGGGTGTGCGCTGCGTTCTGTCAGCGCAACCCAAGATGGAGTGTCCATATGGCACGTGTATGTCAAGTCACGGGCAAAGGCCCGATGGTGGGAAACAATGTCTCCCATGCCAACAACAAAACCAAGCGCCGCTTCTTGCCCAACCTGCAATACCGTCGGTTTTGGGTCGAAGCAGAAAACCGTTGGGTGCGCCTGCGCGTCTCGAGCGCGGCGTTACGCCTGATCGACAAGAACGGCATTGAGTCGGTGCTCGCAGACTTGCGCGCTCGCGGTCAGGCCTGAACCAGCATACGGAAGGAATTCAAACCATGGCATCCAAAGGCGGACGCGAAAAGATCAAGCTGGAGTCAACGGCCGGAACCGGCCATTTCTACACCACCAGCAAAAACAAGAAAACCATGCCCGAAAAAATGTTGATCAAGAAATTTGATCCGAAGGCAC
Source organism: Betaproteobacteria bacterium (assembly GCA_031416215.1). GTDB lineage: Bacteria > Pseudomonadota > Gammaproteobacteria > Burkholderiales > Burkholderiaceae_C > CAISIP01. Next base: position 18,998 of record JANOTG010000476.1, read on the forward strand.
GCAAACATGTGGACTACAAGGAGATCAAGCTGAAGTAGCCCAAGTCGGCCCCGAGCCGGACACAAAAAAGGCCCGACTCGATCGGGCCTTTTTTTATTGGCATTGCGGACGGGGTTGTTTCACGCCAATCCACAATGCTGCACGGCACTCAGGCCCGCGCCGCCCGCAAGCGGAATGAAAACTCGCGCAGCGCGGAGATGCCACTGTCCTCAGCCCTGTGACACCACGCCTGCAGGTCAGCCGCCAGCTGCTCCCGGGAAAACGAGGTATTGAGCCACAGCTGCCGCAGTTCCTCGCGCATGGTCACCATCTTGTCCAATACCGGATGTGCGGCGCGAGCTTGGGCCAGTGTGGAGACCGCCTCGGCCGGGACTTTGTCAGCGTCACGATGCAACCAGCGCTTGGCCGCCAGCAATACTGCCGCGTCACCTCGGCGCGCCTTGATCGCGGCAATTTCCGACTGGCAGGCCTGCCGCAGATCCTTCGCATAAGCAGCCATCATCTCGTAGCGATAGGCAATCAAAGCCTCCAGTGTCTTCTCATCGGCGACTGGACGAATATTGCCCAGAAGCAATTTGGGCGGCGTCTTCTTG
>JANOTG010000477.1:0-1900 GCA_031416215.1 Betaproteobacteria bacterium
CTGCCCACCCTGTGGTTCTGGCCGGCGCACAACCCGGGGCTGACTTCCTGGCTGGCCCTGATCGTGCTGGGAGTCGTGTGCACCGGCGTCGCCTACCTGCTGTACTTCCGCCTGATCGAACACCTGGGCCCGGCACGGGCCATGACGGTGCCGTTCCTGGTGCCGGTGTTTGCCGTCCTCTACGGCACGCTGCTGCTGGGTGAGGAGCTGACATTGTGGATGTTGTCCTGCGGCGCCGTCGTGGTGTTCGGCACGGCGCTGGCGGCGGGGGTTATCAAGTTTCCGGCCCGACGCTGACCTCTGTTTTCATCGCCGCTGAATCAGGTCCCACTGATTGCCATACAGGTCCGCAAACACCACCACCGTGCCATAGACCTCCTCCCGCGGCTTTTCACAAAACACCACGCCCTGGCTTCGCATGTGGTGATAGTCGCCCCAAAAATCGGTGCTGTGCAAAAACAGCCAGACCCGCCCGCCGCCCTGGCGGCCGATCTGGGCCTGCTGCTCGGGCGTGGCTGCACGCGCCTGTAGCAGCGCCATGCCACCGGGGCCGTCACCTCCCACCCGCACCCAGCGTTTGCCCTCGCCCAGGGACGTATCTTCCAGCAGTGCGAATCGCAGCGAGCGGGTGAAAAAATCAATCGCCTCGTCGTAGTTGCGCACCAGCAGTGTCACTGCCGCAATCGATTGGGTCACAATTTATCTCCCCGCGCAGAATAGTATGTCCGGCGATTTTGACCTGAGCCATGACGCACAACCCAACACCCGCCACCGCCTACCCGCCCATCGAACCCTACCGTAGCGGTAGCTTGCCACTGGACGGCCTGCACACCATGGTTTGGGAGGAATGTGGCAACCCGAACGGCGTGCCGGTGTTGTTCCTGCATGGCGGGCCGGGCTCTGGCTGCTCGCCCTGGCATCGACAGTTGTTCGATCCGGCACATTACCGCATCGTGCTGTTTGACCAGCGCGGCGCCGGTCGTTCGACGCCACTGGGTGAAGTCTGCGACAACACGACACAGCTGCTGGTGGCCGACATCGAGCGCCTGCGCGTGCTGCTGGACATCTCCCGCTGGCTGGTATTCGGCGGCTCCTGGGGCTCGACCCTGGCGCTGGCCTACGGACAATCCCATCCCCAGGTGTGCACCGGCTTCATCCTGCGCGGCATCTTCCTGTGCAGCAGCGATGAGATCGACTGGTTCCTGCATGGCGTGGGGCGCTTCTTTCCGCAGGAGCACGAGCGATTTGTCGCCCACCTGCCGGCCAGCGAGCGGGCCGACCTGCTGGGCGCGTATTGCCGGCGGCTGTTTGGCGACGACCAGGCGGCCGGCGCCGAAGCGGCGCGTATCTGGAGCGGTTATGAGGGCAGTTGCCTGCACCTGCTGCCGCATCCGCAGGAGCAGCAAGAGTTCGAATCACCGGAAAAGGCGTTGGGTGTCGGGCGACTCGAGGCGCATTATTTTCGCCACGCCGGTTTCCTGGCTCCGGGGCAACTGCTGCGCGACGTGAGCCGGGTACAGCATCTGCCAGCCGTCATCGTGCAGGGGCGTTATGACGTCATCTGCCCACCACTGAACGCCTGGAGGCTGCACCACGCCTGGCCAGGTTCCCGACTGCACATGGTCGAGGACGCCGGGCATGCCGCGTCGGAGCCGGGCATCCAGGCGGCACTGGTGGCGGCGACGAATCAATTTCGCGACCACGGCTGTTTTGCCTGACATGCGATCGATGCGAGGTCTGGTCACCGCCCCGTGTCGCAATCGGTGCCTATGCATAATTGCCCGCACACATTGCAATGATGGATCGCCCGCAGGAAGACACCGATGGAACTCTGGAAGTTGACAGCAGCCCAGGCGGCTCGGCGCATCGCAGCCGGCACGCTGCGGTGCGAGGAATACAC
>JANOTG010000478.1:0-4507 GCA_031416215.1 Betaproteobacteria bacterium
CCGTCAGGTGCGCCCAGCGGCGCGAAGCCGTGTTTGCGCTGCATCTCTTCGGGGATCTCGAGCCGGCGCAGCGCCTCGATCTGCCACTGCGGCGCGCCGGTCCAGACCGCGTCCGAGCCCCACACCACGTGGTCGGCGCCCAAACCTTTGATGAGTTGCCCCATCATGGCGGCGCACAGCCGCGGATCGGCCACGGTGCTCTGGGCGAAGATCTGGCCCAGGTCGCCATAGACGTTTTTCACGCCGTGTTTTTGCGGTATCTCGGCCAGATCGGTGACCCAGTCGATGCGCCCGGTCTTGTCGAACTGCTCCCAGGCCACGCCCTGCGCGCCGCCGGTGAAGCGGAACGCCGAGTGGTAGATGATGAAGTTGAGCTGCGGCCAGTCTTTCGCTGCCTTGGCCACGTCGCGCACATCGGCGTGCTTGACCAGATCAGGGTATTGCGCGCTGGTCGAAGGCGGGAACAGGCCCTTGTGCACACAGACATTGGCCAGGCTGGGCTGGGTCTTGCTGGCGCGCACGAGTTTCTCGTAAAACGGGTAGAGCAGCTTCTCGTCGTCCAGATGCCAGGGGTGCCTGGCCAGGTGTTTATTGGTGTTGTCACCCACCGTATAACCCTTGAACGAGTCGGGCTTGAGGACTTCCAGGTCCCGGTCCACCTTGTCCAGCCAGCCCGGCATTCCCGGCATGAAAATGGCGTGCGAGAACATGCGCCTGGCCCGTGCCTTGGTATTCACCTCGCTGCGCGCCTGGGCCTTCATCTCGTTGGTCAAAAACCAGTCGCGCGGCTCCTCGGAACCCGAACCAGAGATCAGCGCCACCTTGGTGTCGCTATCGAGGTAAATTTCCTTGAAGTAGTTGGCGAACTTGAGGTCTTCGATGGTCTGCGGCTTACCTGCCAGCGCCGGGTTCCAACCCGAGCGGCCGACCGCCTCGCGTGAGCGCACAAAACCCTCGAGCCGGGTGTCGTCGCGCAGGAAGTGGGTGTGCATGTCCATGATGAACTGGCCCTTGAGCCCCGCCGCCCGGGCGTTGGCCAGCTCGGGCGTTTGCGCTTCGGCTCGGCTCACCAGGTAGATCGGTCCGAAGGTGTCGTTCATCGCCACGAAGGCCGCCGCCATGCCTGCCGCGCCCTGGAAAAAGCGCCGTCGCGAGACCCCGTGCTTCTTGGCCAATGCGCTGCCGATCGTTTTGACGCGAGCCTCGAACTCGCGTTGCTTGGGTGTCTGCAGGCCAGGATAGAACTCGTCACTGGACACCGACTGGGTCGGAATCGGCGAGCGAAAGCGCGCCGTTTCGGCGGGAATCAGCGACTGCAGCTCGTCGGGAGATAACATGGCAGACTCCGGAGGGTGATGCCGCAGTCTAAGCCGCGGTGCCGGGCCGAGGCAAGCACAGCCAGAACTCTTTGGCAACCCAGCCCCGTCACGCTACATGGCCAGCTACATCATTGCAATCGTCGCGGGCGGGGAATAGGTAGACATAGATCCATCGCTCGGACAAGGGCTCGCGATCCGTTTCTATCACCTACACCAACGCATCGCCTTGGCTGAGACGATCAACGGGCTGTACAAAAAGGAACAAACACATCGACAAGCTTAAACTCTGACATAGCTCTCTTGAAAGGGTACACCATGTTTCAAGCCAATCGTCGCAACCTGTTGCTGGCCGGTGCTGCATTGATCGCCACTCCGTTTGTGCGAGCGCAGACAAGACCTGATGCAACACCACTCATCGGCGTTCTGGAATATGGCAGCAACGCCGACTTCGCCCGGTCGCTTGCTTTCTTCAAGGAGGGATTGCGCGAAGGCGGTTTCGTAGAGGGGCGCAACCTGCGGATCGAATACCGGTTCGCCGATTACGACTATCGCAAGGTCAACCGTCTGGCCGAGGAACTGGTGCGCGCCAATGTACGGGTGATTTATGCGCCGATGCCGTGGGCGGTGCATGGCGCCAAGGCGGCCACTTCGCGCATTCCGATCGTTTTTTCGGGCGTCACCGATCCAGTGCAGATCAAATTTGTGCAGACCCTTGCCCGGCCAGGCGGCAACATCACAGGCGTCGGCAATTCCAGCGCCGAGCTGACCACCAAACGCATGCAGCTGATGCGCGAACTGTTTCCCGCCGCCAGCCGTTTGGGCATCGTCTATGACGAAGACGCAGCCAAGGCCTGCCAAGTCGAGTTGGACGAACTTCAAGGGGCCAGCACAAAGCTTGGCGTTGCAGTGAGCCGCTTTCCGTACCTGGAAAAGTCGGACTTGCCGGCCATATTTACGCGCGGCCAGCGCAGTGGCGTGGCGGCCGTGCTGGTGCCCACCGCCATGGACGCGCGCCGTTCCGGGGTGGAACTGGCGGCCCAGACATCGGTCAGCAATATCCCAGCTGTTTACTCAACTGCCGATGCGGTGGACGCTGGCGGTTTGATGTCCTACGGCCCGCCGCCGGGTTGGGCTTCCAAGCGCGCCGCTGGTTACGTGGTGCGTATCCTCAACGGTACGGCGCCGCAGGATTTGCCGGTGGAGATGCCTTCGACCTACGAGTTAGTGGTTAACCTGAAAACCGCCCGTGCCATGGGAGTGAAAGTGCCACAGTCCATCATCCTGCGTGCTGATCGGGTGATCGAGTAGCGCGATCCTCGCCGTCAGGACCGACAGGCCCACGCAGTATGTTGGACTTGCTGCATCACGTGAACAACTACCCTGAGCTGCGTGTCGGGAGATAACATCGCGGGCTCCGGAAATGCGTTGTTACCCGTCTAGCCCCGGCCCCCGGGCCATGGCAAGCAGGGTGAGAACACTTTGGCAACCCCAACCTGTACTGTCTTATGGCCAGCCACATCATTGCAACCGTCGCGGGCCACGCCGGCCTGATCACGCTGGACCGGGCGCGCGCCCTCAATGCCTTGTCGCTGGCCATGGTGCGCGACCTGACCGGCGCCTTGCTGGCCTGGCGCGACAAGCCGGCCGTGCATCTGGTGGCCATACGGGGCAAACGACGCGACTCCAGGACCGGGCTGGAATCGAACTTTGGTGCCTTCTGCGCCGGTGGCGACATCCGCTTTTTCCACCAGGCGGCGCTGGCCGGCAACCCGGAGCTGGAGGACTTCTTCACCGAAGAGTACCGCCTCAACCACCTGATTCACCATTACCCGAAGCCGGTCATCGCCTTCATGGACGGGATCGTCATGGGTGGCGGCATGGGTGTGGCGCAAGGCGCCTCGCTGCGCATTGCCACCGAGCGCACCAAGATGGCCATGCCGGAGACCAACATCGGGCTCTTTCCCGATGTCGGGGGCGGCTATTTCCTGAGCCGTTGCCCCGGGCATCTGGGGGAATACCTGGCGCTGACCGGGCAGATGCTGGGCGGCGCGCAGGCGGTGGTGGCTGGCCTCGCAGATGGCGTGCTTGATTCCAGCGAACTGGACCGGGTCTGGAGCGCTCTGGCGGACCCACAAGCTGGCAGCTCCCATGGCGTGCAGCAATGGATTCGCGGCCTTTTCACCAGCCGCGACGAAGCTGCCACGCTGCCCACAGCCCACATTGACCACTGCTTCGGTTTGCCAACCATGCACACCATCATCGAGGCGCTGGAAGCGGCGGCGTCCGCGGACAGCTGGGCCCACGATACCGCAGTTGAGTTGCGCCAACGCAGCCCCTTGATGCTGCATGTGACGCTGGAGCAGATCCGCCGCGCCCGCGTGATGACCCTGGCGGACGACCTGCGCATGGAACGCGATCTGGTGCGCCACAGCTTTCACCCGCAGCATCTTGGACGGGATGCTGCGAGCAGCGACACCGTGGAGGGTATTCGCGCGCTGGCGGTCGACAAGGACCACACGCCGCACTGGAGTCCGGCGCGTATCGAAGACGTCACGCCCGACATGGTGTTGCCATTTTTTGACAGCCCGTGGCCGGCGCCGGCGCATCCCCTGCGCGAGCTGGACTAAGCGTATTTATTTTGCAGCCACGTAATGACGCGGATGTTCCATGGCACGCAAGCCGCATTACCACGTCTATGTCATCGAGCTGTCCACAGACGTGCTCAGTGAGGCGCGCTTCGTGCGCTGCAACCCGGGTTATGTCAGCGGCAAGCCCTGTGTCTATGTCGGCATGACCGGTCTGAACCCGGATCTTCGTTTTGACAAACACATGGCCGGCATCCAGGCCAATCGTTACGTTCTGCGCCACGGAGTACGCCTGCTGCCCGACCTCTACGAGGGCTTCAACCCGATGAGTTATGACGAGGCACGCAGCAAGGAGGTCGAGGTGGCGATCGACCTGCGCAGCGCCGGTTTTGGCGTCTGGCAGGCCTGAGCCCGATCCGAACCACGCGGTCGTCCCAGCCCTGTAAAGTACCGCCATGCCAAGATGGAACCGCCGCTCCCGCCTCATCACCCGCCGCGGGTTGCTCTATTCGTTGCTGTTGTGTGTGGCGATTCTGGTGCTCGGAGGTGTCGGGTTCTGGCTGCTGGAACCGCGCGCCCCGACCTTGGCAGACGGCCTGTGGC
>JANOTG010000479.1:0-15471 GCA_031416215.1 Betaproteobacteria bacterium
CACAGGGCTTGCGGCCACGCGCGAAGCGCGTTCGTAAACATTCTCGTCGCGGTTGTTCGAGCGTAGAGAGCGAAGCGAACGCAGCGAGTTCCGCGACGGGCCGCAAGACCGAGCACCACAGGGCAGTCGGCGCGTTCAGCGTCCGACCGCTCCAGTATGAGCGCTGCGCCCGGCCCCCGCACGCCTTTGCCGTCCCCTCGCACACGACGCAAGGTTGGCGCGTCACGCTGGCCCTGGATGTGGCATCGCGCCAGCGGTATGCCGAATGACCGCAATGGGCCGAAAGCAGACGCGCCGCCCAAATTGTCGCCGTGTTGCCTCACCTCTCGGAGTGAAGCGTCAATTCGCAAACGCCGCAATCCCGGTCTGGGCGCGGCCCAGAATCAGGGCATGGATATCGTGCGTGCCCTCGTAGGTATTCACGACCTCCAGGTTCACCAGATGGCGCGCCACACCAAACTCGTCCGAGATGCCGTTGCCACCCATCATGTCGCGAGCCAGGCGGGCGATATCGAGCGCCTTGCCACACGAGTTACGTTTGAGGATCGACGTGACTTCCACGGAGGCGGTGCCCTCGTCTTTCATCCGGCCGAGACGCAGGCAACCCTGCAAACCCAGGGCGATCTCGGTCTGCATGTCGGCCAGTTTTTTCTGGATCAACTGGTTGGCTGCCAAGGGGCGGCCGAACTGCTTGCGGTCCAGGGTGTACTGGCGCGCCCGCAACCAGCAGTCTTCGGCCGCACCCAGAGCACCCCAGGCGATGCCATAACGCGCCGAGTTGAGGCAGGTGAAGGGGCCCTTGAGCCCCTGTACTTCGGGGAAGGCGTTTTCTTCCGGACAAAACACGCCGTCCATCACGATCTCACCGGTGATCGAGGCGCGCAGACCGACCTTGCCGTGGATGGCCGGAGCGCTCAACCCGGGCATGCCTTTTTCCAGCACAAAGCCCCTTATCGGGCCGACCTTGCCACTTTCGGACACCTCCTTGGCCCAGACCACAAACACATCGGCAATCGGGCTATTGGATATCCACATCTTCGAGCCCTTGAGCTGGTAGCCACCGGCGACCCTGTGCGCACGGGTCGCCATAGAGCCCGGGTCGGAACCGTGGTCCGGCTCGGTCAGGCCAAAACAGCCGATCCAATCGCCAGTGGCCAGTTTGGGCAAATACTTCTGGCGCTGCCCTTCAGTGCCGAACTCGAATATCGGCACCATCACCAGCGAGCTCTGCACACTCATCATCGAGCGGTAGCCCGAATCCACACGCTCCACTTCACGCGCGATCAGGCCATACGCCACATAGTTCAGGCCGGGGCCACCATATTGCTCCCCTATCGTCGGACCCAGCAGGCCCAGGGCACCCATCTCGCGAAAAATCGCGACGTCGGTCGTGCCATCACGAAATGCCTGTGTGACGCGCGGCGCCAGCTTCTCCTGACAGTACGCGGCGGCGGCGTCCTGCACCATCCGTTCATCATCGGTCAGCTGATTGCCAAGCAAGAAGGGGTCTTGCCAATTGAAAGTGGCGTGGGCCATGGGATCTCCCCAGAAATGGTTTGTTGCGGCGAATTGCCGAGTCCACCCGATGTTAGTGCTTGTGCCTGCAGGGCAGAACAGTGGGAATGGCATCCCCTGCACCGGTGGTGGGGGTTTGAGATTGCCGCCAAGACTGCGCTTGGATGATGGCCTGCGGCGAGATGGTGTTGTGAATTCGGCAAAACAGAACGGCCAGAACTGCTCATGGCCAGGCGCCAATGGTTGGCGTCTGGCACGACGATGCTCCGCAATCTCGGTGAGAATTGATATCCTGGGCACCCCGCCATCCTGCACTCCCGCTCGCCTTACCCGCCAACACCACCATGCCCGATCACCCCCACTTCCAATCACGACGCGCCTTGCTCACCGGTACCGGCGCCATGGCCATGCTGCACACGCTGCCGGCGCTGGCCCAGGCCTGGCCCGCCAAACCGCTGCGTCTGGTCGTGCCGTTCGCCCCGGGCGGCAGTTCAGAGATCGTGGCACGCGCGGTGGCTGGCGAAATGGCCAAGACGATTGGGCAAAACGTGTTTGTCGAGAACAAGCCCGGAGCTGCCGGCAACATCGCGATGCAGGAGGTCGCCAATTCAAGCGACGACCACACGCTAATACTGGGCCACATCGGCACCCTGGCGGTCAACCCCTACATCTTCGACAAGTTGCCATACGACGCCGGCCGGGATTTTGCGCCCATCACCCTGGTATCCAAGGTGCCCAGCCTGTACGTGGTGCATCCGGACCTGCCGATCAACAACCTCAAGGAGTTCGTCGCCCACACCCGGGCCCGACCCGGCCAGCTCAACTACGGCTCGGCTGGCAACGGCAGCGCCGGGCACCTGGCGTTCGAATACCTGAAGATGGTGTCGCAGACTTTCGTGCTGCATGTGCCGTACCGTGGCACCGGACCGATGCTGACCGACCTGATGGCCGGCCGGCTGCAAGCCGCCTCGGTGGGTGCGCCGGCGTTGCTGCAATTCATCAAGACTGGCAAATTGCGTTGCATCGCCACCGGCACGACCACCCGGCTGCCACAGTTGCCCGACGTGCCGACCGTGGCCGAACAGGGTTATCCGGGTTTCGAGATGACCCAGTGGTACGGCCTGCTCGCCCCCGCCAAGTGGCCGCGTGCGAATCTGGCGCGGCTGGAAGCCGAGGCGGTCAAGGCGACCCGCAGCGCGGTGGTGCGCGAGAAGTTGTCGGTCGATTCGGCATTGGCCGTAGGAAACAGCGCGGCTGAATTCGACGCCTTTATCCGCGCCGAGCAGGCGCGCTGGAAACCCGTGATCACACGCGCCCAGATACGGCCGGAGGGTGCCTGACGCGCCGGCATTGTGCGGCCTCTGCGAACACCCGATAATGTAGCCATGGCTGTAACGCAAAAACCTAATGAAACCGGATTTCCGCCCATCGACTGGGTGGCGGAAGAACTGGCAACCCGCCCGATGCCCTTGCATGAGTTGCCGCGCCAGGTGGGCATCGACAACGCCATGGCCATCATCAAGAAGCACCATGAGCGCATTGCGCGTTCGATCGAGATGTTCTGGGGCACGCGCGACTGCGTGGAGTACATCCAGAAATTGGTCATGAGTGGTGGTGACGGCCTGGGCAAGACCCGTGTCGGCTTCAAACCTGAAGTGGTCAGTGCACTGCTCAGTCTGGCGTCCATGCACCAGGTAGATCGTTGAGGAACTGCTGAATCCAGCGCTGGCCGCCGCTCAGGCGGCGCTGCGTGTGTTGGCAAAAGCCACGTACCAATCCAGGCACTCGGGATTCGCCATCGCCTCGCGGTTCACGACTTTCTCCATCGGCTGACCCAACAGCAGTTTCTTGATCGGCAACTCCTGCTTCTTGCCGCTGAGCGTGCGCGGCACCTGCGCGACCTGCACTATCTCGTTGGGCACAAAACGTGGCGAAACGGCCATCCGAATCGCCTGGTTCAGGCGCGCACGCAAGGCGTCGTCGAGCACCAGACCCGTACGCAGCACGACGAACAGCGGCATGTAACTCTCCCGCCCCAGGTACTCCAGGTCGACCACCAGCGAGTCCAGCACTTCGGGCAGTGCTTCCACCGCGCTGTACAACTCGCTGGTGCCCATGCGCAGCCCATGCCGATTGATGGTTGCATCCGACCGACCGTACACGATGCAGCCGCCATGGGCACCAATCTTCAGCCAGTCGCCATGGCGCCAGACACCCGCATACATATCGAAATAACTCGACAGGTAGCGCGCGTTGTCGGTATCTCCCCAGAAGTACAGCGGCATGGAGGGAATGGGCTGGGTACACACCAGTTCGCCAACCTGCTCGACCACCGCCTCACCCTGTTCGTTCCAGGCAAACACCGCACAACCCAGCAGTCGGCATTGCATTTCACCGGGCACCTGCGGCAGTTCGCGGTTGCCGCCGATGAATGCGCCGGCGAAGTCGGTGCCACCGGAGATGTTGCACCACCAGATATCAGCGCTGTCCTCGCCCCCACGCTCACCCATCGACCCATTGCCGCAAACCCGGCGCATCTGTTCTGTTCCCCACTGCTGGACTTCAGCGCTCAAGGGGGAACCGGTGCTGCCCAGCGCACGCAATCGAGACAGATCACCACAATCCGTCAGCCGCAGTCCGGCTTTCAGGCAGTTGCCAAAAAACGCCGCACCGGCACCGAAGAATGTCAGCCCCAGTTCAGCCGCAAAGCGCCACAAGGTGCTGTAGTCCGGCTCTGTCCGCCGGCCCTGTGCATCCAGCGCCGGACCCGCCGGGCTGCCGTCGAAGATGCAGCAGGTGGTGCCGTTGAGCAGGGCGTTGATCTGTGCGTTCCACATGACCCATCCGGTGGAGCTGTACCAGTGATAACGCTCACCCAGCGAATTGGGCGCGTAGCTGCAGCCGACGTCGTCATGCAGGGTCTTGAGCGCCAGCGACATCAGCATGATGCCGCCATGACCATGCACGATCGGTTTCGGCAGACCGGTGGTGCCGCTCGAATAGACAATCCACAACGGGTGTTCGAATGGCAGCCAGACGGGCTCAAAACCCTGTGTCTGGGCATCGTCGCGTGCCAAAGCCGCAGCAAAGCGGGTCAGGTCGGCGCCACGGGGCGCCGCTCCCGGCTCGCGCGCTGTGAATTGCTCTACCAACAACACATGCTGCACGCTGGGCAAGCCGGCGCGCAGCTGCGCCAGCACGTCCATCCGGTCCAAGTCGCGTCCGCCGTAACGAACCCCGTCGCAGGCGATCAATACCTTGGGGTCGATCTGGCGAAATCGGTCGAGGACAGCATGGGTGCCCATATCGGGAGCACACATGCTCCAGATGCCACCAATACTTGCGGTAGCCAGAAACGCCACCGCCGCCTGCGGAATGTTGGGCAAGTAGGCGGCGACCCGGTCTCCCGGCAACACGCCCTGCGCCCGCAGATGCAAGGCCAGCGATGCCACCTGACGGCGCAGTTCGGGCCATGACAGCACTTGCGCCGACGCCTTGCCCAGGCTCTGCTCGTTGTGGCTGACGATGGCCGCACAACCCGCCGCGTGCGCAGCGTCGGCATGCCGCAATACCTGGCGGGTGTAGTTGACCTGGGCACCGGCAAACCAGCGCGCATGGGGCATGCCGGGGTTGTGCAACACCGTCGCATGCGGTGTCGGTGACTGCAGATCAAAAAAATCCCAGATACTTTGCCAGAACGCCGACAGCTCAGTGGTCGACCATGTCCACAGGTCGTGGTAGTTGGCAAACTCCAATCCGCGCTGCTGCGCGAGCCATTCCTGGTAGAGCCGGATCTGCGGCACGAAGGCTGCTGGAGGTCGGTCTTGCATGGTCATAGGTTACCGCAAGCGAAAAGAAGACAGAGGCCCGCGCGGTGCGATACTGGGGCGCCAAGAATGTCCTGCTGCCGACCAGAACCATGCATCTGTCTGCCCCAGCCCTCGAGCATGTTGCCGACCTGCGTGTAACGGTGGCTTCCCCCATCGAGGCCGGACATGTTTTGGCGCATGGGCGTGAAGGTCTGCGGCGCATCATCCCGATCAGTGGTGGCACAGTGGCGGGTCCGCACTTCTCGGGCCGCATCCTGCCGGGAGGGGCCGACTTCCAGCTCGTGGTGTCTGCGACCGTAGCTGAGCTTGACGCACGTTATCTGCTGGCGCTGGACGGCCCGGGCGATCTGGCGGGCCAACACATCTATGTACAAAACTGCGCACTGCGCCGTGGCAGCGCGGAGAACATGACACGCCTGGTGAGCGGCCTACCGGTGGACCCTGCGGCAGTCTATTTTCGATCGGTGCTGACGCTGGAAGTCTCATGTGAAGCCTTGCGCTGGTTGACCGAGAGCGTCTTCATCGGTACCGGCGCCCGTTATCCCGACCATGTGCTGGTGAGCATGTTCCGGGTGGCGTGAGCGCCCGGCCGCCCCGGATCAGCCCGCAGCGCGTCAGAGCGAAGGTATTTAGACAAAAGCAGCACCGACGCACTTTATTGCAACAGGAAACTCCGCCATGCGCATCTGGAAAAAACCGATCTCGATCGAACTGCTGACCACCAGCCATATGGGCACCGCCGTCGCCCATCTGGGCATGGAGTTTGTGCAGGTCGGCGACGACTTCATCATCGGCCGGGTTCCCGTGGACAACCGCACCCGGCAACCCTATGGCCTGCTGCACGGCGGCGTATCGGTCGTGCTCGCCGAGACGCTGGGCTCCTGTGGTGCCGCCTACTCCTCCCCGCCGGACTACCGCGCGGTAGGGCTGGATATCAATGCCAACCATATCAAGGGGGCCACCAGCGGCTGGGTCACCGGCGTCACGCGACCGGTGCATATCGGGCGCACTACCCAGGTCTGGCAGATCGACCTGACAAACGACGCCGGCGAGATCACCTGCGTGTCGCGCATCACCATGGCGGTGTTGGCACCGCGCTGACGCAAATGCTCAGTCGCCCAAAAAGAGGCGGCTGACCAGCGGATCTGCCAACAGCGCGGCGCCGGTACCCCGGGCGACCGGTTTGCCCGCCACCAGCACGACAGCATGATCGGCGAAAGCAAGGCCCTTGCGCACGTTCTGCTCCACCAGCAGGATGGATGTACCCAGTCGCTGTTGCACCTCGCACAGCATCTGGAAGACCGCTTCGATCGCCTTGGGTTCGAGTCCAATGGAGGGTTCGTCGATCAGCAGCAGGCGCGGCTGCGTGATCAACGCACGGGCAATCTCCATCTGCCGCCGTTCGCCACCCGACAGCACCCCGGCCCGCTCATGGCGCCGTTGCGCCAGGCGCGGGTAACGCTGCAGGATCGCGTCCACGGCGGCCCTGGTTTTTGCCGCCGAACGCAGCACGTAGCCGCCCAGCGCCAGATTGTTCTCGACACTCAAGTCGGGAAACACCGAGCTGTTTTGCAACACGTAGGCCAAGCCGAGAGCGCTCAGCCGCCGCGATGGGCAAAGTGCGCCTGCATCCGTCCCATCCACCAGGATCTGGCCGCGGCTGACATCGCACAACCCGAACACGGCATTGAGCACCGTCGACTTGCCCGCCCCGTTCGGGCCGACCAGACACAGCGACTGCCCGGCACCGAGTTCCAGATCCAGCCCATGCAGGATCTCGGCCACTCCGTAGCCGGCATGCAGATCGCGTACCAGCAGCCGCGCCGGAGCTGGTGCTGCCGACGCAAGAGGGCCGCCGCCAGCTGCTGCAATACTCGCTGAGCTGGCTGGTGTGGCGGCCTCGGCCGGCCGCGCGACGCTCACGCGCCCCCCAGATAAGCGTTCAGCACCGCCGGATCGGCGCGTACCTGTGCAGGGGTGCCTGAGGCCAACAGACGGCCGCGTGACAGGCAATGAACCTGCTGCGCAAGTTCCATCAGGAAGGCCATGTTGTGCTCGATCAGCACCAGGGTCACGCCCAGCTCGGCATTGACGCGGCGCAGCTTGTCAATCAACATGGCCAGCAAAGCCGGGTTGATGCCGGCTGCCGGCTCGTCGAGCAGCAACAGGCGTGGCCTGGACATCAGGGCCATGGCGATTTCCAGCAGCTTGCGCTGGCCATACGACAACTCACCGGCCAGCGCCCCATCTCGTACGGCGAGACCCACAAATGCCAAGAGCTCTGCCGCCCGCACCTGGTCGGAGCGCGCCGGTTGCGACAACAGGGTCCACCATCGGGTGCCGGCATGCGAAACACTGGCGAGCATGTTCTGCGCGCAAGTCATCTTGTCATACACCGCCGTGTTCTGGAAACTGCGAATGAGCCCCAGGCGGGCAATTTGCCCGGGGTCTTTTCCCAGCAGCGCGCAGCCGTCGAAGAACACCTCGCCAGAGTCGGGCGGAACCAATCCAGTCACCGCATTGAACAGGGTTGTCTTGCCGGAACCATTCGGGCCGATCAGGCCCACGATGGCACCACGCGGCACGTTTAATGTGATGCCCGCATTGGCCACCACGCCACCAAACGTCTTGCACAACTGCCGCACTTCAAGCATCGCACAAAACCCCTGTTACGCGGCGCGCGGCAAACTCCTGTCGGTGCCGCAGGCGCGGGCGATCGCGAACTCCTGGCAGCACGGTTTTCATCCGCAGTGTGCTGATGCTGGCGCAGATTGCACCATGCGCAAGACCAACCCGACGTACTGCAGGGCAATTTGTTCACCCTTGAGTCGCCCCTTCGGGCCAAACCAGTCGGCCACGCCACTGGTCAAGGTCAATATGGCAGTGGCCGTCAGTCGCACGTCACCTATCACGAAGTGCCCCTGTGTCACGCCGGAAAGCAGGACCCGGCACAAAATTGCCTGGTATCGGTCGCGCAAGGCCACGATCGCCTCGCGCTGCACCGGCTCGAGCGAACGCAACTCGCTATGGCTGACAAAGGCTTCGTGTTGGCGCTCCACGTGAAAGCCGACATGGAAACGAACCACCGCAACAAGTTGCTGGCGCGCATCCATGCCGTCGACAAGCACACGCTGAACTCCCTCCAGCAGGTCCTCCATGGTGCGCCGAAACACGTCGAACAGGATCTGCTGCTTGGTCGCGAAGTGGTAATACAGGCTCGCGGGTTCCAAGTGCACGGCGATTGCCAAGTCCCGCATGGATGTGCCGTGGTAACCGCGCTCACAGAACAGGCGGACCGCCGCCAACCGGATATGTTCCGACACCTCGGTCGAGCGCGCTTGCGGCGCCCTTTTTGCCGCGCCAGATTGCGCATCGCCGTACACGGCGGAACGTGGGCTAGTCATACCGCCACAGTCTAAGCTGTTTGCCTGTGCCAGCCCGCAACCACTCCGCCGCCGCCCAGCAGAGCGACGCGGCCGGCAGCCACCAGCTTGACAAGAACGAGAAGTAGTGCAAAACTTTGTCACCTATCGAACGTTCGGTAGAGTAACATAAGCAGCCTGCCCCCGTTGGCTCTTGCCGTCCATACGTCTCACACGGAGAAAATCCATGAACCAGAAACCACCGAACCCGCTGCTTCAGCCGGCACGCAGGTTGGTAACGATCATCGCCGCCACCGCGGCACTGCTGGCCTTCGCACCGGCGCCCGCACTCGCCCAGCAAGACGTGATCACGTTCGGCGCCGCCCTCTCCCTGACCGGCCGAATCTCGACCGAAGGTCGCCTTGTCAAGGAGGGCTACGACATGTATGTCGACCACATCAACCAGCGTGGCGGCATCAAGGTCGGCAACAAGACCTACCGCGTGGCGATCAAATACTACGACGACCAGAGTGACGCCAACACCTCGGCCAAACTCTACGAGAGACTGATCAATGAAGACGGCATCAAGCTGCTGCTCGGGCCATATTCCAGCGGAGTGACGTTTGCAGCCAGCGTTGTCGCGGAGAAATACCAGTTGCCCATGGTCGCAGCCCATGCCGCAGCCACCACCGTGTTCGACCGCGGTTTCAAGTACATATTTGCCACACTGACACCGGTCGACCAGTACACCGGCAATTTCATCAAGATGGCCGTGGAGGCCCAACCGCGCGCGCAACGTGTTGCCTTGATCCACGAGAACGCCCTGTTTCCCCAGGTGAGTATTGAAGCTGCCGAACGGCAGGCCAAGGCGGCCGGGCTGGAGGTGGTGTACAAGGGGAGTTATCCGACAGGAACCAAGGACTTCTCCGCCATGGTCGAGGCCTTGAAAGCCCGTACACCAGACGCCCTGATCGCTGCCGGCTATACCGGCGACATGATCGTGCTGGCGCGCCAGACCTCGGAGCAAAAGGTGCCGTTGAAAATGATTGGCTTCACGCTCGGGCCCACGCTGCCCGGCTTCGTGGAAGCGCTGGGTGCCAAGGCCGAAGGCATTATGGAGCCGGTGCAATGGACCGCTGACGCCGGGTACAAGGATGAAATCTTCGGCTGGACCTCGGCAGAGTTGGCCACGTTGTGCGAAAAAGCAACCAAGCGCGTATGCGACTACCACCCACCACAATCGGTTGCCGCCTTGCAGGTGTACCAAAGGGCGCTGGAAAAAGCCGGCACGCTGGATCCGCAGAAAGTGCGTGATGCGATCGCCGAGACCAACATCATGACTGCCTATGGCCCGGTACGTTTCAACGCAGCCGGCCAGAACATCGCCAAAGGCATGACCGTGGTGCAGATCCAAAACGGCAAACCGATCGAGGTTTATCCGCCCAACGCGGCCAAAGCCAAGTTCCTGTTCCCCTTGCCAGCACGTTGAGCCGGACGATGGCAAGCAAGTCAGTACGCTTGCTGTGCTGACGCTGCAGGTCATCGCGTCCGGAATATTGCTGGGCGGCTTCTATGCCTGCCTGGCAATCGGCTTTTCGGTGGCCTGGGGCGTCACCGGGCTCATCAACCTGTCGCACGGCACCTTGATGGTCATCGGCGCCTACCTGACATGGCTTTTGCATACCCATTTCGGCCTGGATCCATTCGCGGCCTTGCCGCTGACGGCGCTGGCCCTGTTCCTGTTCGGCCTGGTGTTGCAGCGTTACCTGCTTGAGCGGGTGATTCGCAGTTCGCTGTTCATGACCCTGGTGTTGACGTTCGGCCTCAACATGGTGCTGGTCAACATCCTGCTAGAGCTGTTCAGCGCCGATGTGCGTGCCATCACGCTGCCGTATTCCAGTCTGGCGCTCGAGATCGGTGGATTGCGCCTGCCCTGGACACGCATCGCGGTATGTTTTCTGGCCCTGTTGCTGACACTGCTGTTGCACCTGTTCATGGGCCATACGCGCACCGGGCACGCGATTCGCGCTACGGCACAGAATCCCGTCGCCGCCGCCACATTGGGAATAGATGCCCGACGCATGCGCATGGTTGCGTTTGGCCTCGGAGCCGCTCTGGCGGGAGCCGCCGGGGCGCTGATGGCGGCCCTCTACGCCTTCGCTCCGGGCACCGGGGACAACTACACCATGAAGGCATTTGTCATCGTTTTGCTGGGCGGCCTGGGCAATATGGGTGGTGCCATCGCCGCCGCCATGCTGTTGGGTGTTGCCGAAAGCCTGGTATCGGGGCTGGGCGCGCCGGGCCTGCGCGACGCGGTGAGTTTTCTGCTGCTGCTGGCCGTGCTGTTATTGCGCCCCCGCGGCTTGTTTGGCGCGCGCCATGTGGTCGACGCCCGGGTTCGCTGACACTCGCCGCTGGTCGCCCGGCCGATTGGCAGCCGCGGTTGCAGCACTTGTCATTTTGCTGCTGTTCGCGGCGGCGCCGACCGTGCTGTCGGGCTACTGGCTGCGGGTGCTGTCGATGGTGTTCATGCTGGCCGTGGTCGCCCAGGGAGTCAATCTGATGGCTGGCTACACCGGTTACCCGGCCTTTGGCAATGTGGTGTTTTTTGGCATTGGTGCCTACGCGACGGCCATGCTGATGGTCAAGTTGCAATGGCCGTTCGCTGTCGCCGCTGCGCTCGCAGTCCTGTGCTGCATCGTTCTGGCATTGCTGCTGGGGCCGCCGTTGCTGCGGCTCAAAGGCCATTACTTCGCGATCGCGACACTGGGTTTGAACGAAGCATTCAAGGAGCTGGTTGCCAACGCCGGCAGCTGGACCGGCGGCGGCGTGGGCATGTCCCTGCCAATTCCTCCGGGCGGGCCGGCGGCCAATGCCATGCGCTTTTATTACCTGTTTCTTGGCCTCATGCTGATTGCCACCGTGGCGACCTGGTGGTTCAGCCGAAGTCGACTCGGCCTGGGCTGCCAGGCGATCCGCGACAACGAGGAAAAAGCCTTGTTCGGCGGACTGCAGACCACGCACTACAAGACCGCGGCCTGGATGCTGAGCGCGGCCCTGACCGGGGCCGCCGGCGCCATCCAGGCCTGGTGGTTGACCTATATTGATCCACCAACGATGTTTGACATGGCACTGGCAGTCAAGGCGTTTGCCATCCTGCTGCTGGGCGGCGCGGGGACCGTACTGGGCCCGGTATTTGGTGCTTTTTTTGTCGAGCTGATAGCGAATCTGACCTGGAGCCGGCTGCTCAATTGGCACCTGGGCGCGACCGGGCTGATCATCATGCTGGTGGTGCTGTGGTTTCCGGACGGTTTTCTTGGTGCCGGCCAGCGGCCCAAGGCATGGCTGGGCAGGCTGGTGGGGCGTTGGGTGACACGCCGCGGCGTGCCAAGCAAGTGACTCCCGCTCAGCGTTGCCCGCGCAGCAGCCGCCACAATCGCGCCGGGGCGGTTTTCACCATCTGCGCACCGATATGCCGCATGGCGCCGCGCACACCACGCCAAGTACGCCGATTAAACGCGGCAAGGCCGATGCGCTCACGTTCCTGCGGGGCCCAGTCCTGTGCGAATTCGGCAGAGACATCGCCAAAATCCAGCTCGTCCACATGGTCTCCATCGATCAGGCACAACAACATCAATTGGGTCAATACGTCGTCGATCGGAAAGGCGCGTTGTCCCGGCACGGTCCAGATACGCAGGCAACGTGCCTTGCCGGCACTGACTATCCAGAACTGCATGGCCACCGGTGCGCCATCGAGCAGGAATAAGCCCAGACGCAGCGTACCGGTATCGGCCGCGCTGGTCAGCATCGCCGCAACATAGGCCGGCGGATCCTGCACCTCCTCTTGTGGAACCTGCTGAATCACGTACCGCACCATGTCCCAGGCCTCGGTAATCAATTCGGGCGAGTTGGCGAACTGGAAAACACCGCGGCCGCCCTGCAGCAACAATCGGGTGTTGACTTCGAGTGACTCGCGCAGGGCGCGTGGACGCTGCGCCAGATAGTCCTTGAAGGTCATTCCAGACACCACCGCAAAACGGCCTTTTGGGTGGTGGTACAACTGCACCCAATGCCCGTTACCGCTCAGGGCGGCGGCAATCATGGACAAAAACGGTTGCCCAGCGCTCAAGGGGTTGACACGCACCACATCGAAAGCCGGTGAGTGCCCGCACAACCACTTGGCAACGCAGTCGGCCACCGCCCGCGTATCAATGGTCGGCCCAATCGGCTCGTACACCTGTTCCTCGCGCTGCAGAAAGTGCAATACACGTGCGCCAGGGTATGAACCGTACAGTCGCGAGTAGACCGCCGGCAGCAGGGCCAGTGGCGTGGCCTGTTCCGCATCGCCGGTGACCAGCAGCATCTGCAGCCTGTCGCCAGCTTGCAACGCCGCCGGAGTGACCCGTGTCAACCATACGGCACTGTTAAACACCGATCCGGTGCTGGCGTCGTCACACAGCGCCAGCGCCGCCGCAGGCAACTCGCGCAGGTCGTCAAAGATCTGTATTTGCAAGACAGTAGTGGTATTCAAGCGCACCAGAGCCGCAGCGGGGCGGACCGCACCGGCCGAGGCATTCGCCGGCCGGGACAAGCCGATGATAATGTGCCGGCGAAGAGACATTCTGGCTCGCCGCCGCCCGACGCAAAACAGGCCAACCGCCGTCCCCGTTGTTGCCTCGGTTTATTCCACCCGATTGCCGAGGCTGCAGACGATGATTGGTTACCAACTCGACATTCAGGCCGCACACCGCCCCGACGCGATCGCGTTGGCCTACGGCGCACGCACGCTCAGCTACCGCGTCTTGCAGCAACGTGCCGGCAAACTGGCCCGGGCCATGTCGGCGGCTGGTGTAGCGCCTGGAGACCGCGTGGCAGTGCTGCTGCACAACTGCCCGCATTTTTTCGAAGCCTTGTTTGCCAGCGCGATGCTGGGCGCGGTGTTTGTTCCTGTCAATTTTCGCCTGGTGGCGCGTGAAATCGGGCAGATATTCGCCGCCTGCTCGCCCAGCCTGTTGCTGGCCGGTGAGGGATTCGCCCCCCTGCTCGACAGCTTGCGCACAGTTGCATCCTTTCCGGCGCAACTGCACTGGATCGACGACGAGCCTCCCGCGTCGCCGATTGCGGCAGAGGGGCCGTATGAGCGCTGGATCAATGCCTTTGCGCCTGACGCGCCAGAGACCGTGGTGCCGGCAGATGCAGTACAGATGCTGCTGCATTCTTCCGGCACCACCGGCTTGCCCAAGGGCATTGTGTTCACCTACGCCGGCACGTGGGCATCGTCAAGCGCCAAAATCATCGACTTTTCGCTTACGCCGCAGGACATAACGGTCGTATTTGGTCCGCTGTTCCATGCCGGCCCGCTGATGGACCTGGCGTTGCCCTTGCTGCTGCGCGGCGGACAGGTGGTGCTGGGTGCATCGCGCCAGTTCGATCCGCAAACCCTGCTGCGCACGATCGCCGCGCACCGCGGCACGGTGATCCCGATTTATCCGACCATGTTGCGCCGGGTTTTGGCCACCCCGCCCGAGGCGGACCAGGATCTCAGCAGCCTGCGGCTCATCATCACCGGTGGCGAAGCGGCGCCAGTGCCGGTGATCGAGGGCGTACTGCAACGGTTTCCGCAAGCGGCGTTCGTGAACAACTATGGCAGCACCGAGGGTGGACCGGTCACCACCTTCCTGGCGCCTGAAGACAGCCGGCGCAAGATTGGCTCGGTCGGCAAGGAGTCTTTTGGTGTGCAGGTGCGCATTGTCCGCCCGGATGGCGCAAGCGCCGGGGCGGGCGAAGTGGGCGAGCTCACTGTGCGCAGCGCCTTTGTCACGCCGGGATACTGGAATCGTCCCGACGCCACGACAGCGCAATTACACGCCGGCTGGTGGTTTACCGGTGACCTGGCTTGGCGCGACGACGAGGGTTTCTTGTGGATTTCGGGCCGCAGCAAGGACATGATCAAGAGCGGCGCCGAGAACATCTATCCGATTGAGGTCGAGCAGGTGATCGCGGCGATCCCCGGGGTGGTTGAAGTGGCTGTCATTGGTGTACCGGACGAATCCTGGGGCGAGTCGGTGGCGGCATTTGTGGTCGCCGCGCCGCACAGTGGCGTCGACACAGCGACCATCATTGCGCATTGCCGCGCCCAACTGGCCAGCTACAAAAAGCCCCGCCATGTGCGTTTTATAGACAACCTGCCGCGCGGCACAACCAACAAAGTCGCCAAGGGCGTTTTGCGCGGAATGTGGGCCGACGACCTGCCATCCGCTTGACACGATCACCCAGCGCACCGCGCTGTGCGACTATCGCGCAGCCCCCTGTCGCCAGCGTTTCCAGGTTTTGGTGGAGAGGTGACGCAATAACAGTGCCGGCGGCATGCGCAACCAATGGGCGCGCAGGTAAAACAGGGTATCGGCCAGGGGTTTCCAGCCTCCCGCACCGGCGGGCCGCGCCGGCCTCAGGTGCTGTCGCAGCAAAAACCGCATCAACAGGCGCACCGGTGCGGGCGGGGCCGTGCGCGCAACCAGTTGCGACACGGCAGGCGGCCAGGGCGTGCCCAGGCTCTCACGGGTATGCCAATGCAGGTGGTACAGGACACGCTGCAAGCCATGCAGTTGCGCGCGCCTGAGCAAATCATCCCAAAACCCGGGCAGGGACGAAAAATGGCCCAGCAGATCATGCAGATCGAACAGGTCGCGCAAGGGCATGCTGACCTCGTCATTGAACAGATGTAAAGCGCTGTGCAACACCATGTCCGCCGGGCACATCACGCG
>JANOTG010000480.1:0-4832 GCA_031416215.1 Betaproteobacteria bacterium
CGGGGGTATTGAGAGGAAGTCTGCATGCAAACAAATCTGCTGAAACCCAAAGCCATCAATGTTGAGCAACTCGGTTTGAACCGCGCCAAGGTGGCGCTGGAGCCGTTCGAGCGTGGTTATGGCCACACGCTGGGCAATGCCTTGCGCCGCGTCCTGCTGTCGTCGATGCCGGGGTATGCGGCAACTGAAGTCACCATCGCCGGTGTATTGCACGAGTATTCGTCGATCGACGGTGTGCAGGAGGATGTTGTCAATATCCTGTTGAACCTCAAGGGTGTGGTGTTCAAGCTGCACAACCGCGAAGAGGTCACCCTGAGCCTGCGTAAAGATGGCGACGGTGTGGTGACGGCAGCTGACTTCCAGACGCCGCACGATGTCGAGGTGATCAATCCAGGCCACGTCATTGCCAATCTGTCGCACGGCGGCAAGCTCGACATGCAGATCAAGGTGGAAAAAGGCCGTGGTTATGTGCCGGGCACAATGCGCCGCCATGGCGATGAGCCGACCAAATCGATCGGCCGCATCGTTCTGGACGCGTCGTTCTCGCCCGTCAGGCGTGTCAGCTACACGGTGGAGAGTGCCCGAGTAGAGCAGCGGACCGATCTGGACAAGCTGGTGGTGGAGATCGAAACCAACGGCGCCATTTCTGCCGAAGATGCCGTGCGCGCGTCGGCCAAGGTGCTGGTGGAGCAATTGGCGGTGTTTGCGCAGCTCGAGGGCAGCGAATTGGCCGCCTTTGATGCCCCGGCACCGCGCGGCAATGCCCAATTCGACCCGATCCTGTTGCGGCCGGTGGATGAGCTGGAGTTGACGGTGCGTTCCGCCAACTGTCTCAAGGCCGAGAATATCTATTACATCGGCGACCTGATCCAGCGCACCGAAAACGAGTTGCTCAAGACCCCGAACCTGGGTCGCAAATCGCTGAACGAAATCAAGGAAGTGCTGGCGTCGCGCGGCCTGACCCTGGGCATGAAGCTGGAAAGCTGGCCGCCTGCGGCCCTTGAGAAGCGTTAAGGAATTCTTGCCCTTCGGGGCTTGTGTGCACACAGGGCAGTACCTGACACGGCTGCTCCATTAAAACTGTAAGCCAAAGGAAAGCACCATGCGTCACGGACACGGACTACGAAAACTCAATCGCACCAGCGAGCACCGCCTCGCCATGCTGCGCAACATGATGAACTCCCTGATCGCCCATGAGGCGATCAAGACCACGCTGCCCAAGGCGAAGGAATTGCGCCGCGTGGTGGAGCCGATGATCACCCTGGCCAAGGTCGCCACGGTAGCGAACCGCCGGCTGGCGTTTGACCGCCTGCGTGACCGCGACAGTGTCAGCAAGCTGTTCGACCAGCTCGGCCCGCGTTACAACACGCGCCCGGGCGGCTACACACGGATCCTGAAAATGGGTTTTCGTGTCGGCGACAACGCTCCCATGGCACTGGTCGAGTTGGTCGACCGTCCCGAAGTCGCTGAAGCACCAGTGGCTGACGCGGCGAAAGCCGAGTAGGGTACAATGCTGGATTACCGCGCGATGGAGCAGCCTGGTAGCTCGTTGGGCTCATAACCCAAAGGTCGCAAGTTCAAATCTTGCTCGCGCAACCAAAATTTCGACCTGCGGGTTGATGTCAAAACGGCCACTACAGTGGCCGTTTTGTTTTGCCTCCCGTAAAACATGCGGCGCGGTTGATCGCCAGGTTCATGAGTCAATCTCATGGTGCCCCAGCTTAAACATGGTGTCTGGTGCAGGGGTGTTCTCCTGGATACTCTGCGTTGCTTCAGGCTACGATCGCAGGAAAGTCATGTCCCAGTTCCCGTTAGTCCCATGGGCCCGAAAAGCCCGGTGTTGCTTGTCTCCGGTAACCCTCCGGGAGGCGCCATGACAGAGGAAACCGTACCCGGCACACCGAGCCGCAGGCGCGCCGGCCGCTCCAGCGGCACCATCCGGGTGGCACCATCCACCACCAAATACCGAAAACTGCAGCATCGTTTTCCCACCACACCGGTGGTCTCGGAGGACGAGCTGGAGGCCATCCACAACGCGTCGCTGACCATCCTGGAAGAGATGGGCATGGACTTCATGCACGACGAAGCCCGTGCGATCCTCAAAAAGGCGGGTGCCGACGTGCGCCCGGGGTCGGAGCGGGTGCGCTTCGATCGCAACCTTGTTCTGGATGCCATCAAGACCTGCCCCTCCGAGTTCACGCTGCACGCGCGCAATCCACAGCGCAATGTACAGATCGGTGGCAAGAACCTGGTGTTCGCGCAGGTGGCCAGTCCGCCCAACTGCTCCGACCTGCAGGGCGGGCGGCGTGCTGGCAACCAGAAAGACTTTCGCAACCTGGTTCGCCTGGCACAACGTTACGACGTGGTACACGCCAGTGGCGGTTATCCGGTCGAACCGGTTGATCTGCATGCCTCGATCCGGCACCTGGACTGCCTGTCCGATATTGCCAAACTCACCGACAAGCCGTTTCATGCCTACTCGTTGGGCAAGGAGCGCAACCGCGATGGGCTGGAGATTGCCCGCATCGCGCGCGGCATTTCGCATGAGCAGATGGAGCGCGAGCCGTCCTTGTTTTCCATCATCAACAGCTCGTCACCGCTGCGCCTGGACACGCCGATGCTGCAGGGCATCATCGAGATGTCGGCGCGCAACCAGATCATCATGCTGACGCCGTTCACACTGGCGGGTGCAATGGCGCCGGTGACGATTGCGGGCGCCCTGGCCCAGCAAAATGCCGAGGCACTGGCCGGTATCGCGTTGACGCAATTGGTGCGGCCCGGCGCGCCCGTGGTGTATGGTGGTTTTACATCCAACGTGGACATGAAAACCGGCGCCCCGGCGTTCGGTACACCCGAGTACATGAAGGCGGTACTGGCCGGTGGCCAACTGTGCCGCAAATACGGCATTCCCTACCGCACCTCGAATGTCTGCGCCGCCAATACCGTCGATGCGCAAGCGGCCTACGAGTCGGTCTTCTCGCTTTGGGCGGTGATACAGGGCGGTGGCAATTTCATCATGCATTCAGCGGGCTGGATGGAGGGTGGCCTGACCGCCTCTTTCGAGAAGTTCATTGTCGATGTCGACCTGCTGCAGATGGTGGCCGAGTTCCTGACGCCGCTCGATGTCAGCCCGGCCGGCCTGGGGCTGGACGCCGTGCGCGATGTCGGCCCGGGTGGTCATTACTTCGGCACGGCCCACACGCTGGAGCGTTTCGAGACCGCGTTTTATTCGCCCATCATCTCCGACTGGCGCAATTTCGAGACCTGGGAACTGGGCGGCAGCCCGACCGCGATCCAGAAGGCGAACGCAGTGTGGCAAAAGGAACTGGCGGCCTATGAGCGTCCGCCCATGGACGCGGCAATCGAGGAAGAGCTCGATGCCTTTGTTGCCCGGCGCAAGGTCGAAGGCGGCGCACCCACAGACTTCTGATCTTGCAAGACAATCGACTCGAATCGGGACACAACGAAGGAATATCAGCGTGAAGACGACAGCACAGGTGGTGGTGATTGGTGGTGGCGTGGTGGGGTGCTCGGTGCTCTACCACCTGACCAAGAAGGGCTGGAAGGACGTCATGCTGTTGGAGCGGGACCAGCTCACGTCGGGCTCCACCTGGCACGCCGCCGGCGGTTTCCACACGCTCAACGGCGACCCCAACGTCGCCATGTTGCAGAGTTATACCGTCGGGCTGTACAAGGAGCTGGAGGAAATTTCCGGCCAGTCCTGTGGTCTGCACCTGTCGGCCGGCATCATGCTCGCCGACACCCCGGAGCGTATGGAATTCCTCAAGACTACGGTGGCGAAGGGTCGGTATCTGGGCATGCACACCGAGATCATTTCGGTGCAGGAGGCAAAAAAATACTTCCCGCTGATTGAAGACCGGCATTTCATCGGCGCCCTGCTGGACCCGAATGAAGGCCATCTCGACCCGTCGGGCACCACCTATGCCTATGCCAAGGCGGCGCGCATCGGCGGCGCGACGATCGAGGTGCAAACCAAGGTCGAAGCACTGGAGCAAAAGCCCGACGGTACATGGCGCGTCATCACCAACAAGGGTGTTGTCGAGTGTGAACATGTGGTCAACGCCGGCGGCCTGTGGGCGCGGGAAGTCGGCCGCATGGTGGGTCTGGAGCTGCCGGTCCTGGCGATGGAACACATGTACCTGGTGACCGACGAAATTCCGGAGATCGTTGCGTACAACAAGGAGTTCGGCAAGGAAGTCGGCCATGTGATCGACTTTGGTGCCGAGTGTTACCTGCGCCAGGAAGGCAAAGGCATCGTGTTGGGCGCCTATGAAAAAGCGTGTGTGCCCTGGTCACCCAAAGAGACTCCCTGGAGCTTTGGCCAGGAGTTGCTGGCGCCCGATATCGATCGCATCGCGCCGTCGCTGGAGGTCGCGTTCCGGCACTTTCCGAAGCTGGAGCATGTCGGCATCAAACGTGTCATCAACGGGCCGTTCACCTTTGCCCCCGATGGAAACCCCTTGGTCGGGCCGGTGCAGGGCCGCACCAATTTCTGGTCCGCCTGTGGCGTGATGGCCGGCTTCAGCCAAGGCGGTGGAGTCGGCCTGGCCCTGTCCAACTGGATGGTCGACGGCGATCCCGGCTTCGACATCTGGGGCATGGACGTTGCGCGGTATGGTGACTGGGCCACCCGCAGCTACACCAACGCCAAGGTGCGCGAGAACTACTCGCGTCGCTTCAGCATCCGCTTTCCGAACGAAGAATTGCCGGCTGCACGCCCGCTGCAAACCACACCGCTGTACGACAGCTTTGTGGCGCAGGGCGCGGTCATGGGCGACTCCTGGGGCATGGAGACACCACTGTGGTTCGCG
>JANOTG010000481.1:0-8675 GCA_031416215.1 Betaproteobacteria bacterium
TGCGCCCTTGACCGCGAATGACACCGTGCCGTGTGCCAGCGCAAACAATGTATGGTCCTTGCCGACCCCGACGTTGCTGCCGGCGTGAAAGCGCGTACCGCGCTGGCGAACGATGATGGCGCCGGCAGAGATGGCCTCACCGCCAAACACCTTGACGCCCAGCATCTTTGGCTTTGAGTCCCGCCCGTTTCGCGTTGAGCCGCCGCCTTTTTTCTGTGCCATGGTTTTCTCCAAT
Source organism: Betaproteobacteria bacterium (assembly GCA_031416215.1). GTDB lineage: Bacteria > Pseudomonadota > Gammaproteobacteria > Burkholderiales > Burkholderiaceae_C > CAISIP01. The sequence continues at coordinate 236 of JANOTG010000481.1, forward strand.
AAATCAGGACGCGACGATACTGCCGCGCCGGATGGTTGTCAGGCCGCAATCGCCCCGATCTGCAGTTCCGTAAATTGTTGGCGATGGCCCTGGCGCTTCTGATAGTGCTTGCGCCGGCGCATCTTGAAAATGCCAACCTTGTCGTGTTTGCCATGTGCCAGCACCGTGGCAGTGACTGTTGCGCCGGATACCAGGGGAGTGCCAACCCGAATCTCGCCGCCGCTTCCGACAGCCAAGACCTGATCAATCACGATTTCCTGGCCTACATCCGCAGCAATCTGTTCTACTTTAATTTTTTCGCCGGCAGCAACTCTGTATTGCTTGCCGCCGGTTTTTATGACCGCGTACATAATGACCTCTGATTTTGGGCTGCACGGACCCATTTCCGCACAGCCCATGAGTATAACCTGTCCGTGTTCTCCGGGCAAAACGGCATTCGTCGCGAGCTGACGCCGTGGTGGCGGCCTTTCTATAATTGAGGCAAACCGGATCGGCCTTGCGTACCCAACCCTCCCCCACCCCCTCAAGCGGATTGCTGACGGTCATCGCACCGGACATGGCGGCGGTCGATGCCGTGATCGCGCAAAGGCTGGCGTCTGGCGTGCCCTTGGTTGGCACCGTGTCGCAGTACATCATCGCGGCCGGGGGCAAGCGGCTGCGTCCCGCCCTGCTTCTGCTGGCCTGCGGTGCGTTTGGCTTCAATGGAGCGCAACGATTCAACCTTGCCGCCGTTGTCGAATTCATTCACACAGCCACCTTGTTACACGATGATGTAGTTGACGACTCGGCGTTGCGCCGGGGCAACGCAACCGCGAACCAGGTATTCGGCAATCCGGCCAGTGTCCTGGTCGGAGATTTCCTGTACTCGCGCGCATTCCAGATGATGGTGGACGCCCAGGACATGCGAATCATGGCCGTGCTGGCCGATGCCACCAACGTGATCGCCGAAGGCGAGGTGCTGCAGCTCATGAACATGCACAACGCGGGGTTGGACGAAGCTGGTTACCTGCACGTCATTCGTTCGAAAACAGCCAAATTGTTTGAAGCCAGCGCACGCGTCGGCGCAATCCTGTCGGGCGCGCCAGCGGCAATGGAACAGGCCTGCGCAACTTATGGGCAAGCCCTTGGTACCGCATTCCAGGTGATTGACGACGTGCTGGACTATGCGGGAGATACTGCCGTCATGGGCAAGAGCCTGGGCGACGACCTGCGCGAGGGCAAGGCCACACTGCCATTGATCTGCGCCATGCAGCGCGGCACGACCCGGCAAAAGCAGGTCATCAGCACCGCCATAGAGACGGGATCGATGGCGATGCTGGACGAGGTACTTGACGTGATCCGCGAGACCGGGGCGCTCGATTTTGCACGCGCCGCCGCCGCCGCCGAGGCACAACGCGCCGTGGTCGCGGCGCAGAGCCTGCCGCCCGGGCTGCATACCCGGTGTTTGATACAATTGGCCGATCAACTTCTGGAGCGCAGCAGTTGATTTTTTATGCCTGGGCAGACCAACGGGGTGTAGCTTAGCCTGGTAGAGCGCTACGTTCGGGACGTAGAGGCCGGAGGTTCGAATCCTCTCACCCCGACCAGAAAACCCAGTGGTTGTTGTCAAACAACGTCCGCCTGAGCGGCGCGACCCCTCTTTCGATTTACATCGAACTGCCAATCGGAGATGATTAGGCGAATCCCCGCCGCCGTAGTACATTTTCAGGTCATGTCCGTAGTCGAACCTGCACAGAAAGATTCCAGTTCCGTAGCCTTGCCTGGCTTGGGCCGCGCGTTGATTCTGGCCGGCAAACTGGGGCAGAAGTCCGCCGAAGACATCTACAAGAAGGCCTCCAGCGGCCGCACCAGCTTCATCGCCGAGTTGACCGGGTCGGGAGCGGTGTCCGCCTCCGATCTGGCCCACACCATGTCGACCGCGTTTGCTGCGCCGTTGGTCGATTTGGATGCACTCGATGCACAGCGCCTGCCCAAAGGCCTGCTCGACGTCAAGATCTGCCAAGCCTACCGCGTTGTGGTGCTCAGCAAACGCAACAACCGTCTGACCGTGGCCACAGCCGATCCGTCAGATCAGGAGGCGGTTGAAAAGATCAAGTTCGCCACGCAACTCGGTGTGGACTGGGTGATCGCGGAATATGACAAGCTGCTCAAGCTGGTCGAGGCGACCACCGCCAGTGCCTCCGAAACGATGGAAGAAATCATCGGTGGCGAGTTCGAGTTTGACGAGGCAGCAGCAGACGGCCTCAGCGAGACCGAGCAAACAGCAGTCTCGGAGGTCGAGGACGCGCCGGTTGTCAAGTTTTTGCACAAGATGCTGCTCGATGCCTTCAGCATGCGCGCCTCCGACCTGCATTTCGAGCCGTACGAGCACAACTACCGGGTCCGCTTCCGCATCGACGGCGAATTGCGCGAAATCGCGTCACCGCCCATCGCCATCAAGGACAAACTCGCCTCACGCATCAAGGTCATATCCAAGATGGATATTTCCGAGAAGCGGGTTCCGCAGGACGGGAAGATGAAGCTCAAGATCGGACCAAACAAGGTCATCGATTTTCGGGTGAGCACGCTTCCAACCCTGTTCGGCGAGAAGATCGTTATCCGGATTCTTGACCCGAGCAGCGCAAAACTCGGCGTCGACGCGCTTGGTTATGAGCAGGTGGAGAAGGACCGGTTGCTGGAGGCAATCGGCAGGCCCTATGGGATGATTCTGGTGACCGGTCCGACCGGTTCCGGAAAGACCGTGTCCTTGTACACCTGCCTGAACCTGCTCAACAAACCCGGCGTGAACATTGCCACGGCCGAAGACCCGAGCGAAATCAATTTGCCGGGAGTCAACCAGGTCAATGTGAATGACAAGGCCGGATTGACTTTCGCCGTCGCATTGAAATCCTTCCTGCGGCAGGACCCCGACATCATCATGGTGGGCGAGATCCGCGACCTCGAGACTGCCGACATCGCAATCAAGGCCGCCCAGACCGGCCACCTGGTGTTGTCGACGCTGCATACCAATGATGCGCCGACCACGCTGACCCGCATGCGCAACATGGGTATCGCGCCGTTCAATATTGCTTCGAGCGTCATTCTGATCACGGCGCAGCGGCTGGCGCGCCGCCTGTGCACCAACTGCAAGGAAGTCATCGACATCCCAAAAAAGGCGCTGGTCGATGCGGGGTTCAAAGCAGCTGAAGTCGACGGTTCCTGGTCCACCTACCGGCCTGTTGGCTGCCCATCCTGTAATGGCGGCTACAAGGGGCGCGTGGGGATCTACCAGGTCATGCCGATTACTGAGGATATCCAGCGCATCATCCTGCGCGACGGAAGCGCGCTGGACATCGCCAAACAGGCCGCGCTGGATGGCGTCGAGTCCCTGCGACGGGCTGGGTTGAACAAGGTCAGGCAGGGGCTGACCTCGCTGGAAGAGGTTCTGGCCGTGACCAACGAATAGAAAAAGGGATCCAAAGGACCATATGGCTACTGCGAAGGCGAAAGAGACCAAGGAAGCGGTCTACGAATGGGAAGGCAAAGACCGCAATGGCAAACAGGTGCGTGGTGAAACCCGGGCAGCCGGTGAGAACCAGGTATTGGCCTCCTTGCGCCGGCAGGGTGTCATTCCGGTCAAGATCAAGAAGCGCCGCACCGGCGGCGGCTCTTCGATCAAGCCGAAAGACCTTGCCATCTTCACGCGTCAGCTGGCGACCATGATGAAAGCAGGTGTGCCATTGCTGCAGGCGTTCGACATCGTCGGGCGCGGCAACCCCAATCCACGCGTCACGAAACTGCTCAACGACATCCGCACCGATGTCGAAACTGGCACCTCCCTGAGCGTCGCGTTTCGCAAATTCCCGCTGTACTTCGACAACCTGTATTGCAACCTGGTCGAGGCCGGGGAGTCCGCAGGTATTCTGGACCAGCTGCTCGATCGCCTCGCGGTCTACATGGAAAAAACCGAGGCGATCAAGTCGAAGATCAAGTCCGCACTGATGTACCCGATCACCGTGCTGGTGGTCGCTTTTGTGGTCGTCGCCGTGATCATGATCTTCGTCATTCCGGCCTTCAAGGAAGTGTTCGCAAACTTCGGCGGCGAATTGCCTGCACCCACCTTGATCGTGATTGCGATGAGCGAGATATTTGTCAAGTTCTGGTGGCTGATCTTCGGCGGCATCGGCGGCGGCGTGTACTTTTTCATGGAAGCCTGGAAACGCAATGAGAAGATGCAGAACGTGATGGACCGCGTGATGCTGAAGCTGCCGATCTTCGGTGTCCTGGTGGAAAAGTCGTGTATCGCCCGCTGGACCCGCACACTCTCCACCATGTTTGCCGCCGGTGTGCCGCTGGTGGAAGCGCTGGACTCGGTCGGTGGCGCGGCCGGCAATTCGGTATTCACCCAGGCGACCGTCAAGATTCAGCACGAGGTGTCGACCGGTACAGCGCTCACGGTTGCCATGACCAATGCGAACCTGTTCCCCTCCATGGTGCTGCAGATGTGCTCGATCGGCGAGGAGTCCGGATCCATCGACCACATGTTGGGCAAGGCTGCGGATTTTTTCGAAGCCGAGGTCGATGACATGGTGGCTGGCATCTCAAGCCTCATGGAACCCATCATCATCGTGGTGCTGGGCACCGTCATCGGCGGCATCGTGGTCGCGATGTACCTGCCCATCTTCAAGCTCGGGGCTGTCGTTTGACCCTCGTGTCGGCCGGGGTCGATGCCCTGCTGTTCGGCGGCTTCGGACTGCTGATTGGCAGTTTTCTCAATGTGGTGATCCATCGCCTGCCCAGGATGCTGGAGGCGGAATGGGCTGCCAACTGTGCAGAGCTGGCCGGCACGGAGCCGGCCAAGTCCGAACCGTTCAACCTGCTGCAACCACGCTCGCGCTGTCCCAGTTGTCAGCGTCCGATTCGCTGGCATGAAAATATTCCAGTTCTGAGTTATTTGGTGCTGCGTGCCAAGTGCGCCGGCTGCGGCGTCTCGATCAGCGTGCGCTACCCAACCATCGAATTAGCCACCGGCGCACTGTTCGTGGCAGTTGCCACACACCATGGCTTGACGCTGGCGGCGGTATTGTGGGCCGTTTTTGCCAGCATGCTGGTGGCCCAGTTCTTCATCGACTTTGACACCCAATTGCTACCCGATGATGTCAACTACCTGATTCTCTGGCTGGGGCTGATTGCCGCCGCCGCAGGCTGGACCAAGGTGCCACTGCATGCCGCGGTCTGGGGTGCGGTTTTTGGTTACCTGAGCCTCTGGTCGGTGTACCAGGTTCACCACCAGTTGACCGGCAAACAGGGGATGGGACATGGCGACTTCAAGTTGCTGGCAGGACTGGGCGCCTGGTTCGGGTCCGAATACCTTGTCGCCTTGATCCTGTTGTCGTCGGTGGTCGGCTCCGTCATCGGATTGATTTTGATCGTCGCCGGGCGGATCAGGCACAAGGACATTCCCATCCCCTTTGGTCCTTTCCTCGCTGGTGCGGGCCTGCTCGCCATGGTCTTGGGGCCAGGGCGATTGCAGGCGCTGGTCCCGTTTGCATTTCCGTTTTCACAGCTGACCCGCTGAACTGATGCTTCGAGTCGGACTGACGGGAGGCATTGGCAGCGGCAAAAGCACAGTGGCACAACTGCTGCTGGCCCGTGGTGCGGTGTTGATTGATGCCGACGCAATATCACGCGCCGTCACCGCACCGGGCGGGGCTGCCCTGGATCCCATTGCCGCCGCATTCGGATCAGACCTCATCTCCGACGCGGGTGTGCTAGACCGTGACCGCCTGCGTCAGCTCACGTTTTCAGAGCCAGTGCTGCGTCAGCGCCTGGAGGCCATCGTACACCCGCTGGTTGGCGCGGAGGTGGCGCGTCAAGAGCAGCTTGCCACGACCGCAAACTCACCATGCGTGGTATTTGACATACCACTGCTGGTGGAATCCGGCCGCTGGCGGCAAAAGGTCGATCTGGTACTGGTGGTTGATTGCCTGCCCGAAGTCCAGATCAGCCGGGTGATGGCCCGAAGCGCACTGGAACGCAGCGCCGTTGAGCGCATCATCGCCTCCCAGGCCAGTCGCGCACAACGCCTGTACTGTGCCGACATCGTGGTATTGAACAGCGGCACGTCGATGCCGCCATTGCAACAGGACGTGGGGAAGATGGCGCGACGCTTCGGGCTATGATTGGACGCCCCGAAAGCTCCGCGTGATCCTCTACGAATACCCTTTCAACGAGCGCATTCGAACCTTCTTGCGCCTGGAACACCTGTTCCGCCGCATGGCCGAACTGATACCGCGTGATCAACCACTGGATCACCATTTCGCCTTGTTGACCATCTTCGAAGTGATGGACGTCGGTGCACGCGCCGACCTGAAGTCCGACCTGCTGAAAGACCTGGAGCGGCAAAAGCAGATCCTGCTCGCTTATCGCGGCAATCCGGCAATTTCCGAGCAGGCCCTGGAAGCCGTGGTATCCCAGGTTGACCGCTGTTATGCGGCACTGGCAAATTTGCCAGGCAAGGCCGGGCACACGCTGACCGAAAACGACTGGTTGATGAGCATCCGCAGTCGCGTTGGAATTCCCGGTGGCACCTGCGAGTTTGACCTTCCTGCCTACTATGCATGGCAACACCGAGCTGCCGACGAAAGGCGCAGCGATCTTCACCGCTGGGGCCAGACCCTGGTTCCGTTGGCAGACGCGGTGGCCCTGGTGCTGAAGTTGTTGCGCGAAACCGGCGTGCCACAAAAGGTCATCGCCGGGGCAGGCCAGTTCCAGCAGAACTTGCCGCAAGGGCGCACCTTCCAGTTGCTGCGCCTCGTGCTCGACCCGGCAATGGGCATGATCCCGGAGATCAGTGGCAATCGCCTGATGGTTTCCATCCGTTTCATGCGCCACGGTGAAGACGACCGGCTGCATGCGGCCGCTGACGACTGTCCGTTTGAGTTGACTCTGTGCGCCTGAGGCGACGTTCGCAGCCTGTTTGCAGAAATGGACAACACAACGCGAGGCATCGGTCAACGCATCGTGACATGCCCACGCTGCAAGGGCGACAGCATTTATGCAGCGTCGAACCTGCACCGGCCATTTTGTAGCGCCCGTTGCAAAGGCCTTGATCTAGGTGCCTGGGCCGACGAGGATTTCAGGCTGGCCGCCGACCCGACTGAGGGGCAAGACCCCGCACTGCCCCAGCACCCGCTGCAATAGAGCCTGCTGCGGGGATACGACTTCAACCGATGGTGGCGCCGCCTGTTGCGTGCGTCGGGCCCACGAACCCGCGTTCGCGCGCCAGCATTGCCAACACGGGAATGGTCCCCGGCAACACCGGCATAACCGCCACCGGCAACTGCTGCCAGGAGCAACTCTGCGCTTCTTGCATCTGCAGCGTCCCGACCCACGAAAACACCTTGTGAAAATGCAGGCGCACCAAGGCGTGCGGATAGTCCACGATCTGCGTCTGCCAATCCTCGCTAACACCGATGCGCACGCCGAGTTCCTCCAGCAACTCGCGCTGCAGCGCCTCGTGCACGCTCTCGGCGGCCTCCAGCTTGCCGCCGGGAAACTCCCAATATCCTTCGTACGCCTTTCCAGCGGGCCGCGAGGTGAGCAAAAAACTTCCGTCGGCACGCAACAACACGCCGACCGCCACCTCGACCAGTGGCCGGTCAGCGCCACCCGTCCGGGTGAGCTGCGGGTCGGCCACCAGCGGCAAGCGGCTCACACGCCGCCCGATCGGCGTCCGCTGAAATCGCGTGCAAACTGGTAGGCCACACGCCCGCTGCGCGACCCACGCTCCAGCGCCCAGACCAGCGCCTCGGGCCGTGCCTGTGCAACGTCGGCCGCACGGATGCCGAAAAAATCGAGCCACTGGGCCACGATGGCCAGATATTCGTCCTGCGTGAACGGATAAAAGCTGACCCACAGCCCAAAACGCTCGGACAGGGATATCTTTTCCTCAATTGCCTCTCCAGGATGCACCTCGCCATCTTCGGTATGGGTATAACTCAGGTTTTCCTTCATCGATTCGGGGAGCAGATGGCGCCGGTTACTGGTGGCGTAGATCAGGACATTCGGCGTGGTCTGGGCTACCGAACCATCGAGGACTGATTTCAAGGCCTTGTACCCAGGCTCGCCGTCGTCAAAGCTCAGGTCGTCACAAAAGACGATGTATTTCTCGCTCCGGTCGGACACCACATCGACGATATCCGGCAGGTCCACCAGGTCGTTCTTGTCGACTTCGATCAGCCGCAAGCCCCGACCCGCGTATTCGTGCAGACAGGCCTTCACGAGTGAGGACTTGCCCGTGCCGCGTGCACCCGTGAGCAACACGTTGTTGGCCGCATGGCCCTGCACGAACTGCAGCTTATCGCTCTGCACGCTCTCCTCTCGTGGCCCGTCTCCCTTCAGGTCATCCAGGCGTATCGGGCCGAGATGGCGCACCGGCTCCAGTGATCCGTGCCCGGAG
>JANOTG010000482.1:0-5302 GCA_031416215.1 Betaproteobacteria bacterium
GCCCGGTGATCGGTCGCAGGCGGTAACGTGCCAGCCCGCCGTGCACCTCCAGCACCTCGATGTGTGTGCTGCTGTTGGGTACACCGGGTATCTCATGCTGCTGCATGAAATGGGCCGACTCGGCCAGCCGCGACTGGTGCAGCAGGGGCAACGACAGACCGCTGCGCCAGGGCGCGATCGCCTCGTAGATTTTCTCCACCCGGTGTTCGCGAAACAAGGCCTGGTAGGCATTGCGGGTGGCTGGCTGCACCGAGAACAACACCAGCCCGGCGGTGTCGCGGTCGATGCGGTGGATCGGCACCAGGTCATCGAGACCCAGGCTGCGTTTGAGCCGCACCAGGGCGGTCTGCTGCAGGTAGTGGCCCGAGGGCATCACCGGCAGGAAGTGCGGTTTGTCGATCACCACCAGGTGCGCGTCCCGGTGCAGCAGTTCGGCCTCGAACGGGATCGGCGCCTCTGTCGGCACGCTGCGGTAGTAATAGACCCGCAGCGGGCTGCAGTAGGGGCGCTGCGGCGTCACCGCTTGGCCGAACTCATCGACGACTTCGCCGTCGTGCAAACGTTGCAGCCAGACCTCGCGCCCTTGTGCCGGAAAACGCTGCAGCAGGAACTCGAGGATGGTGGGCCAGGGGCCCGGTGGCAGCCCGACACAACTGGCGCCGACACCGTCGCGCGTGGCCAGCCCGTGGCGCGGGCCGGCTGCCGCGCCGAAGACATAGATCAGGAGTCCTCCGTGCTGCGCACTGCGGAATGCGCCTTGGGAGCGGCCCGGCGGCTCATAGCGTCCGGCGATGAAAAACCAGATCCCATACACCGTGGCCCAGGCCGAGGCCGCGTTTCTCGAACTTGGTCAAGGGACGGTAGGCGGGCTGCACGGCATAACCTCCAAGTGCGGGGTGGGAGGTGGCAAACCGGTTGTGCAGCAGGGGTTCCGCGCCCAGCACCTGCAGCATTTGTTCGGCATAGGGTTGCCAGTCGGTGGCGCAATGCAGATAGGCGCCGGGTTTGAGCCGTGCCGCCAGCCGCGCCACCAGCGCTGGCTGGATCAGGCGGCGCTTGTTGTGGCGTTTCTTGTGCCACGGGTCGGGGAAAAATACATGTACACCGTCCAGCCCGGCCTGGGGGAGTGCGGCGCTCCATGTCGGCAACATGTGGTCGATCACCTCCACCGCGTCGTGCGCCATGATGCGGATATTGGTCAGGCCCTGTGCCTCGATGCGCTTGAGCAGTGCACCGACGCCCGGCGCGTGCACCTCGCAGCACAGGAAATCAGTGTCCGGCAACTGCGCTGCGATGTGCGCCGTTGCCTCGCCCATGCCGAAGCCGATCTCCAACACCAGCGGCCGCGTCGTTGACGCCGGAGCGCTGGCGCCGCGTGTGCTGCACAGCTGCGGATAGTGGCGCGCCAGAGTGTCACGGGTGTTATCAAACGGCAGTATGAACCGGGGCCCGAGAGCGGCGACCGCCTGGGCCTGGCCACTGGTGGTTCTGCCGGCCCGCAACACAAAGCTGCGGATGCGCTGCGGGTGCTGCACATGGGCTGGTGCGCTCGCGCTGACGTTGGGGACTGGGGTGGTACTCACGGCTGCGGATTGTAGAGTTCGCGCCATTGCGCAACCCAGCCGGCCAATGCCTCTGGCAGCGCCGCGCGCGCCGGTCCCAGACCAAGCACCTGCGCCGCCGATTCCAGGGTATGTAGGGGCAGTGTCGTGTCTACCGGCTGCGCACCGCTTTGTTTCGAGAGTTTTTCGCCTGCGGCGTTGACGACCAGCGGCGCATGCAGGTAATGCGGCGTCGGCAGGCCCAGGGCCTCTTGCAACAGAATCTGGCGCGCCGTGTTGTCGGCCAGGTCGGCGCCGCGCACCACATCCGTCACGCCTTGTGCCGCATCGTCCACCACCACGGCCAACTGGTAGGAGAAGCTGCCATCGGCGCGTTGCAGCACAAAATCACCCACAGCCTGTGCCACGTCCTGCTGTTGCGCTCCGAGCCGACGGTCGATCCAATGCGTCAGCCGTGGCGCTGTGTCTGCGGCTGTCACGCGAAACCGGGTCGCCCGTGGCGGCCTGCCACCCAGTCCCTGGCGGCAGGTGCCGGGGTAGACCAGTTCGCTGTGGCGGGTGCGGCCTTGGCCCAGGGCGGCGAGCGCGGCTACGATGTCCTTGCGGGAACAGGCGCAGGGGTAGCTGTCCCCTTGCTGTTGCAGTTGCTGCATTGCGGCCAGATACAACGGCTGGCGTAGTGACTGCCATTGTGGTGGCTCGTCTGATACCAAGCCCAAGGCCGCAAGTTGCTGCAGGTGGGCGCGGGCCAGTTCAGGCCGGCAACGGTTGCCGTCTACATCTTCAATACGAACCAGCCAGCGTGCCATGGGGCCGGCTGCGCGCGCATCCAGCCAGCTGGCCAGCGCTGCAACGACCGAACCGGCGTGCAGCAGCCCGGTGGGCGAGGGCGCAAACCGGCCGGTGTAGCGATACCCTGGCACACCAGTGATGGTCAGGCGACAGCGAGTGCCAGCTCCAGACCCGACACAAAGGCATTTTCGACCCGGTGGCCGATGCACCAATCGCCACACACACCCAGTGCCTGTTTCTGGTCCCAGACAAAATTGCGGCCCAGCGGCCGCAGGGTCTGGGCATAGGCCCAACGGTGGACCTCGGCGTGGCTCGGTTCGGCACGAATGCCGGTGACCTCGGCGAAGGCTTTTTGCAACTTCGCCTGTACACGTGCCGGATCGTCATGGAAATGTTCGCTCGACCAGGCGGCGCTGGCCTGCACGGTCCACCGCTCTATGGGGTCCCGTCCTGGTTTGGACGACTCACGCGCCAGCCAGGCGATGCGATGGTGCGTACTGCGGGCCGCATTCCACTGCGGGCCCAGGGTGCTGAAGGCCGGTTGCATGGCCTGCGGATAGGCCAGCATCAGCGTCAGGCAGGGCGCCACCTCGACCTGGTCGATCTCTTTCACCAGGCGCGGCGCCAGATCGGAGTTTTGCAGCAGTTCGCTGGCCTGGCGCGACGGTATGGCCAGCAGCACGGCGTCGACCTCGCACAAGGCTTCATGGTGGTGCGTGCCGCCGCTGTCGCTGGCGCAGTGCAACTGCCAGCCTTGCCTGGCATCCCGTTCGAGTCGCGTCACGCGCGCCTGCAACACCAGTGCGGCATCGGTCTGCAGCGGCTGCGCCCAGGCGCGCACCAGGGCGTTCATGCCCGGTGTGGGCACCCAATGTGGCTCCTTTGCCGGCAACCCGGCCGCCGCCACCCGGCCGTGGGTGTCGAGCACCCGCACCGTGTTGGCGCTCCAGGGTTTGCACAATCCCGGTACGGTTTGCAAGGCCCGCGCGAAACGTGCATCACGCACCGTGAAATACTGCGCGCCGTGATCAAAACCGCCAAATGCACTGCGCCTGGTCGCCATGCGCCCGCCGGCGCCGCCGCTTTTCTCCAGCACCGTCACCCGATGGCCCGCTTGCACCAGGGTGCGCGCACAGGTGATGCCAGCCATCCCGGCGCCGACGATTGCAATGTGCTTGGGTTGGTTCATGGTGCCTGTCTTTCGGGTCGGTTGTTTGTCTTGCACTTTACACGGCTGGTAACAACAACCGCGCGCGGCTGCGGCGCCCAGTCCGCAAGCAGTCAGGTGTGTGCATGGTGCGACAACAAGGCCTCGCGCGTCTTCGCCGTATCCAGCTGCGCCAGCCACCATTGCATGGCGCGGCCCATCTTGCCACGCGCCGCTGCGCGCCAGGCGTAATGCGGGCGCACCACGCGCGGCGCGCGCTCGGTTGCCAGCACCACCAATAGCCCGGTTTCGATATAGCCGCGGGCCATGCATTCGGGCACGAAGCCGCTGCCCATGCCGCGTAGCTGGGCCTGCAACTTGGCGCGCATGCTGGCCACGGTGAACACGTCCTGGCCGCCAAACAGGCCGAAGGTTTGACCGCCGCCGCGCTGGTCCGTGTCCGCGACAGCCACCGCCCGAAAGCGGGCCAGTGTGGCGTCCGGCAGAGGCTCGGTGATTGCTGCCAGCGGATGGTGTGGTGCCACGGCGTAGACAAAACGCACATCGCCCAGTGGTTTGCTGTGGATGTCGGTGTTGTTGACGGTCTCCGGCACACCGATTGCCAGGTCCGCCACTCCGCTGGTCAGTGCCGCCAGTGTGCCGGACAGGGTTTCGTCACGCAGGCGCAAGCGGGTCGACGGGTTCATGGCATAAAAGCCTTCACACAGCTCCATCATGGTGGTTTGCGAAATGATGCCGTCCACCGCGATGGTCAGTTGTGCCTCCCACCCGGTGGCCACCCGCTTCACCCGGTTCGCCATGGCGTCGATGGCGGCAAGCACATGGGCGCCCTCGCGCAACAACTCGGCGCCGGCGGGAGTCGGGCGCGCCTGGCGCGCACTGCGATCGAACAACAACACATCGAGGGCGTCTTCCAGCTGCCGCACACGGTAGGTCAGTGCGCTGGGCACCACACCCAGCAGACGCGCGGCGGCAGCAAAACTCCCAGCATCGGCGATGGACTGCAGCATGGACAGGCTTTCGGGTGTCAGAACATCTCTCGGATTCTGCATTGGCGCTCTTTCAATTCAATATTTTCGAATGATGCCAGCAAATCCAATGTTCTGTTGTTGCGCGCCGGAAGCCTACAGTTGCCACCTGGACAACAGGAGGTCACATGCTGAAGTTGCGCAAATCCGGTGAACGGGGTCTGGCCGATCATGGCTGGCTGAAGTCGTTCCACAGTTTCTCTTTTGCCGATTACCATGACGCCGAACACATGGGGTGGGGCAACCTGCGCGTGATCAACGAAGACCGCATCGCGCCAGGCACCGGTTTCGGCACCCACGGGCACCGCGACATGGAGATCATCAGTTACGTGCTGAGCGGCGAGTTGGCACACAAGGACACGCTGGGCAACGTCAAAGGGATTCCGCCGGGCGATGTACAACGCATGAGCGCCGGTACCGGGGTGCGGCACAGCGAATTCAACCATGCGCCCGACGCCACCACGCATTTCCTGCAAATCTGGATCGAGCCCAACGTGCGCGGGATCAACCCGGGCTACGAACAACGAACCTACCCCGAGGCAGAAAAGCGCGGGCGGCTGCGTCTCGTGGCCTCCCCTGACGGGGCGCACGGGTCGGTCACCATCCATGCAGACGCCGCCCTTTACGCCGGCTTGCTGGACGGTGCCGACAGGGTGCAGACGACGCTCGATCCAGCGCGCAAGGCCTACGTGCACTTGGTGCGCGGTGCCCTGCGCGCCAATGGCCAGGCACTGCAGGGCGGTGACGCCTTG